>CAZLYM010000015.1:0-27043 GCA_964563475.1 uncultured Pirellulaceae bacterium
AGTTGTGGCCGCGGGTGGTAATGAAATTTGCCGCCCGAAAGCACTCGTGACTCAAATGGCAAACCATTCGCTAGCGCTTTGTCACACCTTAATTTTCGGGTTGACCAATGATCGTAGGTGCTGTGATCAAATAGTTTATGCGAAAGAGCAACCCGATTTTTTAGTAATCACAAACCACTAGCAGAAACCATTAGCGGATGGAAACCGTGGCAACTGACAAGTTGTCAATCGCGCATTGCGACGTCAACGTTTTCACATGCGCGACTCAGAACGCCCACTACTCAAACGAGAGCAGTTTCTTACTGAGTACTTCTTTGTACTTCTTGGTGCTTTTGAAGGTTTTCATCTTCTTCTTAATCCATTCGCGATCGACTGTCTCATTGGCTACCGCCAGATAGGCCATCGCGAATGCCTCCTCGTCGCCAAACATTTCGGCTGAAAAGCTAATGCCCCCCTTCAAAGGACACTCGGGCCAGCGAGCGTACCAGCGGCAATACTGGTACTCTTGCCCGTCGCGTTTATGGGTCGACAATCGAGGCCAGATACCAACTATTCCGGATTTATTCCGCTTGGTCATTCGACCTTTGCGTGGGGTGGGAGCTGGTAACTCTTTCAACATCGTTTTGACCCATTTTTGTGCGGCTTTCTCCGCTGCCGTCCAGGTCTTGTACTTTCGAAGTGTGAAATTCTTCTGATACGACGTTCCCTGACGGGAAATGCGGGCCATCACGCACTTGGAAGCTTTGTTTTTGGTAGTATGCATTCGTCTAAACTGGTCGATTCGAGGGTCACCTGTTATGCAAGAACGCATCCGTACGCGCCAGCATAAGATGGTTCCAGTTTAGCATATATTTAACCAATCCGTGCACATGACTCACAGTCATCCGTGAATTCCCGGTAAATCGTTATTTTTCATCCCGATGCAAAAGAATGTCGCTGTTTGAAGCAAGTGAAAAAGCAGCAATGGACGCAACTAAACCATTAGCGTCGCGTTTGCGCCCACAAATACTAGAAGAATTTGTCGGCCAGACACACTTTTTAGCTCCCGGCGAACTACTGCACAAACTTGTGAAGGCAGATCGACTGGGATCTGTGTTGTTTTTTGGGCCTCCGGGAACCGGGAAAACGACATTGGCTCGGATTCTAGCGCACCAAACAAAACGTCATTTTGCACAGCTAAGTGCCATTATGCACGGTGTTAAGGATTTACGCGAAGTATTGGCTGACGCGCGTGATCGGGTGGCCACTGGCGGTCGAGGAACCCTGTTGTTCATCGACGAGATTCATCGCTTCAACAAAACACAGCAAGACGCTCTGCTGGCGGACGTGGAAGACGGCATTGTGACGCTCATCGGAGCCACCACCTCGAACCCCTCTTTCGCGGTAAACGCTGCCCTTGTCAGTCGCAGTCAGGTTTTCCAGTTTGAACCGTTAAATGACCAAGAGATTAAGAGCGTTATTCAGCGGGCTCTCGATGATCCGGATCGCGGGCTTGGAAATCGGGATATTTCGATTTCATCAGATGCCTTGGATTATCTGGCTGCTATTTGCGACGGCGATGCTCGCAAGAGCCTCTCCATACTGGAAACTGCCGTAATCGCTGAAGAAAACCCGGACGATACTGAAGCTCAGATTCAGATTGATTTGGAAGCGATGCGGAATGCGGTTGGTTCCAGAGCCTTTCAATATGACCCGACCGGTAGCGAGCATTACGACTGCGCCAGTGCGTTGATCAAAAGTATTCGTGGCAGCGACCCGGATGCCGGTTTGTATTGGCTGGCTCGGATGCTCGAAGGAGGCGAAGACGTGCGGTTCCTGTGTCGCCGACTCATTATTCTGGCCAGCGAGGATATTGGAAACGCAGACCCTCATGCGCTACCGCTGGCGGTAGCATGTTCCCAAGCGTGTGAACAAATTGGCTTACCCGAGTGCCAGTTAACTCTTTCGCAGACGGTGACTTACCTAGCATGCGCCCCAAAATCGAATGCCGCCACTTCGGCAATCAGCGCTGCGCGTGCTGACGTTCGTGAACAGCGAGTGCTACCGGTTCCCAAACATTTGCGCGATGGTCACTACAAGGGCGCCGCCGGACTGGGCCACGGTGCCGACTATCAGTACTCGCATGATGAGCCCGACGGGGTTTCGGCTCAAGACTATCTGGGCGTGGATCGGACCTATTACGAACCGGTCGATCGTGGCTTCGAAGCAGAGCTGAAACAGCGATTGGAGGCGATTCGCGAGAAGTTATCAGCTGGCAAATCCGGGCGCGGACCCTCGCAAGAAAGCTGAATCGCTCCCTTGGCGACTAGAAACCTGAAAACTGCAGCGAAAGCGTTGGCACTGCTGGACAATTGCTTCCAGCCTCAGGCTACTTGGCTTTTTTCGTGAGCCCGAACGTTCTTTAGCAAGTCTCTGATCGCTGACCAGATGGAGGAGTAGGTCGCGGCATGGTAAACCGAGTCACGGGGCAGTTGGTTGTTAAGCCGTCGATGAGCAATCCCGAGATTGTGGTAGGGAATCCTTGGGAACAAGTGATGAAGCGCGTGGTAACGCAAACCAAGAGGGCACATCAACTCCGTCAGCCAATTGCCGGTCACGTTGGTTGAATCGAGAAACTGATCCAGATGAGAAATCGTTTCACCGTCGCTGGTGTAACGATGCGCCGCCAGTGTTCGAATGTGGTTTAGCGTCAACGCGAACATGGCCAACATGAATATTTTTGGCAGGCGAACAGCTGGCATGATTCCGGCTAGGACCAGCGCAAGCATCACCCACGTTCGAAAGCACGTGAACAGCTCCCAGAAAGTATCCGACCGGGACTGCCCGGTCGGTTTCGGCTGTTTCTGATACTGAAAGTTGATCACCAGTGAACTTGCGTGGGACAGCGTCCACTTGCGCAGGGCAGGGTGCAAGAATGAAAGCGGAGTCCCAATCGCGTATCGGAAAAACACAAGGATCGGCTGTGAAACAATTTGCGTCAGAAAGATCAGGATGCCTTTGATTGATCCACTGGCCAGCGGCAGATACTCGCCGTCGTGCTCCGTTCCGTAGTGCCGACTGCTGTGATGATGAAGGTGACTGGCATAAGAGAACGAAGGCACCATCATGGGGACTCCGGCGAAGAAGTTCCAAGTGCGTCGGAACCATTTCATCTGACTGGTCGGAAGGTGGACCAGTTCGTGAATAAACATTGACGACCGGTAAAGCAGTGTCGATCCGGAAAAGAATGCCAACCAGGCAACCGGTGAACTCATTGGCAAGGCCAACCAAATGCTCGCAAGCACATAGGCACAGATCGTCGAAACAACGAAATCTGTCCAGAAGCGCCACGGCTGGGGCTGGAACAGGTCCGCCACAATCTCACGAGCGTGAACGTAAAACTCGCGTTGCTGCTCCAAGTCAGCATGGGTTGATGTTGAACTTCTGGGACGTTGATTCATCGGTATCTCTCATCAGTCGCTCCACACACTAATCAACGTGGCAGTGGAACGGGTCGCTTGATCCTTCTCGGATTGAAAATTGGTGTTGGGCGATCGTCGGGCAATTTGCCCTGAAGAAGTCAGCCCTAGTGGAATGAATATCCTTCTTCTTTCTCTAACCTATTGTGATTTGCTCAAACCGTTGTGCAATCTTTTTCTGGATGATTCAAGCGCTTTTTATCAACGAAGCGTTCGATATTGCGGAATGAGAAAAACTGGCGTTCTAGTTCCCGCCGGCGCGGCTGAACACGAGTGTGCTATCACACAAAATCCCATTAAAACCGGGGTTTTATTGATCTTCGAGCCATTTCAATAAATTGCTACGATCAAACCCGCGTCTTTAAAAAAATAGGCTGATCGCCGGGAAGAGAAAAAGCAGAATCAAAAAGATTGCGATCGCTATGAACAACCCTCGATAGCGCCGCATCGAACCAGAACCAGAAACTTGGCGACGGTCCTTTTCCATCAGGAAGTAACCGCAGCCGGGACACATGGTGCAGTCCTCATCAATAGAGCGATTGCATTCGGGACAATTGATCAGTGATTCCAAGTAGTCTTCGTTGGCCATGTCAGTAACCTAACAATTTATTCGAGTCAAACCAATGCAATCTCTTAAAAGCACCTTCGTCGCCGTATTGCTACTTGGCTTGTCGGTGGGTTTGTATCAGATTTCGGACACGCCTAAATCGTCGGTCGATGACAGCCTGATTCCTGCAATGGATATATCCGATGGTAGTGATCTTCTTGTCGATAACACAATTCCCGCCACCGTCAGCCCACCGCACGGATTCGAGCAAACCACTCCCAAGCCAATGACACCACCCAAACTGGTATCGGCCCCTAGCGCTAGCGCGAAACCCAAATTCTCATTTGGGGCAGCCTCTAAGACAACCACACCACCCGTTGTAAATCCCGCGATCCGCGTTCCAGCGCCAACGGAAGACAATGTTCAATCATTCAGTTATCCGGAACTGGGCAGTTCGGCCAAGAACTCGAACCTAGCGGCCACTGAGGATATTCGCCAGCGTCAAGTTCTCGAAAAGGACCGGGATCAAGGGTTAATCGAAGCACTCGAGACACAGTTGCAACAGGAACCCGTCACACCAGAAATTAAGTCGGAAGATCGGTATCAGTTCGCATCGACCGAACCGGTTACCGTCAAGGCTCAACCGATCGGCGCGAAAGATTCGTCAGTTACTCAATTGGCCGGCAGCCGGACGTCAGACCTTGATAACGATTTCAATATCAGCCTCGTTGATAGTGAGCCAGATCTTGACTCGATCCCCTTGAATGCGGCATGGCCGGAGGTTGATCGCTTGGTCGCCGACGGTCGCTATCGTGACTCATTGAAGTTGTTGTCTCGGTTCTACGGAACCAAGGACGCTGATGGACCACAGCGGCAACGATTGCTCGGCTGGCTAGATGCGTTGGCGGGTAAAGTTATCTTTTCTTCTGAACATCATTTTCGCGATCAGCCTTACGTCGTCGCGGCAAACGAATCGCTGGTCGATCTGGCTCAACGTTGGAATGTTCCGGCTCAGTTAATCTACAACATCAATCGAAGTGAAATTCCGAACCCCGCTTCGCTGGCTCCGGGAACTCAATTGAAGGTGGTAGATCAACCGTTCGATGCAACGATCGATCTGAAGTCGAACGTCATGACTCTGTTCTGCGATGGTCTCTACGCCGGTCGGTTTCCGGTTCGCATCGGAGTTTCGGGCAACGTCACTGAGGGCGACTTCCAAGTGCTGGCTAAGGCGGCTGAAGGTTTCCGCTGGCGCGATGCGTCGGGTGCCGAGTACCCGCCCGAATCGCCTCTCAATGGCTACGGCCCGCACTGGATTGGGCTTTCTGGCAGCTTGTGCATGCATGCGTTGAAGGACAACGCAACGGAAGGACATCACGGATGCATTGGTCTCAACCCAACCGACGCAGCGGATGTTTTCCAAATTCTTTCACAAGCCTCGACCGTGACAATCGTCGATTAGCGAACAGTCCAAGGTGCCCAAGTTGAAGCATCACACGTTTGCGTTAGAATCTCGGCAGCTGTGAGTACCCACGACGCTGATTTTCTTTCTCCAAACTGGACCAACGGATGAGCCGCCTGCAAGTCGCTGCGATATTTTCTGTCTTTTGTTTCGTCACGTTTTTGAATGCCGACCTTGCCTGTGCGGTGCAACAGAAAAGGGCGGTATCTCCCGAGCAGGTTGTCCAGCAACGATACGCTAAGACCGAGCATCGCATCCCAATGCGAGACGGCACACTGCTACACACGACCGTCTACTCGCCGCGTGATCAATCTCAGGCGTGGCCCATCCTGATGAAGCGGACGCCCTACAGCGTCCAGCCGTACGGACCCGATCGATATCCGCACTCGATCGCCCCATCGAAATACCTCCAAGATGATAAGTACATTTTTGTGCATCAGGATGTTCGGGGCCGTTGGATGTCCGAGGGACAATACGACAACATGCGTCCCAACATTCCCGGCAACGATCCAAACAACGTCGAAGCAATCGATGAAAGCAGCGACACTTACGACACAATCGAATGGTTGCTGAAAAATGTGCCCAACCACAATGGCAAGGTCGGGATGTGGGGAATTTCTTACCCCGGTTTCTACTGCGCCGCGGCGTTGCCCGATCACCATCCTGCTTTGGTAGCCGTTTCACCTCAGGCGCCAATTTCTGATTTCTTCTTTGACGATTTCCATCATCACGGCGCGTATTTACTGAGCTACTTTCTAGCGACGTCAACCTTTGGATATCAACACGACGGTCCGACCACTCGTCAGTGGTACAAAAACTATCAGCCGCGAGTACCGGATGCCTGGAGTTTTTACATGGGGCTGGGCACCATGCAGCAGGCGGGAAGAATCTTTGGTCCCGACAATTTCTTCTGGAACCAGATTAAATCCCATCCGAACTACGATTCATTCTGGCAAGACCGAGCGATCGTACCGCACCTGAAAAACATCACGGCCAATGTGATGACCGTCGGTGGCCTGTTTGATGCGGAGGACCTTTATGGGCCGCTGAACATTTACCGGCACATCGAAGATCAAAATCCAAACGCGTTCAACACGTTGGTGATGGGTCCGTGGAGCCATGGCGATTGGTCTTTCAAACATCGATACGCCAAAGTTGGCAAGATTGCCTTCGGCGAAAATGTATCCGATTTTTACCAACGCGAAATGGAAGCTCCTTTCTTCCGACATTTTCTCAAAGGGCAGGGCGAGTCCCCGAAGTATGAGGCGTTCATTTACGACACGGGACAAAAGCAATGGTTTGGCTTCACGGCTTGGCCTCCCAAAGACTTGGAACAACGACGCCTGTATCTGAGTGCCAACAAACAACTCCGCTCGGTCGCACCGGACGAACAACAGGACGCCGCCAATCTAGGGTTCGATGAGTTCCTGAGCAATCCAGATGACCCGGTCCCTTACCGGCAGCGACAGGACATTCGATTGCAGTTCACCCCGCGTGGCTACATGTCGGACGATCAACGTTTCGCCTCCACTCGGCCGGACGTGTTGACGTTTCAAACAGAACCGCTGACTGAGGACCTGACGATCAGCGGAAAGTTGTTGACACATTTGAAAGTTTCAACGACCGGCAGTTCTGCCGACTGGATCGTCAAACTGATTGATGTGTTCCCCGACGACGCAACTTCCACCAAAGGCTCTGATCCCAACGTGAAGTTTGGCGGTCTACAGATGATGGTTCGCAGTGAAGTTATTCGCGGTCGATTTCGCAACAGTTACGAAACGCCCGAGCCATTCGTGCCGAACGAAATTGCCGAAATCAATCTTCCTTTGCAGGATGTGTTGCACACGTTCAAAAAGGGGCACCGCGTGATGGTCCAAGTTCACAGCACTTGGTTCCCGTTGATCGACCGCAATCCACAAAAATACGTCGACAATGTTTTTGAAGCTCAGCCGGACGACTTTATCAAAGCCACTCACCGCGTGTACCGTTCCGCCGAACACCCCAGCTGGATCGAGTTCGGTGTAAAGGCCAAGTAAACCCTAGTGGTTCAACCGACCTGAATTGACCGGCCCGAAATTCTATTCGAACTTTGTTTTTAGGGACCAAAACCAATTGCAATCGGTCAATTCAACTTTGACGAACCACTCATGCTGATTGGCAATTCAATTTGCCTGAACGATTGAACCAGCTATGATGGTATGGAGCCTGACCTAGAACTTCTTCAACCAGTGCATGAGTGAAAGTTCGGCCGTCCTATCGATTACGCTTCAGGTTGTGTTTTGAGCGGAGGGTTTAAGATGGGTTCTAAAGTTTTCGTTTGACTCAAAAGCGAGCCATGTCAACCGTTCCGAATTTCATTTCCGCCGATCAATTGTTCGCGATGCCGGATGACGGAAACCGGTATGAACTTGTCCACGGAGAACTTCGCATGATGTCGCCCGCAGGAGGTGAACACGGTTGGATCGCGATGCGTTTGGCTCGAAGACTGGACGACCATGTCGAACAGCAGGCGTTGGGAATCGTCTTTGCAGCAGAAACCGGTTTTCGAATTTCAACTGATCCTGACACAGTACGAGCTCCCAATGTTGCGTTTGTTCGGCAGGATCAAATCAAATCGATTGGTGATTTAAAAAGTT
Source organism: uncultured Pirellulaceae bacterium (assembly GCA_964563475.1). Classification (GTDB taxonomy): domain Bacteria; phylum Planctomycetota; class Planctomycetia; order Pirellulales; family Pirellulaceae; genus Mariniblastus. The sequence continues at coordinate 8,104 of CAZLYM010000015.1, forward strand.
TGTTCCATTGGCGCCGGATCTTGTAGCGGAAGTCGTATCACCCAACGACACATCGTCTGAAGTGGAAGCAAAGGCTCAAATGTGGCTCAATGCGAGGACTCGGATGGTGCTGGTTGTCGCCCCTGCTACCGCGAACCGTTCTTCCTATCTGAACTCAGCAGCTCAACTTTCCAGCTCTTTTCTCAACGAGAACTTAAAATGACTTTCCAACCCAATCGACTGATCGCGGCTATAGGCTGCCTTGTGTTCGCCTGTCTGTTTTTAAGCCAAGACGCTGCTGCTCAGTATTACTACCCCGCCAACAATTATGGCTGGAGCTACGGCTCACAACCGACAACGCAATATTATTCGGCGCCAAGCACATCCAGATACCGTTCGACCCCGAGACCGGTCTCCGGTTACGGATCCAACCTGCATCGAAATTTCACGATCCGGCAGGAGCAACTCCGTTCTCAGCGAACCGGCTTGCCGCCTCGCCGCCGAGGCAACGTACGTTGGTTTAGGTAACGATCAACTCAACCCTTCACAGGGTGCCGCTGCTACAGACTGGGCTAAGAAAACAGTCGAGCCCTTGGCTTTTAAATGTTCGTCACTTGAAGCCAATTTCTGTAAAGAACCCTATTCGGTTTAGAGATAGACTTCGCTGACCATAAAGTTACGAAGGCGCTGTGCGAGGTCTCGGTCAAACTTTTTGTCGAACACCCACCGAATGCGTCCATTCGGTTCAATTTTTCCCTGCAAATGAACGGTTGATCCGGGCTCAACATTCTCGCGTGCAAATTTGGCCAGCCGCTTTTTAATCGCGTGCGGCAACTGCTGGGAACGCACCACTCCTTCAGAACTCAGAGTAGCGCGAACAGGGTGGCGATGGTAAACAAACGCGTACAGCAAAACCAACGCAACCGCCAATGCGAGCAAGTTGAGCACCATATGCTTCAGCCTCATTGCTAGGTTGCTTCAAACGGCATGCAACCCGATACGTAGTGAAATCTTGATTAACTGACCGGGCCCTCAATATACCATCAGGACCGCGTTCTTTCAAAATCTGTTCTACGGTTGGTCAATCTCTAATGCCGTAAGTGCATTCGACTCTTGGTCGCCACTGACTTCTCCCGTTGCCAGCGACAACTTCATCACCGTGGCCCAGTTACCGTTGGCATCGCCACGGACCAACCAGTGAGGTTGTACGCTGACGCATTGATGAACTAGCTCGAAACCAGCTTCACTCTGGCTGACCGTTTGAACGGGATAAGTGAACACGCCACCAACTTGATTAAAGGTCAGCCCGATATTCAAATCGAGCCAACCGTCGGTCAGATGAATTCCTGTGGAATCGCTGAGACTTAGCTGAGACTGCATCTGGCCCAACATCTGACCGTCGACATCGCTGTAATATCGATTGTCTTGGCCATCCGGCAGTCCAGCGAAGTTAAATTCGACCCCGAAGTGTAGGGCTCGATCCTGAGGCAGACCTTCGATCAAGTAAGCGATTTCCAATTCGTCACTGCCGGCGTTCAAGGTCACACCTTTCGTGATGGTCAACGGAATGCCCCACGCATTTCCCTGCCGAGTCATCAGCACCTGAATGCGATCCGGATTGCGGCGAATCTTTGTCTGGTAAGCACCGTCGGCAAAATCGCCGCGTTCCATCGCGGTGCTGTCGGCGATGGAAGCCAGTTGGACATCCTCGTCCCAGAAATGGTCTATTAGGCTGTTGCGCAAACGGGAGTCGTAATGCAACTGCTTGTCCAAATCCGCCTGCTTGAAGACGACTCGGTCATGAATGCTGGCTGCCGCTTGGTCACCCTCTGACTCGCCCTGCAAAACTTTCGCGTGATACAGTTCTTCACGACGGGCAATACACGCGTTCAAGTTGTGACCAATATTTCGAAGATCTAGTTCGTAGATCTGTCCTCCTGACCCTCCCGAAATCCACGCCACCAACTGCTCGTTGGCCAGACGCGTTTCCGTGCGAGCATCAAACAGATAATCGGCGACAGTCGCTTCCACCCATTTTTCCGGTCGCCCCATCGCTCGTTCGAGCAGCGTCTCGGCGTCAAGCAAATGTTTGTAGATCGCGTTGCGAAGATGCGGCAGATAAACTCCACCAAAGGCTCCGTGCCAGTAAGGACAATTACACTGGCCTTGGTAAAGATGATCTTGAGCGGTATCGAGCACCTGCTGATTGACGCCGTTGTCCCTTGCCGTTTCCAGCAACTGGCTGACGTACATCATCCGAGCGTACATGTGGTTCGTTTCGGGATACTTCACCTTGAAGTTCCGCCAGAAACCACCCGCCATAAAGGACTCGATTGATTTCCACTGCGGCTGCTGATCGACCGAATGAACCAGTTGATCGTGTTCGACTTGACGAGCAACGGGTTGAGCCCATTCGGTCATTTCTCGATAGCTGGCGTCAGGCAGATAGATTTTGCCAACCGCTTGAGTCGTCTGAACCGCCTGCCTTAGTGTCGACGTTTGCAACCAATCGCGGTTGTCTGTCAGCGCCTGAAAGAAGTTCTTTAGCCACCCGTTTTGATAAACGTGTTGTTGCGTATCGGGCCATGTGCCAAATTTCTCGCCATCGTCTCCAAACACCGCGACGCAACCCGGATTGGCCATCGCCAGTTCGCGGCAGTGTTCGATGGTCTGCTCGGGCGGCGAGAATGGGATCAGGTAGCGCAGTTGTTCACTACCGGGAAAAATTCGCAGCGTGCGTCCTTCTTCTTCAACGACGTAGTAGCCACTAAGCTGCTCGCTTTTCAGTCCAGCCCGAGCAAAGTGGTAGTCGTCAAGGACGGTGTACTGAATACCGGCATCCACGATCGACGATGTCAGGCCTGATTCCCAGACACGCTCGGGCATCCACATGCCGGAAATTTGCGAGCACAAATGATCCTGTAGCCAGTTCGAGAATCGGCCAATCTGCCCAATGCGGTCCCGCTGAGGAATCATGGCCAAAATGGGCTCGTAAAACGCGCCGCCAATGATCTCGACGCGACCGGCTTCGACTAGGTTCGCAATACGACTAAGGTATTCCGGGTGATTCGCCTGCAACCATTGCATCAACGGTCCGCTGGTATGCAACGAGATCCGCAGATGTTCGTACGGTTCGAATACCTCAAGGAACGGCAAGTAGCTGTCTTGATAGGCCGCTTCGAACACGTTGTCGAAATTACCGACCGGCTGGTGATTGTGCAGGACCAAGCAGAGCTGAATTGTCGGATGGCTCATGGAAACAAACTTGAAAATCTCGGGTGAAACCACAACACACGGGTGTTGTAACTTATTTCGACCAGAGAATCACGCCGCATCGGAAAGAGTCACATAACCCTAGGCAAACGGGCGGTTTACTGAAGCAGGAATCTTGCCCAATCGGAACAAAACTCAAGGGCAACGGTTCCCCCCGGTCGATTGCCGGCCATCAGTAGCGGCCAATCATTGCGACATCACTCGCCGGCCATCATTTGCCGCTATCACTTGCCACGTAGGCGCTTGGCGGCATCCTCGGGACTGACCGGGTTGATCCAGATACCAGTGCCCCACTCCAAACCAGCGGGGCGAGTCAGTCGGGGCATGATTTCGAAATACCAATGATCGTGCTCTGTATTTCCGAACGGGGCGGTGTGCAACATCAGGTTGTACGGCGGACTATCGAGTGTCTTATCAAGTCTGCGCAAGACCTTGCGAATCAACAGCGCTAGATCGTCTCGCATCTTTCGATCGATTGAGGCAAAGTCATGGAACGATTTCTTGGGTATCAACCAGATCTGAAACGCCGCTCGACTGGCGAATGGGCAGACCACACAAAAATCATCCGTTTCCGTGATCATCCGTTTCTTCTTTGACTTCTCCCAAGTGATCACCGATTGCATCACGGTCTGACCGTGCTTCTGAAGATGGCGTTGATTGCGACGCAGCCTGTCCTTCATCATTTGAGACAAAACGGGGGAACCGATCAGTTGAAGATGAGCGTGGGACAGCGAAGCGCCGGCAGCCGATCGGCAATTCATAAACAGCATGCCATGTCGGATTCCCGGCTTTTTCTTCATCGCAGCAAATCGAGTGGTTGCTGCCGCGATACTGATCACCGCTTCGGATTTCTTCAGGTCCCCAAAACTGCTGATGTGTCGAGGCGTCGGAATGATTAGCTCTTGAGCACCCGAGCTTCGATTCTGATCGTACGGTCCGAATTCCTCATGCAAATCCGACAACACATTGGTATCAAACGGATTGATCGGAGCATCGGACGGGAAGGCCGGAAACTTATTGGGCACCACTCGAGTCGACCAATCAAAATCAGGGTCGGCATCAGCGACGCGACGTCCTTCCTTGTCCCAAACTTCTAGCTGCTTGGGAGTTTCGTCTTCATGGCCTTTGCAGAACGGGCAAACCACATCAGGTGAAAGTGTTTCCTCCGGCGAAACAAATTCCATTGGCCTAGCCGCGCGATTCGAGGCTATCGCAACCCAACGGGCAGAAATCGGATCGAATCGGAAATCAGGCATAGGAGGGAAATTGCCAAATGGTCAGGTGCAATGTTGCTTAACTGTAACCTATTATCCAAGTTTCATACGAGGAAGATTCCCGTTTGCAAACCAAAAAGAAAGACTCCGACCATTCGCAATCCGTAATATTGGTTATCGTCACCCCAAGACGAATCTCTTGACGACAGCAATTTCACCCTTAGCCATCCTTGTGCCGAGCAACAATTTTTTGATAAAGATCAACGTACTGGCGGGCGCTAGCTGTCCAAGACCAGTCTCGCCTCATACCTGTTTGGATTAACTGCTGCCAGACATCGCTGCGATTGTGGTAGATATCCACTGCGCGATCGAGTGCCGTTTCCAGTGCCTGCGGGGAAAAGTCACTGAAACTGAAACCGTTTGCAGACCGATTTTCAATCGCCGCTGGAGTCGCATCGACCACGGTATCGGCCAATCCACCTGTCTGACGAACGACCGGAACGGTGCCGTAGGCCATGCTATACATCTGATTCAAACCGCATGGTTCGTACTGGCTGGGCATCACAAACATATCGACGCCCGCTTCGATCTGATGAGCCTGTTGGTTGCTGAAACCAAGATTCAATCCAAACTTATCCGGGTAGGATCGGTGAAGACTTTCGAGCACTCGGTGGTATTCGGTATCTCCGGTGCCGAGCACGATCCATTGTACGTCTCGCGAAGCCAGCCATTTTCGCATCACCGGCAAGATCAACGACCACCCCTTCTGAGTCGCCAAGCGACCGACGATCCCGATCACGGGAGTGCTTTCATTTTCGTACAGCTTAAACTGCCGCCTGAGATCGGCTTTGCACTCCAGCTTACCCTTGGAAACCGTATCGACATTGTAGTTAGCCGCCAGATGCGGATCGGTGTCCGGATTCCATTCGCCAACATCGATCCCGTTCAAGATTCCCGACAACACGTCACGGCGCCGAGTCAGCAGACCATCAAGGCCACAGCCTTGCTCCCGCCCTTGAATCTCCATCGCGTAGGTCGGACTGACGGTGCTGATCGCATCGGCGAAAACCAACCCTGATTTTAGCAAATTCAAACTGCCGTAACTTTCCATCTGCTCCCAGTTGAAGTACTTCCACTCGATTCCGGTCAGCTGGAGATTTTCGTACCAGAAACTTCCCTGATACGCGAGATTATGAATCGTCATTAATGACGCAATGCCCTCGTACATCGGAGTCTCGGCGTACTCGATCTTTAGCAGCGTCGGGATCAAGCCCGTTTGCCAATCGTTGGCATGGATCAAATCGGGCGTCCAATTCAGCAAGCGAATCGATTCCAGCACCGCTCGGCAGAAAAACGTGTAGCGTTCGCAATTATCCTCGAACTCTCCACGATCGTCACCATACAGCCCTTCGCGATCGTAGTAGTCCGATTGCTCGACCAGATAGATTTTGGCGTTGCTGCCCGGCAGGGTTGTGCAGCCTAAGGTTCCCGGAACAATACGATCGCCGATAGGAATCTGGAGATCGATGCCCGTTGGCTCAATCGCAGCCGGACTATTTTCACTGGCACGGTATGACGGAGCAAATACAATGACCTCATGCCCCAGTTGCTCCAATGCGCCCGGCAATGCTCCACTGACATCTGCCAAGCCTCCTGTCTTGGAAAATGGAACGACCTCGCTGCTGGCTAACAGAATTTTCATACGTTTTTCGATTTGGAATCACTCACTCAAAGATGTGTCTCAACGGTTCAGCACCGCGCCACGTGTTTTCGTGGGGCTGGCACCTTATTTTGACACCGTATTTTCAGATCAAGCCACCCCAAATTTCAACTCAGATGCTAAGGCAGTATAACATTGACATTGCATAGTGGAAAAATGGCGGTTTTGCTACGATAAGCGTGTCATCGACGGAACTTGAATCATGTGCCCATCAATCATCAAATTTTCTGGTTTTCCACCTCTGGTCCGGAAAACGCTCACAACTGCGGTTTTTGTCGCGCTGGCGATGGCCAGCATGCGCGCGGTTTACGCCGTACAACCGGAAGTTGTGCTGCACCTACCGATGTCGACCACCGGCCCCAATTCGTTGGATCCGGTGCGTGGTTCTTCCACTTACGACAACAGAGCATGCGGTTTTGTGTACGAATCATTGCTGGAGTATGAATACCTGCATCGACCGTTCAAGCTAAAGCCGTGTTTGCTTGAAGAGATGCCGGAATCCTTGGACAACGGAAAACGTTTCCGCTTCAAGTTGAAAAAAGGCATCCGATTTCACGACGATCCCTGTTTTCCAGATGGCAAAGGACGCGAAGTCATTGCCGATGACGTTTTCTATTCACTCAAACGGATGGCCGATAACCAAAACCAACCCAAGGGCTGGTGGTTGTTGAAAGACTCGATCGTTGGATTTGACGAGTATCGTGATCAACAAAATGAGGCCGATCAGTTTGACTATGACGTGCCGGTCGAGGGCATGGTCAAAATTTCGGATTATGAATTTGAGATTCGGCTCAACGAGCCCTTTTACCGTTTCATTTACACGCTGGCCATGTTCCAGACCGCCGTTGTGCCTCGCGAGGCGGTCGATCATTACGGTGAACGATTCTCTCGCCATCCCATCGGCACGGGGCCGTACCTGTTGAAGCATTGGCAGACCGCATCGCGAATGACTTTCGTTCGCAACCCGACCTATCGCTTGGAAACCTATCCCGACGACCCGGGAATGAACAAAGACGGCAGCGAGCCATATCCCGGCTATCAAGAGGATGTGCAACTTGGCTTCTACGACGACGCTGGAAAACCGTTGCCGCTCAACGACCGCGTGCAAGTTACCATGTACGTTGAAGCCCAACCGATGTGGCTGAAGTTTCTCAATCGAGAAATTGACTACACCACCACGGATCGCAACGCGTACGAACAGGCGTTCATCAAACGCAACCGGCGGTTGCGTCAATCATTCGTCGATCGAGGGATTCGCTCTTCCCCCGTTCCTTTGCTGGACATGATTTACAACGGCTTCAACATGGAAGACCCAGACTTCGGTGGCTACGAGGACAAAAAGAAGTATGTGCGACAAGCGATCTCGTTGATGTACAACTACGACGAGCTCAACGCGGCGTTTTACTCGGGACAAAATCTGATCTACGACGGGCCGATCCCTGCTGGTATGGACGGACATCCGGAAAACCATCGGGCTCCGAAAAGTTATCGTGGTCTGAACATTCAAAAAGCGAGAAAGCTGTTGGCGAAAGCGGGACACCCTGATGGGAAAGGCCTTCCACCATTGCAGTTCTTCACCAGTCGTCAGCCAGACAGCATCGCGATGGCGGAGATGAACAAGCGGAATCTAGCCAAGATCGGTATCCGTATGAAAATCGAATCCGTCGATTTCGCGACTCTGTCCGAAAGGCTTCGAGAAAAACGAGCTCCTTTCTTTGGGTTGGCTTGGGGAAGCGACTACCCCGACGCCGAAAACAACTTGCAGTTGTTTTATGGGCCCTATAAATCACCCAGTTCTAACAATTTCAATTACGATCGACCGGAATTTAACAAACTTTACGAAGAAGCCCGCGTCATGTCGCCCTGCGAGGAACGCACCCAAAAATACATTCAAATGCGAGACATGGTCATCGAAGATTGTCCGATGATCGGCTCGATGGCTCGGACCCGGAACTACTTGAACCATTCCCATCTAAAGAATTTCAAACCGGTCGAAGTTTTTTCCAACTGGCCCAAGTACCTAAATATCGAACAGCCGTAATTCGGTGGCACTTGATTTCCTGACTGAACCCACAATCCGCATACCGCATTAAAACATGCTCGCATTCACCATCCGAAAAATCGTCTACAACATTCCCATCTATTTTGCTGTCGTGGCGATCATGATGGGCCTGCTGCGAATGCGCGATCCGGTCGCGGGAAAACTGGGAAAGAATGCGACCAAAGAAGACTACAACGCCAAGAAACACGAACTTGGCTTGGACCAGCCGTTTCACAAACAATACACAAATCTGTTGGGCTCTATTTTCACGCTTAGCTTCGACCGAGAGCTGTGGAACGAGCCGGGTGTCACCGTAGGGGAAAAGCTTTCTGACACCGTACCCCGATCACTCGCACTGACGCTGCCCGCGCTCGTGCTGACTACACTTTTTTCCATCGTGATCGCGATGATTTCGGCTTTCAATCGAGGCCGTTGGCTTGACCGGACGCTGGTCTTTTTTGCAGTGCTGGGGATGAGTATCAGCTTCTTAGTCTACATCATCTTCGGTCAGTATTTCGGTGCGTTCCGACTGCAACAATTGGTTGGCCATCCCGTGTTTTCGATCCATGGCTACGAACCGGGGTTGGCAAACTGGCCGTTTTTCATGTTGCTGCCTGTGATGATCAGCGTGATCGTGGCGATGGGTTATGACACTCGCTTTTATCGAGCCGTCATGGTTGACGAAACGGAAGCTGATTACATTACCACCGCGCGAGCCAAAGGGGCCTCGCAGACGAAAATCATGTTTGTGCACATGCTGCGAAACGCGATGATTCCAATCATCACTCGGATCATGATCACGTTGCCATTTCTGGTAACGGGCTCGATTCTGTTAGAGCAGTTTTTCGGGATCCCAGGCATGGGATACACGCTGCTTTCGGCCATCACTAACGATGATTTCCCAGTTGTCGAAGCCTTCACTTCGATTTTTGCCGGTCTGTTCATTTTGTCACTAATTGCGACCGACATCCTTTACGCCTTGTTCGACCCACGAGTCCGCCTGCAATGATCGGCCAATTTAACAATTTTCTAAACAGACGCGAGATACGAAAACTGACTCGTAACCGCGCCGCCATGATTGCGCTGGCAGTCATCATGACCTATCTGCTGATTGCAGTTGTCATCATGTGTGGCGCAATCACACGCACGTCGTGCGATACGGTTGTTGGCGCCAACAAACTGCCGGGATTTTTCGCGACAGGAACTCCCGAACAGCGATATGAGATCGCGACGTCCAAAATCTTGGAAATGACGCGAACCGCGTTAAGGCAAGACGACCCGGTGGCCGCTCTGAAAGACGTGAAACTGGGTCGTATTCAAATCGTGGACAAACCACTCACCGAAATTCAGGCAATTGTGGACGAAGCCAGTCGTATCACGGATGAACTGAATCAAAGCGACAATCTGGACGAAGATCCAGACATGCTGCCAAAGATTGAAGAGCTTGAGTCGACCGTCACAAAACTGCATGCTCCGATAAGTTCTTGGGATCACTTCTGGCACCATGCATCCTTGTTTCTGGGCACAGACACGCAAGGGCGTTCTATTCTGCTTCGTGGTTTGTACTCCATCAAAATCGCCATCCAAATTGGCTTAGTCACCGCCATCTTTGCGGTCATATTCGGCACGCTGTTGGGAGCCGCTGCCGGTTATTTTGGTGGTTGGGTCGATCACTTGGTTGTCTGGGTCTACACCACTTTTTCATCGATCCCAAACTTGGTTCTGTTGGTCGTGGTCGCCTACGCGTTTACGGACTTCAACTTGGAGGAAAAAGTTCTTGATCTCTTCGGAGTTTCATTGGACGTGAAAGACACAGCGGGCATACAGGAGGCAGTGGACATAAAGGGCACGTTGGACACAAAGGAGCCCGAATCGGCTTCGTCTCTTGCCAACCTCATACACTGGCTCTTTGGTGGAATCGACATTAAAAACTCCTTGCTCCCAGTTTACATCGCCTTTGGCGCCACGTTTTGGATTGGAACCTGCCGCGTCATCCGAGGCGAAACCATGAAGCTGAAAGAAATGGAATACGTCCATGCGGCCCGAACCGCCGGCTTCAGTAGCTTCTACATTCTACTGCGGCACATCATTCCCAATACGGCTCACTTGATGCTGATCAACTTTTCGCTGTTGCTAATCGGAGCCATCAAATCCGAAGTGATTCTCAGCTTCTTAGGGCTGGGCGTCAAAGGTCAGCCTAGTTGGGGCATCATGATTCGCGATGCCGGCAACAATGGCGATGTTGTGACCGGCTTCTTCTGGGAGATCGGCACCGCCACGGTTCTGATGTTCGGGCTGGTCCTAGCATTCAACATCCTGTCCGATGCGTTGCAAGACGCTTTTGACCCGAAACACGTTTAAGGATCTTATGCCAAGCACCCAACCCATCCTACAGGTTCGTAACCTGCAAACCTCCTTCAAAACCGATCGAGGGATGGTGACCGCCGTCGATGGCGTTTCGTTCGACCTGTTTCCTGGGGAAACCTTAGGGGTCGTCGGCGAAAGCGGCTGCGGTAAAACCGTCACCAACAAGTCCATCATCCGGCTGCTGCCCGAGCATGTGACTCGGTACGGCGATGATAGTCGGATCATGTTCAAAGATCGGAACCTGCTGTCGCTGACTGAGTCACAGATGCGAAACGTTCGCGGTAACGAAGTGGGAATGATCTTCCAGGAACCCATGACGGCACTCAATCCGGTCTTCACCATCGGCTGGCAGATCGACGAAGCGTTGAAATACCACACAAAGCTCAACCGAGCCGAACGGCGCGAGAAATCGATCGAAATGCTACGAATGGTCGAAATGCCCAACCCGGCAAAGCGTATCGATGAATACCCGCATCAGCTTTCTGGCGGCATGAGGCAACGCGTCGTCATCGCGATCGCACTATCGTGCAATCCGGAAGTCCTGATCGCAGACGAACCCACCACCGCACTGGATGTGACCATCCAATCGCAGATCCTACGGTTGATGGACAAGCTGAAAGAGGAAACGGGAACGGCAATCATTCTGATTACTCACGACCTAGGCGTTGTGGCTCAGGCGTGCGACCGAGTCATCGTGATGTATGCCGGGCAGATTGTCGAAATCGCTCCCGTGCGAGATCTCTTCCACAATCCGCGTCATCCATACACGCGAGCCCTGCTGGATTCGATGCCCAAACCTGGCATCACCGGTCACCAACAACGGTTGCCGGCGATTGAGGGCACGGTTCCCAGCCTGTTCAACCTGCCTGCGGGATGTCGATTTCATGATCGCTGCCAGCGAGCCAAACCTGACTGCCAGGAAAAACTTCCTGAACTGGTTTCATTGACAGGAGATAATCACGCCGCCAATTCCGACCAGGCCGTACAACATGGCGTCCGATGTTTCTATCCATTGGAAGGAGCAACATCATGAGCCAACCCAAACCCGATCAGCTCGATTCCAATCCATCCAACACGAACAAGACGCTCGTCAAGGTAACGAACCTTGTCAAGCACTTCCCCAAACGTGGCGGGGTCCTAAATCAAGTCATCGCCAAAGTCCACGCGGTTAACGATGTTAGCTTTGAGATCCGCAAGGGCGAAACACTGGGAGTCGTCGGCGAGAGTGGCTGTGGCAAGTCCACGCTCGGCAAAGCAATTATTCGCTTGCACGACCCGACTTCCGGCAGCGTCGTCTTTGATGGGATCGACATCACTCATCTTAGCCGCAGCCGTATGCGACCGATTCGGCGCCGGATGCAGATGATTTTTCAAGATCCGAACTCGTCGCTTAACCCTCGCATGACGGTCGAGGTCGCGTTGCGTGAGGTTATTCGCTTACACAAAATCGTCCCCAACAACGAAATGCGATCTTATATTGACTCGCTGTTGACCAAGGTCGGACTGCGAATCGATGATCGAGGCAAGTATCCGCACGAGTTCTCCGGTGGGCAGAAACAGCGAATCGGAATCGCTCGTGCGTTGGCCGTGAAACCTGAGTTTATCATTGCCGACGAACCCGTCTCGGCACTGGACGTTTCCATTCAGGCTCAGGTTTTAAACCTGTTGATGGACTTGAAGAACGAACTGCAACTGACTCTGCTGTTTGTTTCCCACGATTTGAAAGTCATTGACCATTTCTGTGATCGCATGTTGGTGATGTATCTGGGCAACGTGGTCGAGGAAATGCCGTGCCAAGACATTCACGCCACCGCCAAACACCCTTACACCAAGGCATTATTGGCCAGTAATCCGATCACCGACCCTGATCAGCGAGGTGAATTGGTGGTGCTCGAAGGCGAGGTTCCCAGTCCATACAATCCGCCGGCGGGATGCCCGTTCATTACTCGTTGCCCGATCGCCACGGATCGCTGCAAGACTGAAAATCCACCGCTGGAAGATCACGGCGATGGTCATCGAGTGGCTTGCTGGGAAGTGAAGAAATAATATGCGGCCGTCGTCACTGGAATTCAAACGACGTTCTTCTGGCTACCGAATTGCATCCAACGCCGCGGCCACTTCTTCAACCGGTTGGTCTGACGATCGCAGATCCAGCATCGGTCCGGCAAACTTCAGTGCTTGTTCAGTCACCTCGCTGTTTTCTTTTTCGGCCTTGAATACCACCATCAATTTCGCAACGGACTTTACTTCACTGATCTGAGCAAGGTCTGATACTTGGGCGAAATCCCACTCCGTTGAATGGTCTTGTTCTGCCAGTGAATCATTTAACAAACTGGAAAACTCAAGCGGTGCATTCACCCACACGGCCAGATTGCTTCGCTGATCCAGAATCTTCAATAGCTGAGCGATCGTCAGCCCCGAAGTTGGATGAGTCATGTCACCCGCGATCTTTGAACTGGGTTCCAGCACAAATCGGCGGAAGGACATTCTAGGATGAGGCACAATCAGCGTGCTCGTTTGTATTTTCTGATCGCCATAGAGCAGCAAATCGAGATCAATCGCCCGCGATCCCCAGCGAACATGCCGCTGGCGGCCTAATTTCGTTTCGATCTCAACCAAACGTTCATGCAGTGATTGAGCCTCTAGGCTAGTCATCAGTCGAATCGACGCATTCAGGTACCTAGGTTGACCCTTGGGTCCCCCGACGGGCTCAGTTTGCACTGGCTCACCTACCGCGGTCACTTCAATGCCGTCCGTCGCACGTAATAATTCGATCGCCTGCCGAAAATTTGCCTCAGGCTCACCTTCGTTGGCTCCAAAAGCGATCAAACAGTCGACCATTGTCGCCTACCCACAAAATCCCGGTGCAAACAACGCCGCGAAAATCAGCGCAAAAAGAAACGATGGTCGGCTTCCTGCCTGAACCATCGAATCGCTGGGTTCGAAAACCCAAAATAGGGCGTGGATCCGTCCTACGGCCGAAGCCGCCGACATCGATCCCTCAGTCGCCGCCACCCATGTAACACAAATCCGCCTCACGCATATCGAGTACTTTTATTTCAACGTTAAACAACACGTTGACCAGTCATCCATCCCAACAACGCAAACAATTACCTTGAAAGTGGAACTCAACGGCAAAGCCATTGAAAAGGTAGGAACATCGCTTCCGTGAATTTGCAAAACAGAAAGCAAACTCACAAGGATCGGGTAGGGAATCTGGTGGGGTTTCCTTTGTCAGTATTTCAAAATCAGCGTCTCAAAGTTGGCTGACAAAGCCAATCACTGTTTCTTGATGGAGCGTATTTTGGGGATCATGAGTCACTTGTCAAGGAACTCAACAAGTATTTTTTTAAAACGCAAGCATCAAAAAAGTTGCAAAATTTTTTCCAAAAAAAGCGCCTGAATTTTTCTCTTTTTAATATCTCTTGTGAAAAGTCAAACATCAAAAAATTTGCTCTTGTGGTGCCTGAACCGGCGCGACGTAAATCCAATGTTCAAAGCTTGTTCCGCGTTCTGCTGTTCAACTGTCAAGATAAAAAGTAAAACTTTTGATTCGTCTGGTCGAATAAACCCTCGCTTGCCAGCAACTTGCCCTATACCTTGATCTTTTAATTAAATCCGCCAGCTTGTTGCTTGAAGCAGATCGAAACGGCTCCTAAACATGTCCGAAGAAAAAAACTCCCTTGAGGGCTTGACGGATTTGAAAATTGTTCAATTTCCACATCCGACTTTACGCCATCAATCAAAACCCATCACTCGCGTTGATACTCAACTAAAAAACGTTGTTAAAACGATGTTTGACTTGATGTACGAGGCCAAAGGAATTGGACTGGCCGCCAATCAAGTCGATCTGCCGATCCAGTTGTTTGTCGTCAACGTTACCGGCAAGCGAGGTGAAGGTGAAGAACTTGTTTTCATCAATCCTGTGCTATCAAATCCAAAAGGCACAGACGAGGCCGAAGAAGGCTGTCTCAGCATTCCTCAAGTCGGAGCAAATGTCATTCGCCCCGAACAAATACACGTCTCCGCCTATGATTTGACGGGCAACGAAATTGACGCAACAGTCAACGGAATGCTAGCCAAAGTCATTCAGCACGAATACGACCACCTGCATGGCGTGCTGTTCATCGATCGAGTTCACGAAAGCAGCCAACGTCAGGTCGAAATGGATTTGGTTGAGTTTCAACTTCAGTTCGATCAAATGCGAAAGTCGGGTGAGATCCCGGACGACGCAACGATTCTTGCTCGACTGGCGGCGATTGAAGCTCAATACTGTTCGTAGCAAGTTCCCGGAATTGTCCCGATTCCGGTGTGGTCTTCGAGACCCTTTGTTCGTGTCGGGAATTGGGACAATTCCGGCGACTATCTAAACTGCCATCATGAAACTGATCTTATTCGGTACCGGACCTTTCGCTGTCCCCTCCTTTGCATCACTGATTGACGACGCGGCTCACCAAGTCGCGGCGCTAGTCACTCGCCCGATCGCCGACGCTGGCAAACGTCGCAAGACCGCCGAGAATCCAACCCGTGACTTGGGAACGGCTAAAGGCCTGACGGTGCTCGATCCAATCGATGCCAACGATCCGGCGTTTGTCAAAACGCTTGCCGACTACCAAGCCGATTTGTTCGTCGTCTGTGACTTTGGTCAGATTCTGTCAAACGATTGCTTGGCCGCTGCGAAACTGGGTGGCATCAATCTGCACGGTTCGTTGCTACCCAAATATCGAGGTGCCGCTCCCATCAATTGGGCAATCTACCACGGTGATGAAACAACAGGTGTGACCATCATTCACATGACGCCTCGATTGGACGGTGGTCCGATTCTGATCACGGCAGAAACAAAAATCGGAGCGACAGAAACTGCGGAAGAAATTGAACCTCGACTTGCTGAGCTTGGTGTTCAACCGATTCACCACGCGATTGCCATGCTTGAAAAATGGGATGGCCAGTCAACGATTGGGCAACCGCAGGATCAAACACTCGCGACCAAAGCGCCGCGCTTGAAAAAATTACAGGGACTGATCGACTGGACTCAACCCGCAACCCAAATCATTAACCACATCCGCGCCTTTCAACCATGGCCGGGGACATTCACCCATTGGCATGGCCCCAAACAACCGCTGCGATTGATCGTGCATGCAGCATCAAGCGCCACCCATTCTGCTGACCAAAACCTGAAGCCCGGACAGGTGATCGCCTGCGATCCTCAACAGCTAATCATTCAAACAGGCGAAGGGGCACTCTCGCTGGACCAAGTCCAACCGGCAGGCAAGAAAAAGATGCCGATTGCCGACTTCCTGCGAGGCCGTCAGCCAGCAATTGGCGACCAGTTTGAGTGACTTTTCGCGGATGAATCCTGAGATTTCAACAAAACTGTCTGATTTCGGCTCGCCAGTGAAAAACGATCCACGGTAAACTGTCGGGCGAAGATTTTACCTATCACGACCGATTGATTCCAACGCCCGGCCCATGTCTGCTCAAACTGCCACCCAAACCCACAAGCTGTACATTGAAACCGTCGGCTGTCAGATGAACATGCTGGACAGCGAAATGGTGGTCGCCAGCCTGCGGCGGCAAGGCTACGAACTGACCGACAGCATCGACGAAGCCGATACGCTGCTGTTCAACACTTGTAGCGTGCGCGAGCAAGCAGAAAACAAAACCTACAGTGCGTTGGGACGACTGAGAAAAGCCAAACAGGAGATGCCGGACAAGATCATTGGCGTCATGGGATGTATGGCTCAAAAAGATCAACAGCTCATCTTCAAACGAGCCCCCTATGTGGACATCATCGCCGGTCCGGGTCAACTGAAAGAGATTCCTGACCTGATCGCAAAGGCTCGCAGTGAGGGCGGCCAGCACGTCGCCGTGGGACTTGGCCGTAAGGACGGCAAGGTCGCCGACATCAAACGCTCGCACGAGACCTTCGATCCGCTTCGCGACCCAACCATGCGACCGACCCCGTTCCAAGCATTCCTGAGAATTCAAATCGGCTGCGATAAATTCTGCACGTACTGCATCGTGCCGATGACTCGCGGTCCCGAGCAAGGTCGCGATCCGCAGATGGTTTACGATGAAGCGTTGATCCTTGCCGAACAAGGCTGCAAGGAAATTACCTTGCTGGGTCAAACGGTAAACAGTTACAAACACGTGGCGGCCGATGGCACGACGACTCGCCTAGCCGACCTGCTGGTGAAACTGCATGACATCGACGGGATCGAGCGGATCAAATTTGTCACCAGCTATCCCAAGGACATGACCTACGATCTGCTGACGACCATTCGTGATCTGGAAAAAGTTTCACCCTATCTACACGTACCTCTTCAAAGCGGGAGTGACGCCGTGCTCAAGCGGATGAAGCGCGGCTACACCGTCAACGACTATCGCGACATGATGGCTCGGATCAATGAAACGCTGGGAGACGCAGCGGCGGTCAGCAGCGACTTTATTGTCGGCTTCTGCGGCGAAACCGAAGAAGAGTTTCAAGAAACGGTCAAACTGGTCGAGGAATGCCGGTTCAAAAACAGCTTTATCTTCAAGTACAGCGAGCGTCCCGGCACCAAAGCGTCCGATCACTTGCCCGATGACATCCCCTTCGAGGTCAAGAAACGTCGGAATAACGAATTGTTGGCCGTTCAGAATCGCATTAGCGAAGAAGACAATCAGAAGTTTCTCAGCCAGACCGTACAGGTTCTGGTCGAAGGCCCCAGCAAACGGGTCGACGCGGTCATCAACGGTGGCGGCCCGAATTCGGAGACAGGCCTGATGCAATTGACTGGGCGAACTCACTGCGACCGCATTGTCGTCTTCGAAGGCACTGAGCGACTGATCGGGCAGACGATTCCTGTCGGCATTTATGAGATCGCTGCCTTCACGCTGATCGGGACCGTGATCACTGACCACGCAGTTTCCCAACCGCTGGTAGGTCTCAACGGTTGATTGGTCGTGAGCCCTTGATCCGATCGTGAGATCGCGTAACGCAAGCGACAGATTCAGCTTTGACTTTGAGTAAATTATCAAGGACTTGCCGGAAATTGAACAACCATTGGCTTAAAGATATCGTCTTGAATAGTGAGTCGAAGCGTGGGCGACTATTCGATTTATGCATTCAATTTCTAATCGTTCTCTCGCTTGTCGCATTCTCAATCGAAACGCTTCCTAATCTGTCAGACTCCTTAAAGCGAGTGCTTCAGTTTATTGAAGTGTTCACGGTCATCATTTTTACAGTCGAGTATCTTCTGCGCGTTTTTCTTGCCGACCGTAAAAGAAGTTATGTGTTTTCGTTTTTTGGAATCATTGATCTGGTTTCCATTCTCCCGTTTTATATCGCAATGGGAGTAGACCTTCGAACAATTCGCGCATTTCGATTGCTTCGTCTATTCCGAGCGCTAAAGCTTGTGCGGTATAGCCAAGCCATTCAACGATTTCACCAAGCGTTAAAAATCGCAAAAGAAGAACTCATTCTGTACTTCATTGTAACTTTGATGCTGGTCTATTTTTCGGCAGTCGGTATCTATTTTTTCGAAAACGAAGCGCAGCCTGAAAAGTTCCAATCGGTATTTCACTGCTTGTGGTGGGCTGTTGCGACCCTCACTACCGTTGGCTACGGCGATGTCTATCCCATCACTGTCGGTGGACGCTTTTTCACTTTCATCATGCTGCTACTTGGTCTTGGAATTGTCGCAGTTCCCGCCGGTGTTGTTTCGTCAGCGTTGCAAACGGCACGCGAAATGAAGCTGGCCGAAGCTGCTAATAGCCCGGAATCCACGGGTTTCTCTACGTCTGACTAACTATCAGAAGGTTCGAAAACCACCTTAAACGCCATCTATGGGAGCTCGTTTTCCGTTGTGGTTTTACCTGCTGCTTTTCGTATTTTCACGAAACATGGGGGCTTTATGCGAATTAAGATGTCCATACGGTTTACCGATTCGTCTGCCTTTGCCTCGCCGCATTTGGTCAGGAGGATTCAGATTACCCCCTTACTGATTTAGATTTTGGAGAAAACATGAAGAAAGCCGCTCTGGCCTTTGGCCTCGTATTGATGACAAGCGTAAGTGTTCTGGCTCAGGAAGCCGCTGTTGAAGCGGTTGCTGACGCCGCAGCTCCTGCTGTAGAAGCCGCCGCCCCAGCCCCCGTTCAAGAGACTGTCCTCGACGGTCAAGTGATCGAAGGTCAAGACATGACTTACACGTCAGCCCCTGCTGTTACTCTTGATGCACCTGTTGCCGATTGCGGTTGCGGAACGCCTGCACCTGTAGCCGTTGCTGCTCCTGTCGCTGACTGTGGATGTGGCGCTCCTGCACCTGCTCCTGTCGCTGACTGTGGTTGCGCTCCTGCACCTGCACC
>CAZLYM010000015.1:27143-31455 GCA_964563475.1 uncultured Pirellulaceae bacterium
CCTGCACCTGCTCCATGCTGCGAGCCAGCACCTGAGCCATGCTGTGCACCTGCTGCTGAGCCATGCTGCGAGCCGGCTCCTGCACCTTGCTGCTGCAAGCGTGAGCGTCGAAAAGTTGTTCGCACTTGGATAAGCAACCGCCGTGCCCGTCGCTGCTGCTGCCGGTAAGGATTTGCCCAACAATAAGTAACTTATTGATCCGCAAGTCCTAAGAATTTTTGATCGGTGAATTGATCGCCGTCAAAAAATTGAAAACTCAAAACGCCGTCTGAAAATTCAGGCGGCGTTTTTTCGTATCCTAGCGTGCCGTCTTGATGACCGACACACGAAGCTCAACTCACCCGCCAACCACAAACCGCTATTGAAAAATCTGGGCCAGTTCCTGCGCGATCTGGTCCCATTTTTCAGCAGCCGACTCAAAATCGACCGTCATCACTTTCAAAGAGGCCGGTGGATTGGCTCGGCTGGCGACCGAGACCTCTGGGTTCAATGGAAACTGGGCACTCGATCCCAACGCCAATTGGCGTTCGATATCGGCCTGCAGCAAGCGTTCGATCACCGCGCGGGCTCGCTGAGGATTGGGGCCACCGGCGAGCAAACAAATGGTGTTGGGAATTAGCAGCGTACCCGATTCCGAATCCGCCTGATCTGGATAGACGATGGTGACCGGACTGCCTTTGTCGATCTCCAGCATGGCGTCGTCAGTATCGGTCAAGCCAAACGCCAACTCGCCACGCCCGACCTTGATCGCCACTTGCCGATTGCCTCCTTCGATTACTGCGTTGGATCTAATCTGCCGATACCAACGAGCCGCCGCTTCGGCTCCCAAACGATCAAACATGACGGCCGCATGAGTCGCTGAGGTTCCAAACAGGGGCTTGGCCATCGAGCACTTTTGCGACCACTTGGGATCCGCCAGATCGAAAAATGTGTCGGGACGATCGCTTTCGTCTGGGATTAAGTCAGTGTTGATAAGAAAGACGCGAGCGCGGGCCGCAAAGCCTGTCCACGAACCGTCCGTTGCCTTAAACGTCGCCGGGATCCTCTCCGCCGCCGCAGGGTTCCACGGCTCAAGCAGCCCCATCTGCTGCAAGCGAATCGTGTGTAAAGCTTCGTTGTTCCAGAAAATGTCCACCCGAGGCCGTTTACGTTGTTGAATTAATTCCGTGACCAGACCGACTGTCTTGTTGGACTCGACGTCAAACTTCGGCAAGATCGTGACGTCCAGTTCGCTTTCGATCTGATTGAGGATTGGCTGCGAAAACTCTTTGTCTAAAGCCGCGTAGATCACGACTTCGTTGTCAGCCGAGCCGATACAACCACTTAGGCAAACCAGTAAAGTGACCAACAAAGGGCCAGCAATTTTCAAAGGTAACGATTTCACTTGGACTCGATGACAAAAAAGAAAGTCGTGAAGATAGCGAGTGCCGCCAATGTTCTATTGAGCATGCGAAGATAGAATATGACGACGGGCAAAGCAAGGAACTAGCAGCATGCACCGGCAACAAACGAAAGCGACCATGAATTTGATTCTTAACCGCCAATGGACACTGACGAACACCCATTCTGTGCTCGATCAATTGTGTCGATTGGTATTCGTTCGTGGCTTCCTAAAATTTGGTTTTTTAATCCTGCCAATACTGCTTACCCCCGTTACAGCCCCCGCCAATGGCGTCCAGGTCGATGAGCGTCGCGTAGAGGCAGCAGGGATTTCGCAAACAAAGGGACGACATCTCACGCTCTACACCGACGACCGAGACCGAAAAGATCTAAACGAATTGGTCACCGTTTACGATCTGGCGGTCAATCAGTGGTGTGATCACTTTCAGCTCGATCGCGCGAAAGCGGCCAATTGGAAAGTGGATGCTTTTTTAATGGTCGACCAAGAAAAATTCGAAAAGGCGGGGCTCATTCCTGATGATCTACCCCAGTTTCCAGCCGGCTATGCGATTGGCAAAGACATCTGGCTCTATCCTCAGCCCGGGAACTATTACACCCGGCATCTGTTGCTGCATGAGGGTACTCATTTGTTCATGAATCGTTTCTTGGGCAATTTTGGTCCGCCGTGGTACAGCGAAGGGATGGCCGAATGGCTGGGCCTTCATCGATGGGATGCTGATACCCGTTCATTGCAGCTTGGGTACCGCGTCCAAGATCGGCGAGAAGCAGAGTACTGGGGTCGAGTCAAAATCGTTCAAAGAGAATTGACTCAGGGGGAAGGCATGTCACTGGACGAGGTATTTGCGATCGGACCAACTGCCTTTCAAAATCTTCGGTTTTATGCATGGAGCTGGGCGGCCTGCGAGTTTTTGACCCACCATCCGTTGACCGCCAAAAATTTTTCCCGACTCAAACGAGATGTCGACCTACCGGCGCATCGTTTTCGCCGCAAAGTACTGACCAAGCTTAGCAAAGAGCAAAAACGGAACCTTGAACGCGATTGGAACCTCTTCGTCCACGAGATTGATTACGGATACGACATCGCTCGGGGAACGCTCGTTGACGCGGCACCCGTTCAAAATCCTCCATCCGCATCATCCCAAAACCAGAAATTCCGCGTCGCCGCCGATCGCAGTTGGTTAGACACCGGGATCCAGCTGAGCCAAGGCGAACAGGTAACGATCACCGCTCAGGGCCAATACCGCGTCAAAATGACCGACCAACCATGGCCCTGCGAAGCCGGTGGTATCACGCTGAAATACTATCAAGGCAAACCGTTGGGGATGTTGATGGCTGCCGTTCTGCCAGCCCCAGATCAAGCTTTGGACATTAATCAGCCGCTGATATCGGCTCAGCCGGTCGGTCAGCAGCAGACGATCACTGCTCCTAACGACGGCACCCTATGTCTGCGGATCAACGAGTCTCCCGCCGATTTGGCCGATAATTCGGGCGGCTTGGAAGTTACTGTCCAGAAACTAAAATAACGTCCGATCGTCCTCTGAAGCATCGCGGTCGATCATCCACTTGAAGCCCCTCGGTCGAACGTCGTCTGAAGCCGCGTTACCCGGTTCATACAATCAAAGCCAGTTCATCCAACACAATTTCGAATCAATCTTATGAATTTTCTGCCATCCCAAGATCCCGACGTCTACGCCGCCATCAACGATGAAGCACAACGACAGCAAGAGGGTCTGGAACTGATCGCCAGCGAAAACTACACCAGCCCGGCAGTCATGGAAGCCGTCGGCAGCGTGCTGACCAACAAATACGCCGAAGGCTACCCTGGGCGTCGCTACTATGGCGGTTGCGAATTTGCAGACGTCGTCGAAGACTTGGCGCGGGACCGAGTCAAAGAGTTATTTGGTGCCGAATACGCAAACGTGCAACCAAGCAGCGGATCGCAAGCCAATCAGGCCGTCTACCTAGCGACTGGTTTGGAACCGGGAGACACCGTCATGGGTCTCGACTTGGCTCATGGAGGCCATCTGACTCATGGGATGCACTTGAACCTGTCGGGCAAACTTTACAATTTTGTGCACTACGGTGTCACCAAAGATACGCATTTGTTGGACTTCGATCAGATCGCGGCTCTGGCTCGTGAGCACAAACCCAAAGTCATCGTCGCCGGCGCCAGTGCTTATCCTCGCGAGATTCCTCACGGCAAGTTCCGTGAAATCGCGGATGAAATTGGAGCCATCCTGTTTGTCGACATGGCTCACTACGCGGGTCTGGTCGCAGCGGGCGAGCACGATGATCCCGTCGCCGTTGCCGACTTCGTTTCCACCACAACGCACAAGACACTTCGAGGCCCTCGTGGCGGTCTGGTGCTGTGCAAAAAGAAATGGGCCAAGAAAATTAACTCGGCCGTGTTCCCAGGCATGCAAGGCGGTCCGTTGATGCACGTCGTTGCCGGGAAAGCCGTCTGCTTTGGGGAAGCACTCAAGCCGGAGTTCAAAACTTACGCTCAGCAAGTCAAAGCCAACGCGAAAGTGCTGGGTGACGAACTGATGAGCCAAGGTCTCGCGCTGGTCAGCGGAGGCACCGACAATCACCTGTGCTTGGTCGACGTAACTTCGCTGGGTATCGGCGGGAAGATTGCCGAGGAAACGCTCGACAAGTGCGGCATCACGCTCAACAAGAACATGATCCCGTACGACGAACGATCACCGATGGACCCTAGTGGCATTCGAATCGGCACGCCCGCGCTGACGACTCGCGGGATGGGCGCCGACCAGATGAAACAGGTCGCTGCTTGGATCCACGGCGCCTTGTCGCAGCATGACAACGAAGCGGCACTCGAAGGCATCCGCAAAGAAGTCGCTGAGATGTGTGAGAACTTCCCGGTTCCCGCCGCCGCCATGACGGTGTGAAC
>CAZLYM010000016.1:0-30751 GCA_964563475.1 uncultured Pirellulaceae bacterium
GAAGGCACCTGCTTCCTAGTGGCTGTTGGATGTGCCGATGGTGAGATTCACGAGCCTATTATCCGCAAAGTGCGACGACGTCGCAAGCAGAATCCGAATCGGCAGTGGTGCAATTCTCAAGTTTAGGTTTGCGTTTGGACGTTGGAAGATTCGTCGCTGATGGTTGGGTTCGTTTCGCGAGTACGGCATGCCCAGTTTATGACGACGATCGAGGCAGCAGTAGTAAAAAAGCCAATTGCGGCTCCTTTGAACATTGCCCAAAACATAAGATTAGCCTCGGAATCCCTGCTGTGGCTAGGCGAGAGGGCTCGAAAACGATAGCCGTGCATATGCGTGTACAGCGCTCGATAGCCTGCCTTTTGATCCGGCGTCAGTTCCAATTCACTCTCAATCCAAGCCGCCTGCTGTTTGGCCGCCTCTTTCTCTAGTCGAGCAGAGACGGACACTCGATGGCTTTTAACAAGGTGATTCAGTATCTCTGGGCCATCGCCCAAGGTTCGGCAGCGGTACACAAGTTCAAAAAAATAGGGGCACTCGCGGTCTTGTTTTACCGTGGTGTTCTCAAAAATCTCGGCGGCAATTTGGTCATCGGGAATTTCTGAAAACGAAGCCAGCTCTTTTAAATGAGGATAGCGTGCCAAGCATTCTGCGATGGCTTTTTCACTAGCGAGATCTTTCGCATGGTCGATAAATTCATGATCTTGGATAGAGGTCGAGGGCTCACCCCAGCAGTCGTCGATGATTCCCGTCGGATTGGTTTCGATGGCAATAAAATGCCTGCTGACCACCGTGTCGCCGAAACGGACGTGCTGCTCCACGCTCAAATGAGCACCGATTAAAGAAAAGAGTACCAGCAGAAGCGCGGTGTATCGCGAGCGAGTGAAACTAGTCTCCACTGATCGTCTCCATGGTCGTGCCGGCCATGCAATGGCGATGAAATCGTTGTGACTACTCGGTTTAACAAGCAGGATTTGTCAAAAGAGCTTTCAAAGCAGGAAATAGCTTGCAAAAACGTATCGCCGTCGCAGAGTTTTACAGCGTTCAGTTTAACCGGTAGGCCTTGGGCCGTGTAATCTGTTTTGGAATTGTCCGGAAACTACTTCGAACTGGCTTTCAGACATCTCCACAAAGATATCAAGGTCTTCCGTGTAGCGAGGGTGTCCGTGAACGCTAACCGCATGGCCACCGACAATCAAGAATCGAACCTGTTTCTGAAGCATAGCTGCCAGTAGGTCGATCCAGTCTTGATGAATCTCAACACTATTCACAAAATCAATCAAAGGATGGGGGGCAGCGATCTCGAACTTCGATCTTGATGTTCTCTCTCAACGACCCCAAGGGTTTTTTGGGATTGTGTGTACGCCAGCCCTGCATCGAGATCTGAAAGCACAATTTCAGGCGCTGTGCGGGCGTCATGGCTAAACGTTCAGCTAAGACGAAGGCGTCAGCTTCCTCGTGGCTGTCGAATGTGCGGATGGTGGGCTTCATGAGCGTATTATCTGTTAACGGCTATGACGTGGCAAGCAGAATTCGAAGCGGCAGTGGTACTCGCGACCTTTGCTTTCACTCAACTAGCCATCCACCCCAAGCATTTTTAGTAAGTTCGCTTGCAGGGTTCCCGGGTTCACGTTCGGGTTGATCTTCCGAGCTTGGCCGATCAAGGCACCGATCGCTTTGGTTTTACCTTCCTGGACTTGAGCGACAACTTTTGGGTTGGCGTCCAGCAGTTGCTGACAGAGTGCATCTAGCTCGCTACTGTCGACTTGACGGATGCCAAGCTTTTCGATGGCGGCGGCCGCATCGATGTTGTTTTCGATCATGGCGGCAAGCACGTCTTTGCCTCGCGATTGATCGAGATCATCGGCCGAGATTCGTTTCAGTAAATCGCCCATGGCGTCTGCGGTCACAGGATACTGATCAATCGATCCGTTCGTTTCGTTCAGGTGACGCAGGACTTCTTGGTTGACCCAGTTGATCGCCAGCTTACTGTTGCCACAGGTGCCGGCAACCGACAGAAAGTAATCGACCACTCCCCTGCCCTGATTCACCAACACGTCGGCGTCGTATTCGCTTAGTTGGTGTTCTTTGATCAAGTTGCCCCGCAGTTGCGAAGGCAGTACCCCGATTTCTTGACGGATGGCGTCGATTTGTTCATCCGTTGTTACGGCCGCAATCAAGTCAGGATCGGGGAAGTACCGATAGTCGGCGGCTTCTTCTTTTTCACGTTGAGCGATTGTGACTTCGGCTTGGTCGTCCCAGCCAAAGGTTCGCTTCGGGGCGCCTTCGATCGTTCCGCCGGTTTCTTTCCACTCGGCCAACTGACGCTTGACTTCGTAGTCTAAGGCTCGTTCGGCAGCGCGGAAGCTGTTCATGTTTTTGATTTCAACAATCGGCGTTGCGATCTTCTGCCCGCCCACGTTGATGTGCAGGTTGATATTGCCATCGCAACGTAGGCTTCCTTCTTGCATATTGCAGTCAGAAACTTCGATGTAGGTCAGAATCATCTTCAGCGATTGCAAGAACGCTTTTGCTTCTTGTGCCGAACGCATGTCCGGACGCGTCACGATCTCCAGCAGTGGCGTACCGGTGCGGTTCAAATCAATCTTTGACTTGCCGCCGCGTCCCGATTCATCATGCGAACTCTTGCCAGCATCTTCTTCCAGATGCGCCCGTTCGATTTCGATCCGCTTGGGTTCGAACGCCCCGTCGGCGTCAGAGATGTCTAGGTATCCGACACCACAAATTGGCTGGTCGAGCTGGCTGATCTGATAGCCCTTGGGTAAATCCGGGTAGAAGTAGTTCTTTCGATCCCACTTTGTATGCCGGGCAATTTCACAATTCAGAGCCAGCCCCGTTTTGATTGACAGTTTCAACGCATGCTGGTTGAGAACCGGCAGCGAGCCCGGCATTCCCGTGCAAACCGGGCAGGTTTGGGTATTGGGTTCCTGGCCGAACAGTGTGCTGCATCCGCAGAACAGCTTTGATTTTGTTTGTAGCTGAACGTGGACCTCAAGCCCGATGATCGTCGTCACGTCGGCGGCGGTCACGGCTTCACGGTCGGCTGCTGAAATTTGAGTGGTCGTATTCATGCTTGAGGCCTCCGCGAGTGCCAGTCCGTTTGTTGCTGGTACTGATGAGCAATTTGTAGCAACGTAGATTCGTCGAATGACTTGCCTTGCAATTGCAATCCGATCGGCATTCCGCCACTGAAACCGCATGGGATCGAGATTCCGGGCAGTCCAGCAAGGTTTGCGGTGACGGTAAAGATGTCGGCAAGATACATCGTTAACGGATCCGTCGTGTGTTCCCCAAACTTAAACGCGGTCGACGGTGCGGTTGGCCCAAGAATGACGTCGCAGCTTTCGAACGCTTTGTCGTAGTCGTTTTTGATCAAGCGACGGACCTTTGATGCCTTTACGTAGTAGGCGTCATAGTAGCCGCTGCTTAATGCATAGGTGCCCAGCATAATTCGGCGCCGAACTTCATCACCAAAGCCTTCGGTACGAGTCAAACCATACATTTTGTTTAGGTTGTCGGCTTCGGTCCGCATGGTGTATCGCACACCGTCATAACGAGCCAAGTTACCGGACGCTTCCGACGACGCGATCACGTAGTAGGCTGCGATTCCGTATTGAGAATGAGGCAAGCTGATTTCTGTGGTCGTCGCACCGAGCGATTTCAGAACGCTGACCGATTCGTCCATCGATTTTCGAATATCGTCCGGTAAGCCCGATTCGAAGTGCTCTTTGCAAATTCCTATTCGAATGCCACTCAAGGGTTGGTCGAGCTTGCTGCTGAAATCCGGCAGATCCTCGCGAGCGGAAGTTGAATCCTTGTCGCAGTGACCGCCGATCACGTTCATCGTGAGCGCCGCGTCTTTGGCAGTGCGAGTAAACGGACCAATCTGATCTAGGCTGCTGGCGAATGCGATCAACCCAAACCGACTGACTCGACCGTAAGTCGGCTTCAATCCGGTCACGCCACAAAAAGACGCCGGTTGTCGAATGGATCCACCGGTATCTGAACCAATGGAAACGGGAGCCAAATCGGCACCTACGCACGCAGCGGATCCGCCGCTGGACCCACCTGGAACGCAGTCCGTGTTCCATGGGTTTTTGGTGGCGCCGAATGCGGAGTTCTCCGTCGAGCTACCCATCGCGAATTCGTCCAGATTCGTTTTGCCGATCACGATAGCGTCGGCGTCGGTTAATTTCTGAACGATGGTGGCATCAAACGGCGGCACAAAGGTTTCCAGCATCTTCGACGCGGCAGTCGTGCGAATACCCTTGGTGCAAATTCCGTCTTTCACAGCAACGGGTAAGCCTGCTAGGGCTCCTAGTGATTCACCCGCGGATCGACGAGCGTCGATTTTCTGGGCGGCTTCCATTGCCGATTCTTTGGCAACGTACAGGTACGAGTTAAGCGTCGGATCTTTTTGCTCAATCTCATTCAGAAAGTGAGTCGTGCAATCGGTCGCCGTTAATTCGCCTGCCGCGATATGTGAGACGATTTCGGCAGCCGTTAGTTTAGAGATTTCCATTTTGTTTCGTTAACCAAAAACAGGAGGCACTCGGTAGAACTCGCCGTCGCTATCGGGAGCGTTTTCCAAAATCGTTTCGCGGTCCATGCTGGGACGAACCTCGTCTTCCCTAACCGCGTTGACCGACTCGGTGGCTCCAAAGAAAGGCTTGATGTCGTCGGGAACGTCGACTTGAGCCAGTTGGTCAACGTAGTTCAAGATAGAGGCCAAGTGCTTCGCAGATTCATCCGCTTGAGCATCGGTTAGCTCCAAGCGAGCAAGCTTGCCAACGTGGAGTGCTGTTTTTCGATCGATTGCTTCTGACATCAGGAGCTTACCTCCATTCAAAAAAAAGGCTCAGCGAAAGGGCTGAGCCAAAGTAAAATCTAAATTGTGCTGTCTTGCCGGCGGCACGAAGCTACTTGGTCGGCAGCGCGAACGGCTTGGCCTTAACCGCTTTGCGGATGGCTCCGCTACGGATGCACTGAACGCAAACCTTCATGTGCTTGTTGCCGCCTTGGGGCAACGCCACATTGACGCGTTGCAGGTTCGGGCGAAACTGCCGACGGGTAATTCCGGTTTTCTTGGTACCAACACCGCCCAAGTACTTGGCCTTACCGCGTGTTTCCACTGAGTTGCCCATCTGGGGGCCTTTTCCACAAACTTCACAAACGCGAGCCATGACAGATTCCGTCTAAAATTCCGCAAAAACACATCAAAAACAAGTCGCACAGTATACCAACTGATTAGAAGCTGGCAACGGCCAAAATCACGAGCTTTTGGCCAGACCTGAGTAACGTATATCGGGGTTTTCGGGGCGTTTCAAGAGCCAAAATACGGATTGGCGGCGGTTTGCTCGCTCCCGGCAGCCAAGCGGCGGAGTCGCGTTCGGGGTCGAGAGACCAGCGGATAGCAGAACGAGAGCCCAAGCACAGTGGCGGAAGACGCTCAGCGGTGGGAGAGCCGCGGACGGGAGCGCGGTTTGGTGGGTGCTGGCTATTGGGACGCGATGAAATCACATCGCTGGATCGCGTGGTCGAAAGAGAGCAAGTTCTGTTTGCTGGCGGGGTGCCTGCGAAACCAAGCCATTACTAGCAACTGCAGACTCATTTCAAGGATCGTATGCGCCTGCGGGCTGGAACGCTCGGCCGCCTGAACGAGCAACGAGTTTGCGGCTGTCGCCCGAGCCGCAGAGTCCGGAGCGACTAACGAACCCAGCAGTTTTCCCGATTTCAAGACCAGCCAAGCAGTTCGCTCTCGGGTGGCAGTCACTTGCAGCACACCGTTGAGCAACTTTTGTGATTCGCGAAGTGCCGAAAGTCGGCGACTGAGCCACGTCAGTTGATCAAAATGGTCTCGCAAGACGACCGCCCGTTCAAACGACTGCCGCGCGGCTGCGTCGAGCATTTCATGTTCTAGCCGCCCCAAGGCCGACAGGTCACGCCCCTCAAGAAAATCAATTGCCGCATCAACATTTTTTCGATACTGCGACTTGCTGCATAGACTCGCACATGGCCCCGGGCAAGTTCCCAGTTCGAACCGAATGCACTTGGCCGATTCAGGATTGTCAAACAGCGTTGGCTGATTGTTAAAAGTGAAGAGTGTCTTGTCCGGACAGTCACGCAGTTGAAAGACTTGGTTCAATGAGTTAACTGCGGCTCTCAGTTCACCTGTGCCGGCGATCGGTCCAAACGCATGGGACAGGCCGGTCGTCATTCGCCGCACGAACTTGGCATTGGCAGCCGGTCCTGACGTGATTCCGATAAAGGCCGGTTGGCGACGAGTCGGTTGGCCTTGCTTGTTGAAATCTGGACGCCAGCGGCAGATAAGTTCTTGTTCTCGAATCAAAGCCAGCAGCTCATCGGCCATCGGCTCCCACACCAAGCGATAGCTGTGGTTACGGATCCGGCCGGCTTTCGGATCCGCGGGCGTTTTTGCAAAGTAGGAAAGCAGACGTTTTCTCAGCGATTTCGATTTTCCGATGTAGCAGATCTGATCGTTGCGATCGAGCCAGCCATACACGCCGGGCGTCAGCGGGCAATGGTCGTGCAGCATGGCTCGTGCTTCCATGCGGTCGCTTGGCAGGTCGTGGGTTTGCAGCCGACGCCGCGTTTGTTGAACCAACAGCGATGGTCCAAATCCAGCAAATTTTGCCGGTGGAGATGAAAGTAACAGGCTCGCCACTGTCTCCCTCCCTGAGTGACGTGAATCATTTTGGCCGCAGCAAGCAGCAGGTTCGCTGGACGCGTTCGCTCGATCTGGCAGACGGGCAGATAGCGGGCGATAGCGCGACCATCAGTCTGACGGTCTCTAAGGCAGAAGGCAAGTTTAAACCTCCCGCTCAGAATATTGAAACCTCGACAGATTTCCTTGATCTGCCGACGGGTTTTACTCTGCCACTTGCTTAAGGAGCTTGCCAAGCTCATCCAAACTGCCAATTCTTTCCCAAAGTGGAAGCAAAGCGGAAGGCGAGCGGCAACCTGATCCTCTAGGGAGGTCATTCGAGGGCCGCGGCGGTCAAAAAACGCCTTGAAATACCGGTTTCCAAGCTTGAAATGCCAGAATTCAGTCAACCGTGGCAGTGTGGGGCGCCGTGAGATTTTGACCAAACCCGACGATCAAAATGACCGGTGTCAAAGTTTGCCGAGAATTACGATTAGAGAAAATCAATTCTGAAAAACATCAAGATTTGTTGCTTGACTTGTCGATATAGATATCACGCCCGAAGGGGTAGGTGGAACACGGATTGTTCCGCATCAGGATTGAAGTTACGACATGCCGATGGAGCGACGTGTCGTAACTTTTTTTATGCGCGTTGGGTTGCCCGAGGATTGCCAACAAAAAAGCCATCCAGATCAAAAAATGCTCGAATGTCGGCCGCTGTTACCCCGCTGCCGTGAGCAAATCGCGGCGGCAACG
Organism: uncultured Pirellulaceae bacterium; assembly: GCA_964563475.1. Classification (GTDB taxonomy): domain Bacteria; phylum Planctomycetota; class Planctomycetia; order Pirellulales; family Pirellulaceae; genus Mariniblastus. The sequence continues at coordinate 7,439 of CAZLYM010000016.1, forward strand.
GGTAAACTGTCGGGATGTCTTCACACGCGGAAATGGTGGTCTCGACCGGGCAGCCGAAACGCAAGCCCCGGTATCAACCGATTGTGCTGGCGGTGATTCCGTTCTCGCTGGGAATCCTGCTTGATCGCTTCTTGGATGTTCCATGGTCCGTGTGGCTGGCCGCTTGTGTTTCTTTGTTGGTCGGCTGGTTGTTGGTCAGAAAACGATCGCGTGTCGCACGTGATCGGGCCACGAATTCTTTCTTGTGGTCGTCACTTCTGTTGACGTTGGCATTTGTGCACTTGGGCGGGCTCTGGCATCACGTTCGCTGGAATTGGTACCCGGCGAACCATATCGCTTGCTTCGTTGCTGAAGATCCGCAGTTGTGTTGCGTTCGCGGCACGTTGGTCAGTGAGCCTCGGATGATCATCCGCAGCGATGCCCGTTCGGAACTTGATCCGTTGCAACAATCTGTTCAGACACGTCTGCGTTTGAAGCTGAATGGTATTCGAGACCAAAGTGATTGGCTTTCGGTATCAGGACAAGTGGATGTTTTTGTGCACGAGGTTTTCAGCGAAGTGCAATCGGGCGACCAAGTGCAGATCCTAGGGAAAATGTTTGGACTCAAACGACCCACCAACCCGGGGCAGTTCGATTTTCAAAACTACATGCGCTCGCAAGGTCGGTTCGCGACGATCCATGTTTATGATGCACACGCAATTCAGTTGCGGCATCGCCCAAATCGTTGGGCCGGGTCGCAATGGTTATCAACCATCAGGCGGCGATTGAATGAGGTTGCGTGGCAATTCATTGACGGTGACGAAGCAGGTTTTGCGTCCGCCATCTTGTTGGGGAACCGCGAGCAACTTTCGCCGTCGCGTCGAGCTGCGTTTTTGGAAACCGGAACGGCTCATCTGCTGGCGATTTCAGGTTTGCACGTTGGAATTCTGGCGGCATCCATTTTCTTCCTCTGCCGAATCGGGCTGGTCGATCGCAGAAACTGCTTGGTGGCAACCATCGTGTTCGTCTTGTTCTACATGTGGTTGGTGGAGTTTCGACCCACGGTAGTGCGGGCAGCGATTCTAATCAGCCTGTTTTGTGTGGGGAGGCTTGTCGGACAGCGAGCGTACTCGTTTAATTTGCTGGCGGCTTCGGCATGGATTGTTTTGATCATCAATCCCAGCGACTTGCTGAGCGTTGGGCCACAATTGTCGTTTTTGGCCGTTTCGACGTTGGTGTTTGCCAAAGACTGGATCTGGTGGCCTCGTAGCGAGGATCCGATCAAGCGGTTGATCGCCAACAGTCGCCCATCGTGGCTTCGCTGGCTTTACGGTGTCGGACGCGCGTTTCGAGCGACCACGCTGGCCAGTGCGATGATCTGGTTTTGTGCGTTGCCTTTGGTAGCGTGGCATTTTCATCTGGTCGCTCCGATCGGCCTGGTTTTGAACCCGTTGCTGATGATTCCCATCGCGTGCGGGTTGTATGCCGGTGCCGCCACGTTGTTGTTCGGTTGGCTGAGCGATTGGCCCGCTCAGTTTTTTGGCTGGCTGTGCGAGTCGACTCTGGGTGGCATCGAAGCCGCGATCCAAGTGGCTCAGGCGATGCCCCTGAGTCACTTCTGGACGGCCGGTCCGCCGCTTTGGTCCTTGCTCCTGTTTTATCTGCTGCTGTTTGTGTGCGTCGTCTATCCAACGACTCGGTTACCGGGACGCTGGGTGGCGTGTGTCGGGGTTTGTTGGTTGGCGTTTGGCTGGCTGTTGCCGAATCAGGTTCTCAACAGCGCTTGCGAACCAGCCAAACAGGAAATGGTTTGCACGTTTGTTGACGTGGGGCACGGCACGAGTGTTCTGGTGCAGTTTCCCGATGGCAAGAATTTGTTGTACGACTGTGGTTCCTTTTCATCGTCTAGGTATGGCCATCAAAATGTCTCGGGAGTTCTTTGGGAGGCGAACATCGTTCATCTTGACGCCGTCGTGTTGTCTCACGGGGATGTCGACCACTTTAATGCCATGCCGGGAATCTGCGAGCGATTTTCGATTGGCGTGGTCTACGTTTCTCCTCAAATGTTGAAGAGTGAATCCGAGTCCGTCGCAGTGGTGATGCAAGCCATCGAAAAACAAGGTATCCCCATCAAGGTGATCACTTCTGATTTCGAAGCGTGCCACGATGACGGTTCGGTTGCGATTGAGGTACTTAGCCCGTGCGACGATCAATTGGGCTCGAACGACAACGCCGATAGTTTGGTGCTGCGAGTGTCTAGCGGCGGTCGCAGCGTGTTACTACCGGGTGATTTGGAAGCCGAACGTTTTGAGGATCTGTTGAAACGGCCGCCGGTTCATTGCGATTTGTTGATGTTGGCTCATCATGGCAGTGCAAACAGTCAGCCGGAGACGTTGATCGATTGGTGTCGGCCAGACGTTGCGGTTGCCAGTTGTGGCCGCGGCCGTTTGAAGCCGGAGGTCGCAACCACGTTGAGTGCCCTGCCCTGCCGGTTTTTCCGCACCGACAAAGACGGAGCCGTTCGTGTGACGTTGTCCGACGCCGGCGTGCGAGTCAAAACGTTTCCGGCGGGCGAGTGGGTTAACGAACCGCCCGCAGTTCAGACTGCCGGGTCCAGCCGACAGCGATTGTTGACGAATCTACAGGATTGATGCCGCGCCGACTTCAGCATCGTCGACGATTCGGGTACCATTTGGGGGAACCGAATTGCCCGACGCAGCAAGCCTCCAAGATCTCTCTGATCTCGCCAGCCACGCAAGGTAATCGTGCCCCGGACGCGAACGATGTCCGGACACTTAACACTCAATGTGGCACACTGTTTGGCCAATGCGGAAGCCCTGACGGCAGGATTTTCCGACGGCTGAAGCAACTTCCCGATCAAGTTACCAAAGAGAAACTCAAATGAGATTTAGCGCACTGATTGCCTTGTTGGCTCTCGTTATTGTGATCCCTTTTGCGGGTTGCGATTCTTCCGTGAATTCAGAATCTGCAAACGGCGATTCATCGTCTGTTAACGACGGCACTTTGAGCATCGTGGCCACGACCGGGCAGATCAACGCGGCACTACAAAAGCTGACCGCCGGAACCGATACTTCGATCAAGTTATTTTGTGGGCCGGGAGTCGATCCTCATTCGTTCAGCGCCAGTACGCAGGACGTTCAGGCGATGCTTGATGTGGACCTGATCGTCTACAACGGCTTTCATTTAGAAGCCAAACTCAGCGAGCATCTTCATGGCAAGTTCGAAGACAAAGCTTGGTCGATGGCGTCCGTGTTTCCCGAGAGTGCGAAGCTCGATTGGGTGGAAGATGGAGAGGTCGATGCGGAAGCACCTTTTGATCCTCACATCTGGAATCACTTGCCGGGTTGGGCCGAGTGTGTGAAAGGGCTGGCGAAAAAATTGGGAGAAGTGGATCCGGATCACGCGGATTCTTACACCAAGAATTGCGACGCCTACGTCACCGAGATTATGGCGGCTCACGATTGGGCCAAAGAAAAACTAACCGCGATTCCAAAGGAGAATCGAACGCTCGTGAGTGCTCATGACGCGTTCAACTACTTCGCCAAAGAGTATGAAATGGAAACTCTGGCGGTGCTGGGGATCGGCAATGATCCAGAAGCCGATATCAAAACCATGCGTGAAGTCGCTCAAGAGATCTGTGACAAGAAGGTCCCGGCGATATTCATGGAGTCGATTACCAACCCGAAAGTCACTCAGGCCCTGCAGGAAGCCTGTCAAGCGCGTGACTGGCAGGTGAATTTGGTTGACCAACCGTTGTACTCGGACGACATTGGCGAAAAGGCTCCGCAAAACACGTTTTTGGGAGCCTTCAAATCGAACGTCGAGATTATTTTTGAGTCGCTAAAATAATTGAGGCTCAAAGTCGAACCCGGCGCGAAGCTCGGCTTGGAATAGAAGCTTGACGCGTAAGTGAGTGGATTTTTCGACCAGTACTTTTTCTTCCCGTACGCTTTTGAACAACTGGCCAACGTGACTGTTCCCGCAATCGAAGTTGAAAAACTTACCGTCACGTACGACGCTCAACCCGTGCTGTGGGATATCGATTTAACGATTCCGCAGCGAGTGGTCATGGGCCTAGTCGGCCCCAACGGCGCGGGAAAAAGCACGCTGCTAAAATCGATTCTCGATCTGACTCCAAAATTGGCCGGAACGATCAAGGTACTCGGCCAGCCCTTTGCTTCAAATCGAAAATCAATCGGCTACGTTCCTCAACGAAACAGTATTGACTGGGACTTTCCGACGACGGTTCTGGACTTGGTGGTGATGGGAACCTACGGACGACTCGGTTGGTTTCGTCGCGCGGGTAAATCAGAACGATCCGACGCGATGGCGGCGTTGGAGCGATTGGGGATGGAGGCCTTTGCCGACCGGCAGATTAACGAACTTTCCGGCGGGCAGCAGCAACGAGCATTTCTCGCACGAGCCTTCGTCCAAGACGCTCCGATCTACTTTCTGGACGAACCATTCACGGGCGTCGACGTTCCGACTGAAAAGTTGATTGTCGAATTGCTGCATGAACTGCGTGATTCTGGAAAGACCATTGTGGTCGTGCAGCATGATCTGAAAACCGTTGGTGAATACCTCGATCAGGTTTCGCTGATCAACCAGACTCTCGTTGCCAGTGGCGATGTTGAGAAGGTTTTCTCGCAGCAGTCGATTGATGAAACGTACAGCGGACGATCCAGAATCGACGCCACCCAATTCAAGGGTGACGCATGATCGTGTGGGAGCTTTTGGGAGACCCTACGTTTCGCACAGTGCTGCTGGGCACGATGGGAATCGGAGCGGTCAGCGGTTCGGTGGGTTGCTTTGCCTACTTGCGGCGGCAAAGTCTGGTCGGTGACGTGGTGGCGCATTCATCCCTGCTGGGAATCATGGTGTTCTTTTTGATCAGCTATTGGCTGACGGGGGAAGGCAGTAAGTCTCTGTTTGTCTTGATCCCGGGCGCCATGCTTGCCGGAATTCTAGCGTTGGCTTTGTCGCAGTGGATCGTTGATCGCACCAGCGTTCGCGAGGACAGTGGTTTGGGAGTCATGCTGGCGATCTTTTTCGGCACAGGGATTTTGTTGCTGCGCTGGGTACAGAAAACGAACCCGCCGATTCCGGGAAGGCGAGGCCTAGATAGCTACCTGTTCGGGATGGCGGCATCAATGACTCAGGCGGATCTGGTCATGATCGCGATCGTTGGCGTTGGCTCGATCGCGACCATGTTATTGTTATGGAAAGAGTTGAAGGTTTTTACGTTTGATCCATTGCTGACCCAAAGTCTTGGCTATCGAACTCGTTGGCTCGACTGGCTGATGATCGCCATTTTTGTCAACGGAATCGTGATTGGAATTCAGTGCATTGGTGTGGTGTTGATCATTGCCATGCTGGTGGCTCCCGCCGCTGCGGCGCGGCAATGGACCGAGTCACTTGAGTCGATGGTGCTGTTGGCGGCGGTCATCGGAGCAAGCTGCGCTGCGATCGGAACGATTGTCAGTGCGGTCGTGTCGGGCGTTCCAACGGGGCCGGTGATCGTGTTGGCCGGATCGATTGTGGTGCTAGGGTCAATTCTATTTGCTCCAAAACGTGGGATCCTGTTCGGCGACCGAAAAGGACGTTCGGCAGCGATGCCGATACCTTCGCAGGGGGCATCCGAATGAGTTTACTGGCGTGGACGTATTTGATCGCGGTGCTGACAGCAGTGGCTTGCTCGTTGGCGGGTGTGATGCTGGTCGTTAAGCGTGAAGCGTTGGTCTCGGAGGGACTAAGTCACGCGGTTTTGCCAGGAATTGTGTTGGCGTTTCTCGTGTTTCGTGATCGTAGCTCGCCTTGGCTGATTCTGGCTGCGGGAATGAGCGGATTGCTGATGGTTTGGATGGTGCAGTGGATTGCCAGAACGGGACGCGTCAAACAGGACGCTGCCTTGGGCATCGTTTTCTCTGGCATGTTTAGTGTGGGGGTGATCGCCAGCAGTTTGAATTTGAAGAACATTCATTTTCACGCTCACTGCATTATCGATGGCAACCTTGCGTTTGCAGCACTTGAAGACTGCCATTGGTTCGGGCTATACCTTGGCCCGCGAGCGTTTGTGTCGATGTTGTTGTGCGTGATTGGGTTGGTTGGCTTCATCCTGTTATTCTTCAAGGAACTGAAACTGATGGCCTTTGACGAAACAGCCAGCTATCTGTTTGGCTTTCGGCCTCGGCTGCTTCACACCATTTGGTTGGCGATCGTTTCGATCGTGGCGGTGGCGGCGTTTGAGGTAGCGGGTACCGTTCTGGTGGTGGCCCTGATGATCGCACCCGCTGCGGCGGCAGACCTGTTGAGCCGACGGCTGGCCTGGATGTTTGTCTTGAGTGCCGTGCTGGGAACGATGAGTGCTGTGCTGGGCGTCGCGGTCAGTCAGCAGCTTTCGATCTCGCCTGCCGGTCCGATTTCTTCGATGGCCGGTCTGGCATTCCTGATCATTGTCTTTTTTGCGCCGTCACGAGGATTGATTGCGAAATGGGTTTCGCGCCGGCAACGCCGGCACCAGTTGCTTGGCTTGCTGGCGAGTGAATCAAAAGCGGGGGCCCCATAAAATGAATGGAACGACTAAGATGCAATACACAGCGCCTCCGAGGAAAGCGAACACGATGATCATCATGCCAAAAAGGTTGAATGCTTGCGAAGTATAGCGACGCCGATCGATTGGCCCCGAGTCCAAACTGTCCGATATGATCAGTAGCAGGTAGCCAAACCAAAATCCTGCGGTCGTGACGGCAAGGCCAAATCCGACTGCGGTATTCAGCTGGAGCAGATACAACACTATTGCGACCGACACCATGATTCCCATGACGTGCCGAATTCCAAATTGTCGAGTGTCGATTGGAATCAATATTGCCAACCTTAAATTGACTGGGGCTGCGGCAAACCTATCGAGCTTAAATCTGATCGGTTGTGATGTACTGGCGACTAGTCACGACGATGGCTCCGATCAACAGGCAAGTGCATCCGATGATCGCCAACGCTGCCAGATGCCAGGGATCTGGCCAAGGCGAGTAGATGGTGACGTATTCGAATTCATTACTCGGTAAAAACCATCCCATCCAGCTGATGCCAAGGTTCCGCAGGTGCAGGCTGACTGTAAATTTGTTGACGACGGCCGGCAACAGGGCTAGGAAGACATCCGAGAGCATCACATATCCTGCCGAAACCACCATGGCTCGTTTGATAAAGATCGTGCCGATCATCGAAAAGATCGTGGCGTACACCGCGCAGGCAAGGAAGTAGATGCCGACCAGAGAAATCCACTTTTGCCCGGGGTCTTTGATTCCCAAATAATGATTCACGATCGCCATGCATAGTGACAGCGACACGACGGACACCACAAATGAAACGAGGAACGCCGTAAAGCACTTGCCAAAGTAGGTCGCCAGTCTTCCGCCGGGACGGCTGGCCAGAAAGCCCCAGCTTTTTCCTTCCAGTTCCGAAGAGATATTGGCAGGCGCCCAGAGCAATAAGTTCAGCACGCATACCATTGAAACCAAAAACACAATCGCAAACGTAGAGAACGCGTGAACGGCGATCACTGCTTCGGGCAAGGTCGCGTTCACTATCTGCGGCCCACGAATCAACAATACCATCATCACGGCGGGGAACAGTGTCAGCAAAGCGGACACGGACAGGCGTTGGGGCGTCAACGAGCGACTGAGTTCGAATTGGCAGGTGGCGACCGAACGTCGAACCAAATTGATCATTGGTCTGCACTCCTCTTGATTTCGCCCCGATGAATTTTCATCAGTGTGGCAAAGAGTGACTTGAGCGAATCGTCGGTTGAATTCATTTCCGACACTTCAACACCTGCTTCACGAATCAGCGAAGGCAGGAGGTCGTACACGTTCGATGCCGAACGAGTCGTAACAACCATTCTTTGACCATCATCATTGAACTCGATGGATTCGATTTTGCATTGCTCGATTAATAGCTTGGCCAATTTTTCGGGATGGTCGCAGCAGACCTCAAGCGTGAAAGGCGAATCGGCCAAAATGCGATGCACTTCTTCGGGGGGGCCCGAGGCCAGCAATCTCCCGCCTGAGATTAACAGAAACGAGGGGTGAATCGCTTCAATTTCGTGCAGGACGTGGCTGGCGACAATTACACTTCGGCCGGCGCTTGTCCATTCCTTGACGAAGTCAATCATGTCATGCCGGCCGACCGGATCTAAGCCGTTAAAGGGCTCGTCCAAAATCAATAGGTCAGGCTGATGGGCAATCGCTTGAGCGATCTTGGTCCGTTGTCTCATGCCCAGCGAGTACGTTTGAATGGGCTGATCCATGAATTGATCCATACGCACTCGCTCCAGTGCCGCGACCGCTTTCTTCTCCGCCGATCGAGATCCGATGCCATGCAGCTTGGTCAAATAAGTGACCCACTCGCGTCCGGTGATGCGGGGATAGTAAATATCCGTTGCGGGGCACAAACCAACACGCCGCAGCAGATGGCTGCGTCTCCAAGGGTTTTTCCCGAATAGTCTTACGCGTCCCAAAGTTGGTTTTAACTGGCCCAGAATCAGATTGAGCAAGGTTGTCTTTCCCGATCCATTGGGGCCCAGCAAGCCATAAGCTCCCGGCGACAGTGACAGGCTCATGTCATTGATGCCGATCACGTTCTGGTAAAGTTTCGTGGCGTTTTGGAGTTCAATCATGCTTGATGGGAAATCGGAAATCAGAGTTCGATGTTCAGAAACGGGCTCTGATCACCTTGCGTATTTTCTCTTGCCATTTTTCAAACTCGGATAGGAGCCGAAACTCGGTAGAACAGAACAACCAAGGAAAAGATTGTTGCTCCTGCTAGAACTAGAGCACTTACATAGATCTGGCTGAAATCTTGAAAGCCGAAAACCCACGATTGTACATCGCCCAGATTGTTGTAAAGCGACAGTGACGACCACCGTTTCGACACCAAGTCGTTGGTGACGGCCGAACTGAAGGGACTCATGCCTTTGCCAACGGCAACCGAAAACAGGATCGCGACCCACGCTCCGTGCCCCATCGCCCAAACAGCGAACCAAGCGAAGTTTGCGAAGCGACTTTCCTGTGTCAGCGACGACAACATGATCGCGATCGATGCGACAGGAACGACTAGGACAACGGTCGCCGCCATGATTCGCAGCGGAATGTCCCAAGTGCTCCAGATGACGGAAATGTCGGGCGACATCATGATGGCAAAAAAGTAAAGTGCGATGGCGGGGACCAACGTGACCATCATGATGAATGCGACGGGAACTAACAGTTTCCCGATCATATATTCCAGCCTTCCAACGGGACGGGAAAAATACAACAGGAATGCGCGCGTGCGGATGTCTTTCGCCACCAACGCCGGAGCGATTGAACCGACCATGAACAGAATTAACATTCCTTGCGGGTAGCGAAAAAAGGTCATCAACAGCCAGCGCCAGACGCCACTTCGTGTTGCCGCCTCGTCATCGGTTTCTAAAGCAGTAGCGATCACTTCCACATTCGGAATCATGCTGTACTGCCGACGGATGATGGCGGCGATGTTTTTGCGACCGCCACCCAACCCAATGTCGTCAGAAATATCGGTACCGAGAGTTGCTTTGGAAGCGACGGAAGCGGCGGACACAACTCCGTTCGACTGCTTGCTGAGCGAATTTTCGATAAAGAAGAAACCGATGCCCCAGTACATGACCGGTAACCAAGCGAGGAACAGAATTCTGGCGACCCAACGCGAGCGCAGGGCCAAGCGGATTCCGGTATACGTGATGATTTTCCACCGAGTCAGCGGGTTGGTTTTTTTACCGTCCCAGCCTCGGTAACCTACGTCATGAATTGGCATGCTGGGACTCCTTTACTGTTCGCAGGAACACGTCTTCCAACGAGTTTTTTGCAGGAGTGAGCGATCGAATCACGGTGTTGGTTTCGTTCGCAGCGGACCAAACCTCGCCGGCCAGATTCGGCTGCTCGCTTTCGACCAGAATCGATTGGTCTGGTTTTAGCCGAACGTCGAATTGACGCCCGGCCAAGTGATCCACAATTGGGGCATGATCGCCAAGCACTTGAAATGAAACGCTGGGTGATGAGGTCCGGTTCAAATTGGCCAGCGTGTCCTGTAGCACCACCTGCCCCTTGGCCAGAATCACAACGTCGGTACAAATCGCCTGTACGTCGGGAAGAATATGAGTCGAGATCAAAACCGATTTGCCATTTTGTTGGTGCAGCAAAGCGACGCGATTGAGTAAAGACTCGCGTTCTTCGGGATCAAGCCCCGAGGTTGGTTCATCTAGGATCAGAAGTTCTGGATCATGAACAATCGCGGCGGCGAATTTAATCTTCTGTCGCATGCCGGTGGAATATGTCTCGATCGCGCGGTAACGTTCCTGTCGCATACCACAGAAATCGAGGATCTCGTGGGAACGGCGGAGAGCTTCGACATCGGGCAGACCTGACAGACATGCCGAAAACTGCACGACCTCAACCCCTGCCATGCCCGCCATGTAGCAATCGTCTTCGGGCATGTAGCCGACCATCGACCGGATTCGCCGACCTGCGCGGCCCAGCGGATGTCCTAGAATGGTGCCGGTCCCGTTGGAGTATCGAACGAGGCCCAGCAGCATTTTGATCAGCGTCGATTTGCCCGCACCGTTGGGGCCCAGCAATCCAGTGATGCCGGGCTGGATGTCCAGTGACACGCCCGCGAGTGCTTGTTTGGTATCGTAATTCTTGACGATGTTTTGCAGAGAGATCAGCGGCTTCATGCGGTCAGCGGGGCAGTTAGAAAAATCGTCTGTTGGAATCGTGTCCGCTGTTTTAAATGGAAGGCGATGACACATGCCTTTCGATACCGCGAAGACGCCCGGGGCTGTGCACGCTGTTGGGTATACTTCATTCGGAGTATCGCCTTACCAGCCCATGACCATGTTGGATTCGATTGCTTTCCGAGCTTGCTCCAGATCGTTACCGGTTTCCTGCATGTACAGCCGAATCGCGTGAACCTTGTCACCCGAAGCCTTGGCGAGGCAGTCTCGAGCCGTTCCGCACGGATCGGTGCGCTGAGTGATGCCGAGGACGCCCTTGGAAATGACCCAGCTGTCGCGAGGCCGTTTGCTCAGTCGCACTACGTTTTCTTCTGGGTACGAAGCGGTGACAACTGCTTGAGCGCTTCCTTCGTCATCAGCCCACGTGATGATGATATGGCCTTCTGTTTCAATTTCAAACAATGGCATGATGCGGACCTGATTCGGGGGACAGAGTATTTGACTCGTCCATTCTGACAGTAAAGACAGACCGTTTCAATTAGGCCCAGTGAGCTGAATCACGCTTGTTGAAGAATTCAGTGCCATTGCGTGATGTTGCAAACCGACGCTGGCGATCCCTAGCGTCAGGCGTCTAAGGCAAGTGGCAGGACAAAACCCACCAGCAGATCGAGGAAATCTGTCGGGGTTTCAATATCCTGAAGCGGTAGGTTTAAATTTGCCTTCTGCCCTTCTACCTAACGCAAGGCGTGAACCGTTCCGGGAGCGTAATTACTGGTTCCTTTGAGAACCGCATCCGGAATGTTCACCTCCGAAACGTGCCTCTGGGCAGGCTCAACGGGCGTGCTGGCTTTGATAACCAAGTTTGAGCTGTTTTTATCCTCTTGGAAACTCACCTGAGTATTCTTGGACGGCGGCGCGAAAGTGGGGGCGGGAGCGGTGTTGGTCGAGTAGTTGTTCACCGGTGTACCATAGCTGTTGTAGGGCGTGCTTGGGTACTGAGATCCAGCATTCGATGTAGGCGTAGGCGGTGATGCTTGAGCTGGAGCAGTGCTTGCTGAAGGGCTTGGGTACTGAGGCGTATTATTTGCGACAGGGTTTGCAACTGGGCTGAAGTTGCCACGCAACACATTCTGTGGAGCCGACGAGAGAACATTGTTCGCGCTGCTGGCTGTTCGAAGTGGAACGTTCGAAGGACGCATCTCCGGGTAGTTTGGCTTGGGGCGAGCGGTCAAGTCTGCGACGAACTCGCGAGCGGCAAACGTTGTTGGCGGCACGGTCGCTGGGGTCACATTGGTACTTGCAGCGGGCGTTTGGAATCCGGTAGCAGGCTGAGCCGCAGCAAGCTTCTGTTGCTGAATCAGTTTTTGCTGTTCCAATCGCATTTGCGCCAATTGAGCTTTCAGCTCAGCCACTTCTGCTGACACTGCTGCAGTAGCGGGAGCCGTTGGCGTGGTGACGGTCTTTGACGGAGCTTGCGCGATTTTGGTGCCGCTGCCTGCCAGTGCGTTGTTCGTTGGTGCGGCCAATGGTTTGGGAGGTGCAACGCCTCCAAAGGCATTGGCTGCTGACTTCGATGAAGAACCTGAGCTGGCTATCTGAGCCGGTGCGGCTTTCACTTTATCGGTTGCCTTTTGGAGTCGCTGCTCGAACAGGCTTAGCTGATCATCACCAGCGACGCCTTTAAGCGGGTCTTTTGCAGCGGAGGCCAGTTTCCCTTGTGCGTTGTAAAGTGACTTGTTAACCGCCATCAGAGAATCGTCTACGTTGGCTTTGGCGGACTTGATCGATTTTGGAATCGAGAAATCGTTGGCTGCTCCCTTCAAGCCAGATAATTTCCCGCCGATCGATTGATCGACCGCCTTGGAGGAACTGGCGAGCGCTGCTTGGAAATCACGCTGAGCTTGCGTAATTTTTGAGTCAACAGATGCAGCGGTGGGCAATTTGTTTCGCGACGAAGATCCTCCAAGATCGAGCTTGCTATTGCCAGCCAGTTTGTTGACTGCGTTCTTGGCTGCGAACTTGTAGGGTTCGCGAATCGGTTCGGTTAGTTGAGCCTTGGTGCTGGCGATCTCCTGCCGGAGTGCTTGGATTTCTTGGCTTGCCGATTTCTTGGACGAGGCAACGGCTTGTTTGATCGGTGAAGAATCAAAGCTGAGCGACGGTGGCTTGGGGAGATTCCCTTTTTTGGCGACTAGATTTTCGCTTTTCCAAAACGCAAGCTTGGAAAGATCCGGCGCGGCTAGTTTCGGCAGCGAGGGCTTGGGCAGCGAAAACGGTACCGACTTGCAGCCGCTTGTTCCGAGAATCGCGGTGGCCATCAAGCCTGCGGCGGCTCCACGGATCAAGCGTGGCCGGAGTGATTTCAGGATGCGAAAATTGGTTGATCGGTTTGGCGTTTGACTAGGTCGCATGACGTCTTGCCTGTTACATTCAATTTGCAGGTGAAAAATGACGCAAAGTGTTCTCATGTTTCTCAATCGTGGCCACGAAATGAATCAGTCGTGGCCGCTCTATTGAGTCAATCACTATGCAGCAATCGTGAAATCGGACCCTACCAACCCGTTTCTTGCATAAAAACGTTAATTCCAGCATCCCTTGTCAGGATTACCCAGAGTTACGGAGATCGCGGCGATACTAGGAGGATGCGAAATGGCCGTCAACGTCGGCCATTCGCTAGCAAGACAACCGATGTCAGATTCTGCATGCGAGGCAGAATGCTGGAATGAAATTGTGCAAAGACAGTTCTTGGATCTGCTGTGCGCGTGCTGTGTTGCACACAAAGTTCAGCGGCCAACAGCATTCGAAGCGAATTCCGCACTATCGATACGTCGGCGTATCAAAGTCGATTGTATTTGCCACACGTGCAGTGAAGTCGGTATCCGCGGTGTTGCGATTAACTTCGCTACGAACCGATCCATCTTGGAAGGGGCCAAGACCTAGGATTGTCCAGTTGGAATCATCGGCTCGTGCGAGGGTGCCACTGCCGTCGTAGACCATCTGGCCCGACGGAGTGTCGTAGGCAACAACGTTCAGCTTTGCCGTCCCGAATTGGCTTTTTTTCTCGTACAGTCGTACTTCAGGAAGTTCGACGGGTAGCCCCGGAACCGTCAGTCCCGGCATACCGACATACCTTTCAACATTGTCCGTGCCGACACCGCCCGAGCACAGTTCAACGGTGATTTGGGAATCCTCTTTTTTGTCGACCAACATCGCACCCGCGTTCAACAACTTACGTCTGAGCGATCCGATGATGTAGCCTTTGTCGACCGAGTCAAGATATTTTTCTTCGAGGAAAACTTTCTGACCAGCGACGTCGGGAAGCGCGGTTTTGGCTATCGTTTGATCAACTGCGTTTGAAATCAGCAGTTGCTCCATGCCCGTACGAGCCGTGTCGGTCGTTCGCGTGGTTGAGCAACCTACAAATGCCGCGCAGGCAACCAAGACGAGAGCTAGAGTCAGACGTGTCATTTTGAAAACTCGCAAATTAAGGAGAGCGTTTCGGTTGAGCGGATGCCCATTTTGGGGAGTGTTAGAGTCCTGATTAGCGGTTGCGCGTTTGGCCGTCAAGATTGATCTTCCACTCATAAGAGTCTGTGTTAACGTTCTTGTGATAGCAGCGGAAAACACCATTCGTCCACATTGGAAGCGTTGCGCGGTGCGATCGTTCCTCGCGTGAGGATCTTAGTGGCTCAGGCGACACGTCCGTTTTTAAAGATCTTCAATTCTTCATCTTCAACAAGGCATTTTTGCCAGTCACCGTTTTTGCAAGCATCCAGCCGGCGTTTCACACTGCGACGCATTGCCTTGTGATAACCGATAGTCGTGGCGAATAGAGTGATCAGGTCGACAAACTTCGACTCCTGACACAGTTTATGTTCGTAAAGGTCAACGTAGCTGTCGCTGCCCATCGCAAAAACGACACCGTTAACGAAGCCGATTCGCTTTGAATCGACTAGGACTTCATAATCAGGAACGACTGATCCCCATCGCTGCCTGAGACAAACCGGCCACATCCGACCATCACAATAATAGCTGAAGGTGAAAATAGAAAAGAAAGAGAACGTACGGTGATTCTGGTTTACGTACACGATCATTTCGTGTCGGGGCAGGATTACAGCAAATGACAGCAATGTGCGACGAGAACCAATTGAATTTTGCACTTCTTGAGTGGTTATTTGCTCAATCGTCCCTGACCAGTTGAGCCGCTTGCCGGTTGTTTTGAACAGCTTCATGACCAAGCGACGTTGCTCAATGTCTTCGCATTGCAGCTTCATGATTTTGTCTTCTTCAAGCTGCTTTTGTAGTTCGGATTTCTGCTTTGCGTCGAGTCGTCCGTTCTTTTTGATCTCCTTTTTCAGCTCCCGCCTTCGTTTTTCGTGCAGACACCCCAAGGTCGCGTGGACCTCTTTCGCGTCTGGTTTCCAGATGTCAGATCGAATACCGATCAGGCATTGTTTCTCCCAGTCGCCTTCCTGTTTTTGAGATATCGAGCCAACGACGTCCATTCCTCGGGTGAAGTGCGAGGAATCAGACATCTTGTAACTTTGCAAGAAGTCGGAATTCGTCGGGTGGACGCCAGGGACTGCCCACATGTCGACGTATCGATTGACAACTTTTACATGAGCCATGGCGAAGAAGTTTGCAAACCAAAAATTGTTTGGGGATCGAGCAATCCAAAAGGCAGGTTTGGGATCCAGAGCATTGAAAGCTGTTGATCGCCACCAAGGCTTTTAGAGAATCTAGTCCGGTAGCTCAAGATTGGAACCGCTAGCGAATTTCGCCACGCGGTTGCTCGGCACAAAAAAAGGGCGCAATGAATATGGCGCAAAAAAAGTGGCGGTGGACGAGCCCTGTCGGTGCTTGTCCAGCCGCCACAAAATGTGCTTCAGTTATCGCTTTACGATGTGCTTCTGCGACCGCTTACTTGGCGGCTGCATAACGCTCGCCGACGGCGTTCCAATCGATCACATTAAAGAACGCAGCAACGTAGTCGGGACGGCGGTTTTGGTAGTTCAGGTAGTATGCGTGCTCCCAAACGTCCAAGCCAAGGATTGGAGTGCGGCCTTCCATCAGGGGACTGTCTTGGTTGGGGGTGCTTTCAACGACCAGCTTGCCGCCATCAACGCTCAACCATGCCCAGCCACTACCGAAGCGAGTGCCCGCAGCAGCAGAGAACTTTTCCTTGAAGGCGTCGAAACCGCCAAGTTCGGCATCGATCGCAGCCGCCAAGTCTCCCGACGGACTTCCGCCACCACTGGCCGAGAGGATGCTCCAGAACAGGCTGTGATTGGCATGACCGCCACCGTTGTTTCGCACGGCACCTCGTTTGTCATCCGGAACGGCCGCCAAATCGGAAATCAAATCCTCGATCGACTTAGCGCCGAGATCGGTCCCATCGATCGCTGCGTTCACTTTGGCGACATAGCCGGCGTGGTGCTTGCCGTGATGAATTTCCATCGTCTTGGCATCAATGTGGGGCTCAAGCGCATCCTTGGCGAAAGGGAGTTCGGGAAGTTCGTAAGCCATGATTTTTCCTTTGAATATTGGGATTCGCAAACCGCCGACGCATCGGTATGAAAGCCGGCAGTTCCTGATTTGAGGTCACTCGAATTCGTGAAACCCAATTTTAACGGTTCCGGTTAACAACGACAATCGCCCGATCGGTCTGGCAGAAAGTGAACCGATGGGTGAACTGACGGGTGAACCAATAAGCTTAGCGTGACCGCAAGTATTGGTTAGCAAGCGATTTGAGTGTTGGAAGCCATTTGGGCGTCCGGAGAGTACCGCCAAGGGAGAACTGGGGGGAGTGATGTGCAATTGTCGCGTCATCAACCAGTTTGAGTGACATGCTGTGACCTGAATTCGGTCAGTCAGCAGAATTAGCGGACCACGTTTGCGTCGGTCGCTGGTTCGAGCATTAGCCGTGATTCATCGTCAGCGATCATCAAGAAATCGCGAATCTCACGCATCATTTCTGGGGCAAGGTCGGTTGCGTTGGCCGAGAACCACTTGCGTTTGGCCTCACGCAATCCGATCTGAATGTAAGTCTCTTTGCCGCTGTTGCGAGCGGATTTTCTGTCTTGGCTAACAATCCGAACTTGAAATTCGATGTCCACGATAAAGCAACCTCGCCGAGCTGAGTTGGCTGGATCGACAAAATCGATTTTAAACGAAACCCAGTTGGGCTCGATCTGCAACAGATCGGCATCGCGTTCGACGATGTAGCCTCGTAGCTTGCTGACGACCAACGGGACGGGCGTGATCGTCTTGAACTCTTCTCTTAGTAGTACAGTGCCCGCTGATTTTTTCCAAACCAAGCCCGCTTTGGAAACGAACTGGTCTTTTTCAACTGTTTGGGCATGGGTGGAACCGATGGCGGTTTCACAGACGACTCGATTGCGTCCTTCTTCCTTAGCATTAAGCAACGCGGTATCGGCACGGACGAAAAAGTCGGTGACGGAATCTGTAGAATTCAATTGAGAAACGCCAAAGCTGGCGGTCATGCATTTTCCCTCGAGCATCGGCTGAGCCGTCTGGTTTAGCGTGCTGCGGATTTCTTCCGCTCGTTGAACGGCTGCGGCGCCGTCACAATTCGCACAAAGGATCACAAATTCCTCACCACCGTACCGAGCGACCACATCCTTCGCTCGAACAAATTTCTTCAGCAGGCTGGCGAACGATACTAGGGCTTGGTCACCAATGTGATGATTGAAATTGTCATTGATCTGCTTGAAGAAGTCGATGTCGCAAACGATCAAGCTGCAAACAAAGCCGGTTGTCTGGTGAGCTCGCACGTACTCCTCGAGTACTCGTTCAAACTCGCTGCGGTTGGCGACCTGAGTCAGTGGGTCGAGCGTCGAAAATTCATACAGATCTTTCAGTTGTCGCTGTAGATCTAGCTGAATGGTGTAATCATGAACCAGCAACACCGCGCCGTGGATCAACCCTTTGGCGCAGAGTACGGGAACGAAGGTGATCTCAACTTTTACCTCACGCCCACTTCGTCCGGTGATGCAGTACTCGCCACGGGCTTCGACGCCTGTTTTTAGGCATTCCGTCAGCGGGCAATCAGCATTGGAAATGACCGTACCTTCGGATTTACTCAGCTGCAAAATGGCAGGAGTAAACGGTTGTTCCAGCACTTTGCTGGCTGTCATTCCCGTGATCGATTCCAGCTCGCGATTCCAAATCTTGATCTTTCCATGGGGATCGACGAACACAACTCCATCGTGGCAGCTGTTGAGCAGATGCTCGCGAAACAGCGGCCAGTTTAATTGCCGCGCAGCAGAGCCGAGCGAAGAATTGGAATCGGGATTTGACACAGTTAATAAGGTTGGCTGGATAGAGAGCAAATAGGCCGAGAGTTGGCATTCATATCGTGTGAGCGTTCTCTCGGTGATTTAGGCAAACATAGATTGCTGTTTAGTGCTCCTGATAGTTTACGAAGGTAAATACCGGGTTTGCAAAACCCCGTTGGCTATTTGTATCAATGATAACAGCAATACCAATTATTCGGCTCAAGTAGATTTGCGATCCGGGGTGGATGAACCGAATTGCAGGCTTTTTCGCTTGTGATTCGAGCTGTGCTGGAGCGTTGCCCGGGCGGATTTCGCTGAAAATACCGGTCGCGTGGAGGTCGGGTGACGTCCATTTAGGTCAATACAGCGGATCCACTCAGCTTTGACATGTTACATCGTGCCAATATGAGAAATACGGATCGACGTAAGGACGCGGGAAAATGCCGTGATTTTTGTTCTGTGTATTCGCCAGCACCGATGGAATTGCCTCGCTAAAGGTGCAGGATTCCCCGTCATGAAAAGCACTTGTTTTCAATAGCTAGAATTGCCGATGAATAGAGAGCGATGGTGATGTTCCGGTTGGCAAAGCGAGCTCAATGGTTTTACGAAACAGAGATTCACGACGGCTGAGAGTGATGCTTGACGAATCAAGCGTCCAATCAACGTCAGGTTCGACCACGACTGCGGCAGCGCCCCGTAAGAAGGGAAAGACCAGTAGCTCGACCAAAACCAGACGGCTGTATGGGTATGGGGCTGAACGACGCAGTCAGCCCAAAACCACGGACCTGATTCCAAAACGCTGGTTTGCTTATTCCACTGTTGTCGTGCTGTTGATTTCGGCAGTCGTGCTGTTGAACGCGTTGGCTGTCTACTCGCCCTCGATGCAAAACTATATTGGTAATGCGGGGGTTGCCGCAATTTCCCTGCAAGGTAATGGTACACTCGCTTCGTGGTTTGCGTCTGTGCTGTTGGCTTTTGCGGCAGCCTATTGCTTGCAGGTATATTATCTGCGTAAGCATCGTTGCGATGACTACCGAGGGAGTTATCGTGTCTGGTTTTGGGCGTTCATTGTGTTTCTGGTAGGAAGCGTTTTGGGAACAGTCGATCTCGGGCAGGTCACTCTCAACCTAGTGGCCGCAACTGCTGGAGCGCTACCAACGGTTGGACCTGTTTCGATTCCCGTCGTCGTTGCCTGTGTCGTACTGACCGCGATGGCCATGTTGGCGACTTGGGAGATGCGGGTTTCTCGCGGATCGATGGCGCTGATCGCGGTCAGTTGGTTGGCCGGATTGGTTTCAGTTTTGTCGGTGGAGCCCGTCGTTTATAACCAGCTAGCCAAAGCCGATTTGGTCTCGGTCGCGACTAACGCATGGTTGGTTTTCGCCAGCTGTGCATTTCTGGCGGTCCTGACTTATGCTCGATACGTGTACCTTGCTGCCAATGGAATGCTAAAGGTTCGTCAGGTCGAACCGAAGCCCGCGAAAGCCAGTAAGAAGAAAAGCGCTGCGTCAAAGGCAAAGAAGCCGGTCGCAAAAAAGACTTCTCGGAAATCTACCGCGGCAGCCGCGAAGCCGAAAGCGAAGCCCGCAGCGAAAGCAAAACCAGCAGCCAATGCAAAGTCGGCGGTCGAGGTAAAACCGGCTGCCGAAACGAAGCCAGCCGCTGCATCCAACCGAATGGATCAGATTCGGAAGAAGGCGGCAGCTCAAAAGGCTGCGGCGCAGAAGTTGGCGGCTCAGAAAGCGTCTCAAGCGAAGGAAGCGGCAACAGAAGGGCCTTTGGACGAGCCGAAGCAGCTTTCCAAGTCGGAGCGTCGGCGGCAGAAGAAGCTTGAACGCCGCCAGAAACGGGCTGCGTGATCGATTGTGCCCAATCAGATTTTTCGCCAAGTTGGCGGGGCCTGCCCAAATCGCGCTGCTGAAGTAGCTCTTCTTTCTAGCGTTGTCCCGACAGGGCTTTTCGGCTCGCTGTTCTTGAGCGGTAAATTCACTTAGAATCCCTCGTTTTCGCACAATGCGATTTGCTTCAGCTGCTCCACCAAAACCGACCCATGTCTATCCGCACTCGATTCGCTCCCAGCCCTACTGGTTACCTCCATATCGGGGGTGTCCGCACGGCTTTGTTCAACTGGTTGCTGGCGCGCCAGGCGGGCGGCCAATTTATTTTGCGGATTGATGACACCGACGCTCAGCGTAACGTCTCCGAGGCATTGCAGCCGATCCTTGACGGGTTCCGCTGGCTGGGGATTGATTGGGATGAAGGCCCGGAAGTCGATGGCCCTCATGCGCCCTATTTTCAATCGCAGCGATTGGATGAATACCAAGCGGCGGTGAAAAAGTTGCTCGAATCGGGCCACGCCTATCGCGACTATGCCACAACGGCGGAAGTCACGACGGAGCGCGAGGCGGCTGAAAAAGAGAAACGAGAGTTTGTTTACAGCCGCAAGTGGATGGCGGAAACGGATGAGCAGGCCGCAGCGTTTGAAGCGGAGGATCGAAAATGTGTCGTCCGGCTGAAGATGCCTCGTGATGGCGTTTGCAAGATCAACGATCTGATTCGAGGCGAAGTCAATTTCGATTGGTCTCGCGAGCAGGATCATGTGATCCAGCGAGCCGACGGAACGTGTCTGTATCACTTGGCGACAGTGGTCGATGACCATGACTTCGAAATCACTCATGTCGTGCGAGCCGTTGAGCATCTTTCGAATACGCCGCGCCAGATTTTTATCGCTCAATCGCTTGGCTATTCCCTGCCGCAGTACGCTCACATTCCTTTTGTGGCGGAGCCGGGCAGCAAGAACAAACTTAGCAAGCGAAAAATTGATAAATACTTGAACAACAAAGACTTCAAACGGCTCTATCAATCCGGTGCTTCGGTTGCCGAGCAAATTGGCCAAGAAGTGGATCCGAGCACGTTCAATCCGGTCTTGGTGGATTTTTATCGAGACATTGGTTTTCTGCCGGATGCGTTGATCAACTATTTATTGCTTTTGGGCTGGTCATTGGATGGCGAGACCGAAGAGTTTTCTCGTGAAGAAATGCTCAATCAGTTTTCCCTTGATCGCGTTGTTAAAAGTGAGGCGAGTTTCGATCCACAGAAACTGACAGCTTTTCAGGAGCGGTACATGGGCGGAGTTGGTTATTCAGCGAAAGCCAAAATGTGCCAACCCTATTTGCAGAAGGCGGGACTCGTTTCTGACCCAATCGAATGTGAAGAACTATCGACGCTCAAGCAAGTCGTGCGTGCCGCTGCGGATCGCGTCATCATGGCCGGCGACATTTTGAAGTTCGACAGTTTTTTCCAATCCGACGACGATATGGAGTTCGAAGAAAAGCCGTTCAACAAGCGATTGCTCAAACCGGACCAAGCCGGGTTTTTATTAGGCGAATTTCGCAAGTTACTAGTCACCACTCCGGAGTTCGTTGCAAGCGAATTGGAGGAGGTCCTGAACGGGTTTTGTGAACAACAAGGCATTGGCCCTAGCGATATCATCAACGCACTTCGAGTGGCGGTGACCGGCAAGGGCGGCGGTTTCGGCATGTTTGATACGCTGGAAGTGCTGGGACGCGAGCGTTGTGTGAACCGGATTGATCTTGCGCTGTCTGAGTTGGAAAAGCGGCGGTCGACCGCGTGAACTTGTGACGGCAGACTTGTGCCGTCAATCTTTGATTTTTGATTTTCTTCATTCTGTCGACGTTTGATTGCGTCGTGCTTTAATCATGAACACTCCCGAAAATAATACTCCGGAAGCTAACGCTCCCGAAAAAAAGCTTGATTTCATTCGTCAGTTGATCACCGACGATGTGGCAGCGGGTGTCAACGAGGGCCGAGTGCATACTCGTTTCCCGCCCGAACCCAATGGCTACCTGCATCTGGGGCATGCCAAAGCGATCTGCTTGAGTTTTGGGGCTGCGCAAGAATTTGGCGGTAAGTGCAATCTTCGGTTCGACGACACCAACCCGGAGAAAGAAGACACTGAATACGTCGATTCGATTCGCGACGATGTGAAGTGGCTGGGGTTCGAGTGGGACAGCGAGCACTTTGCGTCCGACTACTTTGATCAACTGTATGACTGGGCGGTGCAACTGATCAAGGACGGGCACGCCTACGTTTGCGATCAGTCTTTCGAGGAGGTTCGTGAGTATCGGGGTGGCTGGAATGTTGACGGGAAAGACAGTCCGTTTCGTGATCGTAGTGTCGAAGAAAACTTGGATTTGTTTCAGCGAATGCGCGACGGTGAATTCAAGGACGGCGAGAAATCGCTGCGAGCCAAAATTGACATGAAGTCGGACAACATGAACTTGCGAGATCCGGCCATGTATCGCATCCGTCATACCGAACATCATCGAACGGGTGATAAGTGGTGCCTCTACCCAACCTACGATTGGACTCATGGACAGAGTGACTCGCTTGAGGGAATCACTCATTCGCTGTGTACGCTTGAATTCGAACACCATCGACCGCTGTACGATTGGTACATCGAAAAGCTCGGCATTCATCATCCAAAACAGCGTGAGTTCGCTCGGCTGAATTTGACCTACACGGTCATGAGTAAACGCAAGTTGCTGGAGCTTGTGCAGGGAGACTACGTTTCCGGGTGGGATGATCCACGGATGCCAACGATTTGCGGGATCCGCAGGCGTGGTGTAACGCCCGAGGCTCTTCGTTCTTTCTGTGATGTGATTGGTTTGACTAAGACGAATAGCACCACCGATTTGGCATTGTTCCAGAACAGTATTCGGGCTCACCTGAATAAGATCGCATCGCGACGGATGGCGGTGCTCGATCCGTTGAAGGTCGTCATTGAAAATTACCCAGAGGGTGAAACGGAGATGCGGACGGCGATCAACAATCCGGAAGACGAATCGGCGGGCACTCGTGAGATGCCTTTCGGGCGGGAGATCTACATTGAGCGAGCTGACTTCATGGAGGACGCGCCGAAAAAGTTCTTCCGCCTAGCGCCCGGTCGCGAAGTGCGTCTCAAGTACGCTTATTTCTTGAAATGTAACGATGTCATCAAAGATGCTGAGGGAAATATCACCGAACTGCGATGTACTTATGACCCGGCCACGTCGGGGGGGAAGTCACCAGACGGTCGAAAAGTGAAAGGTACCATACACTGGGTGTCCGCCAAGGATGCGATTGATGCTCAGGTGCGGCTCTATGATGTCCTGTTCGCCCAAGAAAATCCGGACGACGTACCCGAAGGAAAAGATTGGAAGGAGTTGCTCAATCCCGACTCATTGAGAATTATGGAAAACTGCAAGCTCGAGC
>CAZLYM010000017.1:0-6699 GCA_964563475.1 uncultured Pirellulaceae bacterium
TGGAGTGATCGCTTTTTGGCTAGGACGACGGGGGTAGTGAACCCGACGCCAGTCATTGCGACGGCGCGCGATGAGCCTTACGATTGGCCTTTTTAAAATTCCAAATCTGATACAACTGGCTGTGGCAATGACATCGGAATTGCATGTGCAAATATTTTCGTGCGGCGGGACGATCGACAAAATCTATTTCGATGCCAAGAGTGAATACGAAGTCGGCTTGCCACAGATCGACGCAGTCTTCAAAGAGGCTGGCGTGACTTTCGACTATTCCGTCGAATCGCTGATGCGGAAAGACAGTCTCGATATGACTGACGATGACCGTCGTTTAGTCCGCGATAAAGTGGAAGCAAGCGACAGCCGCTTGTTTCTAATTACTCACGGAACGGACACGATGCCGGAAACAGCAAAAGCGCTGGCCGGAATCGCTGACAAAGTGATTGTCCTGACCGGTTCGATGACACCCGCACGGTTTCGTGCCTCGGACGCCGAATTCAATATTGGCTGCGCTGTCGGCGCTTTGTTTAGCCAGTCGGCTGGAGTCTTTATCGCAATGAATGGGCGAGTGTTCGACGGCTTGGCCGTTCGCAAAAATCGTGAACTCAGTCGGTTTGAATCCGTTGACGTCCACGAGACTTAGAGTGCCGGATGCGGTAGTCGGAACTGAATTGCCAATCGTTATGTTTCGGGCATGCCCTAAAATGAAACCGGATTCACTTCTGCGAAATTCAGGAGCTTGGGGGAATGTCGGCGCTGCCAGCGTTGATCAGTCGAAAATAAGTGCTCTAGCTAACTGTCCGGCGCAGCTTGGCGAACGACATTTTCGGCAAGCCGCTTGCCTTCTAGGGCAAATGGCAAAAACCAATGGACGCTGCCAATCTTCTAATGTTGAAAATGCCGACCGTACTATATGATATGGTACATGCAAGTTGATTTGGTGTTCTGCCGAATTCGCATTTGCGAGCTATCGGCGAAGTTTACGCCTACCAAGACGCAAGCCAGCGTTTCATGAACGATTCCGTGATCACCTCGACCAAGAATTCCTTACTTGGATCAACTGTGCTGGCTGCTACTTGCTCTGATGCCGTGCTTTTTTTTCATCTCGATCATTGCACTTTTGGAACTTCATTTTTATGCAACTTCACCAAAGACGAAGTTTATCTGTTCGTTCCAAAATTTTCACAGCAGCTTGCTGCCTATTATCTGTCCTGAATACTGATTCTGCGAATGGACAAAACTCGTTGTCCGTTACTCTTGCCAACCCAAACAGTTCTACCATTGATAGTGACGCGCTATTAATGCCGGCTTGGTCAGGATCCGCTTCTGGTGGCTCACTGTTCGGTCGAGGGATTAATGGTGTTGCACATCAGTCGACACCTCTACTGACTCATGGGGACTTTCAGTATTCCGCTTGGTACCGAAATACCGGCGACCAAGAGTGCATCATACTTGGTCGTCGCAATCTGAATGACTTGGCAAGCGGCTGGAGCACATTCAACACTAGGCTCGAGTTTATCCACGGTGACGCAATCGATCCCGAAAGCGGAGCACAAACCCAGCCATGGGATAACCACAACGCAATCAACATGGGAATTTCGGGAGACGGACGTGTCCACCTGTCCTTCGATCATCACGGGAACCAATTCAACTACGTTCAAGGAGACGCGACGGCGACGACTTGGAGCCGGACAGGCGTTTTCGGGGTAAATTCCAAAGCTGCCATGCAAGCCCTAACCCAGAACTCTCTCGATGGTGGCCCCCCAGTTGAAGCTGTTACCTATCCACGGTTTTCGACAAATCCGACGACGGGCGAAATGGTGATGACTGTTCGCCTTGGCGAGAGCGGAGCGGGTGATTTGTTCATCGCAAACTACGACCTAACCACGGGAACTTGGAGTGAGTTACGAGAGTTCATTAGAGGAGATGATGGCGTCGTTTTCAACGATCGTATCGCTGCAACGTCAAATTCCAGAAACCCATACTTGAACGACATCACTTACTCCAGCGACGGAGATTTGCATGCCTCGTTCACATGGCGAGAGACGGCCAACGGCACTGCCAATCACGATCTCAATTACATTCGTAGTACTGACGGTGGGCTGACATGGCTTAACGATTCCGATGACAACGTTGGGGAACTCGTCTCCATCCTTTCGCCGGGGATCATTATTGATTCCACCAGCGATTTCATCACTCCCTTTATTGGTAACGGATTGGATGGCGAAGCTGATTTAATCGATGATTTTTCGGGCGACTTAAGCAACTGGACCAGTACGGTGATTCTGGATGCACAGAATGCCGGTTCAAACACATCCACGTTTCGAATCAATAGCAACGGGCAGTTGGAGTTAGCAACAACAAATTATAATGGAATCGAGCAATATGCGTTTATCTATGACGGGCTTTCGCTGGAGGTAGGTGAAGAGGTCCGTCTTGACGTGCCCATCCCTGTATTAGGCAATCGAAACTTGGGGTTGTATGTTGGCGGTACCGCTCCAGTGACAGGTGTGTTGGGTACAGAAGCTCGCCAAGACTATATCGCCGTCTATTCTGGCACGAATAGTAGAGTCGCCACGAGAGGTTTTGACGGCACAGGCGAGTACAACAATGTCGAGCTAATTGCGTTGGGCGCGTCATCGTTGTTTATTGCGCAAACAGATGAAAATAGATTTGAAGTAGGGTTTTACACAGCAGAAGATGTTCGTGTCGTAGTCGCAGTACGAACTCCTGACTTTCTCAACGCTGCAACTTTTGTCGGAATCTACGCGGATGCTCGTGAGCAAGGCACCCTTGGTACAGCGGACAACTTTCGTATTCAGTCGCTGGCCGATAGCCCTTCCATTGATGACAGCCCCTTGGGCTTGATTGATCGCGAACAGACTCTGATGAACCAGCAGGGACAAACCGTGGACAGTAACGGTGGTGTTCATGTTTTAATGTGGTCTCGTGCCGATCCGTCAACTCGCGACCCAAGTGACCGCGCCTTTGACACGACCGAAGCTGCACACGCTCACTATTTCAAGGATCCGGTTACAGGCGAGTGGACTAAAAACCAGATTCCCGTCATCGATGAAGATGGCAACAACGCCCAAGTTGGAACACGTGGTCAAATTGCCTATGACTCAAACGGAAATGTTTATGCGGCTTACACGACCCCCGGAGTCGCCGAGGACGACAATCGAAACTTCTATGATCCGGGGACATTGATCATTGCGGGAGCCACCGCCGACAGCGGCTATGAGGACTGGTCGATTCTCTACAGGGACGACATGTTTTTCAATCGATTCTTTGAAGGTGAACCACTGATTGACCAGCAACGCCTAGCAAGCGAGGGGGTTCTTTCGGTGTTCGTACAAGAAGGCAGCAGCAATTTGGGGGTTACCACGAGTGATCTTCACGTTTTGGACTTCAATGTTGTGTCTCCCTCGTCCGCTCTAGCTGGAGATTTTGACATGGATGGCGACGTCGATGCTGACGACATCGATTTCTATTCTGGGAATCTAGATTTGGCAGCCACGGGTGATTTCGCGCAGTTGGATCTCGATGGCGATCAATTTGTGACGCTTGCCGATCACGATCTTCACGTCACGACGCTGGTGCAAATCGACAACGTTCAAACGGGAACTTTGATAGGGGATATCAACCTAGACGGTTCGGTAGACGTTTTGAACGATGCGTTCGCTCTCGTAGGCTCCTTGGGCACTAGCTCGGGTGGCTATGCAAACGGTGACCTCGACGCGAATTCGATCATTGACGTGTTGGGCGACGCGTTCACATTGATTTCCAATCTTGGCCAGTCCATTGACTCGCAGTAGCAGCCATGCCGGAGCAACGACCGCACGTTCTCAGTACTGTCCGGTTTGAATGTGAGTCGCGAAAGTAAGAGCGCTCACCGCAGGAATCATCCAGCTGATGTGAAGCCGCTTACGGGGATCTGCGATCTATTTGCGGGTGCTAGCAGTTGGATTGGCGTTTGCATGGAGCTGCGAAGCTGTCGAGCTAAGGTCGCCAAGGCAGCCGTTTAATATTCTAAAATCAACTTTCAGAATGCGTTGCTGATCGGGAGGGAAGAATTCTCATCGCAAGCACTTAATTCAGACAGAGTAAATTTGTTGATGACGTGAAAATCCGCACCGTTGACTAGATGCGAGGTTTTTTAAATTCGTTACGGATCCTACATTTGAGACTGATCTGGCAGTGTGAAAGAAGACGATTAATAGAGATGCATCTTTTGCTTTACACTATCATTAGCTTTTTACTACGGCAGCGAGCCTACTGCTAATTTGAAATAACGAAACTTCTCGTTTGAGTAATTGTGGTTTGGTCTTGTCGCCTTGGAGGCTGCACATGACACCGCTACGATTCTTTCTATCGCTCATACTTGCCACGTTATTTGGTCAAGTTTCATTCGCGCAGGTTGGCCGTGACTCAGGGCTCTGGGAATGGACGCCGCTTGCCGCTCATCATCAGGCCATCGTTGAAATTTCGTCCGGTGAGGGTTCTGGCACTGGGGTCTTAATCTCGGTGAACAAAGATAAGCCAGTCAAAGACGGATTTGAAGGATATTGTTTAACGGCGTGGCACGTTATCCAAGACGATCTGGAGTCTGCCAACGTCAAGGTTCGATTTCGCAATGGCCGCAAGGCAAAAAGGTGTCGGGTTGTTGAATGTGACGAATCGAAAGACATCGCACTGATCTGGACTTGGGTACCAAGTGGGATCGAGCCCGCCAAGCTGGCGGACAAACCCATTGAACGAGGCGATACGCTCGAGTTCGCAGGTCTCGGGGGCGGTTCAGAGTTGAAGTGTTGCGTTCGGCACTTTAGTGCGAAAGCGTCTCCGCCATCGACGATCGAGAAAATTTTTGCGGACGTTCCGCTGCTTCCAGGTGACTCGGGCGGTCCCGTGTTCAACTCGAAACACGAAGTCGTTGGGATTATTTCAGGCGGTTGGTTTTGGTGGGACAGCGGTGTGAAAACGGACAACGGTACGTTTGTTCGCACGACTTGGCCGGCCAGAGCCAGTAATATCGGCCCGATTCAATCGATGGTCGCAGCGTTAGAATCGCCCGCTGAAAAAACGGCTGACGCGAGCGGTACGCTAGAGCGATAGCACACGTCACTGCTTCGGTAATGCGGAGCTGCCTTGGGAAAACGTCGCTTCCCGGCGAGGCAAGGTTGTGGGAGTTACATGCACGGAGTTGCGGCCTCTTCGAATCTCTTCCAAAATTCGATACGATAAATTGTACGTTCAATGGGTCTGGATTCTAATAAAGCTAGAGTCGTAACGATTCATATTGCAATTCGTATTCGTAAAGGGAACTCTCATGAGCGGCGAAATGTTGCCCATCCAACGACTGGACATTCTTCGGGCCGCGTGTTGTGTGGCGGGAATCGATGGCGAAGCGAATGAAGCTGAGGCGGCCGTTTTGAAACGCCTTGCACGTGAGGTCGGGGTAGGCAAGGCTTCCCTTGACGCAATGGTCGAGCGAGCGGAAACGGACAGCACGTTTCACGAAGAGCAATTTAAGGTTCTTGAGTTCGAACCGAAAACCACGATGGCAACACTGTTGGAGGTTGCCTTGGCCGATGGCCAGTTGTCTGAGAGCGAAGCCGATGTTCTGCGGATTCTCGCTGGGCGGCTGAAGATCGAGCCAGCGATGTTTGAGCGATTACTGGCTGAAGTTCAACGGTAGCGGATCGTTTCGGTCGTATCCTTCGGTCATAGGCCGCTATTTGGTGAGTTTGGGCTGAGTTGGCTGCCTGTCTGTTGGCAATAGGTTGAATTTCAGATACTTCCAAAACGTGGGCGTGTGTGTAACAATTGTCCGGAAGAAAGCAGCTATTTGTCGCTTTCTCCGTACTGCCACCACACAAGCTAGACCTATCGGAGTGTTTTGGAATGTTTAAGTGTTTGCCTGTCGCTCTGTTGGGCGTTGTGATGTTTTCGTGCGACTCTTTAGAGGCACAGCTCTTTCGCCGGTTTGTCACGCCACGGCCCCCAGCGGTTCAGCAGGCGGTACCCAATTGCAGAACCCAACCGGCTAGACCCTATGCGGTTCAGCCGCAGGCTTACTACCGACGTGTTCAAGTGGCACCTGGTCGGTTTGCACTTGTTCCTGTGCAACCCAATGGAGCCACAAATCAATTCCAACAACAGGCAGTAGCGCCGCAACAGCCCACTGCGGCGCAACAACAGCCCACTGCGGCGCAACAGCGGCCCACCGCGGCGTTTCCGCAGGCAAATTCTGTATTGGTGAGGCAGGCTCAGAGGGCTCCTGTTGCCTCACCAAATGTTGTTCCGCAGACGCAGCAGCGGCGGTATCGTCGAGTTACGGTTTACAACCCTCGGACTGGCCAGCGATCGGTTCGCTTGATTCCGATTCCGCCCAGTACACTTGCCCAGCAACCTTATGTTTACGGTCAGCAAGGCGCGGGACAGGCGGCATCGAACCCGCAAGTTGTCAGAGGAACGTTTATCACTCCGCCCCAAAACGCTCCGACCCAAAACCTTCCAGCTCAAACGGCAGGCACTGCAAATTCATCGAATGAGATTCGTCTAGATTCTCAGGTTCAGCCGACGACTTTTGAGGAACCACCTGTTGTGCTGAACCAGCCACAGCCTGCCTCGGTCATTCCGGTGTCGCCCCAGCCACAGCCTGCTTCGGTCATTCCAGTGTCGCCTGAGCCACAGCCTGCCATT
>CAZLYM010000017.1:6799-18099 GCA_964563475.1 uncultured Pirellulaceae bacterium
CCAGCCACAGCCTGCTTCGGTCATTCCAGTGTCGCCTGAGCCACAGCCTGCCATTACACCGTCGCTCGATCAGACCGATGGGGCGCCTGCGATCGATACAAGCGGGCAGCATTCGGTGCTTGACTTCACGGGCGATGCGAGTGCGGATTCTGCCGGCGAAATCCGATTGGAATTGGATGCCCCTGCCAATTGATCGGCGAAACAAGTCGGATTGAATATTTCCAGCTGGTTGATTGAATCGCGACGGTATGGCCCAATGTGGGTCATGAGGCGTTTCCCGTCGGATCAAATTTTTGAATGGAGTTCCAATGTTGCTATTGTTGCGCACAAGTTCCCGTGTGTTCACCCCCAAGTTTTGCCCTGCGTTTTTCCTCACGTTTTTCTCGCTTGTGATTGGTCTCAACGCGACGGGGCAGGACACCGCCAAGGCTCCATTAGATGTCACCGATTTCGATCGGTCCGTACGAGTTCAGGACGACTTGTTTGAGCACGTTAACGGAACATGGTTAAAGATTACCGAAATCCCGGCAGACAAGTCGGACTACGGCACGTTCGGCAAACTGGCAGATTTATCGCAACGGCGAATCCGTAAACTGATCGAGGAAACGGCGGCAGGGGAGCATGCACCAGGGTCAGTCAAGCAGAAGGTCGGCGACTTCTATCGAAGTTATATGGACGCCGAAAACGTTAACGGATTAGGCTTTCAGCCGATCGCGCCGATGCTCGACGCGGTGGAAGGCTTGAAGACACCTGCCGGGATTTGGAAACACTTCGGATATCTCAGTTCCCGCAATATTGATTCACCGGTTGGCGTCTATGTCAGTCAAGACGCGAAGGATTCAAACACTTACGCTCTGCACATCATCCAGAGTGGCCTGACGTTACCGGATCGCGATTACTATTTGAACGATGAAAAATCGTCGGTCGAAGCACGAGATGCTTTCATTGAGTATGCGACAAGTCTGTTTCGAATGATCAAGCATTCGGACCCAGAAACTGCTGCGTCCAACCTGTTAGCGTTGGAAACTCAGTTGGCCAAAATCAGCTGGGAACGGGTCAAGTTGCGTCAAGCAGAGTTGCGTTACAACAAGTTTTCATTGGAGCAATGGTCTGAGAAAACATCGGGTGTTGATTGGTCAGCTTTGATTCAAGCCAATTCGATTGAGCCACCGAGTGAATTGATCGTTGGAACGCCCAGCTTTTTTGAAGGCGTCGCGCCGATGTTGGAGTCGGTGCCTGTCGAGCGCTGGCAGGAGTACTTGAAATTTCGCATCGCTGATGCGTTTTCGCCGTATTTGTCTGAGACATTCGTCGCGGCCCGCTTTGATTTCTATCAACGGAAACTGACCGGCGTACTCGAGCAAAAGCCGCGATGGAAGCGAGCGGTCAATACGATCGCGGGGGCTCGTGGCTTTGGTGCTTTGGGCGATGCAGTGGGAGAATTGTACGTCGAAAAGTACTTCACTGAAAAAGCCAAGCTCGAAATGGATGTATTGGTCGGGAACTTGATGCGCGCATTTGATGAAAGTGTGGACAAACTGACTTGGATGACGGACGCGACCAAGCAAAGGGCTCGTGAGAAGTTGAAAAAAATCGGTACCAAAATCGGATACACTGAAAAATGGCGAGACTATGCTTCGTTGCAGGTCAAACCGGATGATCTTGTAGGAAACGTGCTCCGTTCTAATCGAGTGGAGCACCTCCGCAATGTTAGCCGGTTGGGGCAACCGGTTGATCGGCAGGAGTGGGGAATGACTCCTCAGACGGTGAACGCCTATTACAATCCAACAAAAAATGAAATTGTGTTCCCTGCCGCGATTTTGCAGTCACCGTTTTTCGACTTGGACGCTCCAGACGCATTGAACTACGGTGGTATTGGAGCCGTGATTGGGCATGAAATCAGTCATGCATTCGACGACCAGGGAAGCAAGTACGATGGCGATGGTAACTTGAACAATTGGTGGACCGACGATGATCGCAAAGCCTTTGCCGAGCTGACTTCAAAATTGGTTGATCAGTTCGCTGAATTTGAACCGTTGCCCGGCAAGCCGGTAAATGGTGAACTGACGCTGGGAGAGAACATTGCGGACTTGGCGGGCCTGTCGATCGCATTCAAGGCTTTTCAGTATTCGCAGCAGGGCAAGCCAAGAGAAAATGTTGCCGGTTGGACTCCTGAGCAGCTGTTTTTTGTTGGCTGGAGTCGCGTCTGGCAGCGGAAGTATCGGGATGCAGAGATGGTCAAGCGGTTGCTGACCGATCCGCATTCGCCGTCACGGTATCGAACCAATGGACCGGTCACAAATATTGAAGCTTTCTACAAAGCCTTCGATGTGAAAGATGGGGATCAACTGTTCCGGCCTCCAGCGAGCCGCATTCAGATCTGGTAGTTGTTTCCTTGGCCGGCCAGCCTAGTGGTTCGTCAAAGTTGAATTGACCGATTGTATATCTACTTTTGTACCTAAAAACAAAGTTCGAATTGAACTCCTAGCCCGTCAATTCAGGTTGGGTGAACCACTAGGTCTCCTCGGCGTGGTCGGTGTCGGATTCGTCCTCGGCCATCGAGACGACATAAACGATTCCGTCCCAATCGACTTCATCACCGACTCGTAACTGTTTGCGGCGACGGGTTTCGACCTCTCCATTCACCAAGATTTCGCCGCCTTGGATCATTAATTTGGCCTGTCCGCCTGTGGCAACGCCACAGGTTTTCAAAAATTGATCCAAGTGAATGGTGGGTTCCGCTTTTTCTTCAGGCGTTTCTGGTTGGTTTGATTCGGTCATGCTGGGCTGAACGGGATTGGGGCACGCTTTCTAACTGGCGGATCAGCGTAGCACATCGGTGGCCACGTGTGTTTGAGAAAACTGCTATCACGCTTGGGGATAGTCTTTTAATGTTTTGGTGATTGGTGTTGACACCATCTGGGAATCCACGTAATTACGCCGCAGCAAATGAACTTTCCCTACTCAGTTTGAGCTGTGGGAGAGCTGTTTGGCACGCGATTTTGCGTGTTTCTGTCTGAAATGGAATTTAGACGGGCTGTCTGTGAGGCGAATGTGATTTTGCCGAAACAGTCTGACGATCACAAAAAAAATATTCTTGAGCGATGCAAAACAAGGAGAGTTGCGTGTTAGCCTCCGACCGAATTCAAGGCAATTTCTGTTCCCTCGCCTCTGTCGCCTTGGCGATGGTGTTGGCTGGTGGGTCTTACGTGACGGGACAGATTATTGTTCCCGCCGCTGAGATCAACGGCCAGTCTGGTGACTTTGGGGCTCAAAGCTCCGATGTCAATCAGCAGGCGTACCAAGCACCGGCGGTGTCGCCCGATGCCCAAACGTTGCTCAAGGACGCTCGTTCTGCGATAGGTGTTCGCAATTACGAACTGGCGGCTCAGCTGATTGGAAAAGCTCAATCAGATCCTGCAGCCGCTCAGTTGGCATACACGCCGGCGATGGCTCAACAGGAGTTATACTTCTGGATGCAGCAAGAAGGGAAGTTGCCTTCTGCCGATGCCGCAACGTCGGACTCGACTTCGTCCATGCCGACCGATCAGGCGACGTCCGCAGACCCCGCGTCGGCGAATCTGTCTGAAGCGGAAATCGAAGCGACTCTGAGAACGTTCTTGCAAGCCCGTCAGGCGCTCGCTCATGGTGATACGGTGACAACTCAGCTGATGCTGGAATCTGTATCCAACCGGGAGATCGACTTTGCACAGATTGGTGATTCGCCTGAGTTTATTCAGGCCATGATCGACCGACAGAACGAGCTGACCGCCATGGCCAGTTTGCAAGATCCTGCCTACAACGAATTGGCTGCGGGTTTCTTGCTGTCTCAGGCTGAAGCTTTAATTCATTACAACGATTTTGAAAATGCATCTTTACTGATCAATCAGGCGAAATCGTTTCCTGTTGATCATGGCGCGTTGCCACGCAAGCCAGAAGACATTGAGAATTTGATGGCGACTGCGAAGTCACGTCTAAAAAGTACAGACGTACCTGCGCAAGCTGTTGCTCAACCGGCACACAACAAAACAGAAGCCACCAAGCTGATTTCGATGGCCCAATTGGCGATCGCGAAGGAAGACTGGTACGAAGCAAGCAGTCTGATCGAGCAGGCGAAAAGTTATAATGTTCCAGAAACCGAATATGCGGCAGATGAAGTTCGCCCATGGCAACTAGAGTTGCAGGTTCGCAATGCCCTGAATCGATCCGGTGTCGATGCGAAACTCTCGGATGCCAGTGGAGAACAGTCGAGCGATTTCGCTGTGGCTCAGGCATCGGCGAGCGATGCTGACGAGTCACCCGTGGTTCAGGCTATGTATGATCCTGACAATGACGATACCTTTAACTCTCAAGTGGCAGGCTATGACCCAGAAGTGACTCCTGCGTCGGCAATCGAGCCGGTCAAGGAATTCACTCCGATGCCAAGTCGTGGTGTGCAGTTGTTCAAATCAGGAATGGACGCTCTCAGTCGAGCCGACAAGGCCAAAGCGAAAGAGTACTTCGAATCTGCTTGGCAGTTTGAAGATCAGCTGGATGCGACGACTCGTCAAACGGTTCAGGAACAGTTGACTCGGTTGGGCGTCAGTACGTCAGCCGGTCCGAGCGGTCCAAATCAAGAAACGCTGGAATTGGATCAGGTTCGTATGCAGCGTCAAAAAGACTATCGGCGCCTACAGTCCGAGGTTTTCAAACAGCGTGAGGCCGCCGAGCGTGCCTTGGAGGAGAATCCTCGCGACGCGCTTGAAATCATGACTACGTTGAGAAATCGTATTTCCCAGTCGAATCTTGATCGTGACTCACAACGACCTTTGCTGGTTTCCGTTGATCGAAACATCAGCGAAATGCAGGAGTACATCGAGAACAACTTACCTGAAATCGAGAACCGCGAACGGAACGCGTCCAACTTGAAAAAGGTAGAAGACAATAGTGCTAACCGTGTCGAGACAGAAAAACAGATGCAGCAGTTGGTTGAAGAGTACAACACGCTGATGAACCAAGAGCGCTACGGAGAAGCGATGTTGGTTGTGCGTCAGGCAGTCGATCTGGATCCGGGCAGTGAAATCGCCACCGTGTTGAAAGAGAAAGCCACACGACACATTCGGGCTCAGCAAATGGCTGATATTAAAGAAGCGAAGGAAAGTAGCAACTACGAAATTCTTGAATCCGTTGAAGCGGGTGCAATCCAAGGGAGCTATGACAATCCATACACGTTTAATGATCCCGATAGCTTCAGTGAGAAATCGCGCAATCGGATTGCAAAAGCCAACCAGCGGAACTATGGATCCGACGCCGAGCGTTTGATCTGGAACAAGCTTCGCAATGAAAAAGTTCAAGGTGAATTCCGAGGCACGCTGAACGAAGCCATCGTTCAATTGACCGACCAGACGGGCATCAACATCATCTTTGATGAGTTGGCATTGAGGGCAGAGGGAATTGAGAGGGACGCTCAGATTGACGTGCCAATCATTTCTCCCATTAGTTTGCAGAGTGCGTTGGAGGTGATTCTGAATTCGGCGGGTTTGGTGTACGTTGTCGAAAACGAAGTCATCAAAGTCACCAGTCGAGGTTCACAGCAAACGAATCTGGCTACAAAGATTTACTACATCGGTGACCTAGTCGTTCCACATTCCGCTCCAACAAATCCATTTCACATGAACTTCATGCAACCCAATGGTGGAAACCAACTGGGAGGCTCGTTCAACGTGGCTCAGCAGGGTAATCCTGTTCTGGGGCAACAGTTGGGCGGCGGAAATGGTCTAGGCGGTTTGAGTTTCGGTGGTGGAAATGGGCCGCAAGCGGGCAGTCCGTCATTCTCAAGCCTAGGCGGACGCCAACTGGGTGGTATCACCGAAGGCGACTTTGAGCCTTTGATTGAATTGATCCAGAACACGATTCAAACCGAATCATGGCTAGACACTGGGTCCGGGCTCGGAACGATTCAGCCGTTTGTTTCCAATCTCAGTTTGATCGTGACGCAGACGCAGGAGATTCAGGATGAGATTCAAGATCTGTTGAAGAAGTTGCGCGAGTTGAACGACGTTCAGATTGTGGTTGAAGTACGTTTCATGACTCTGGCTGATGACTTCTTCGAGCAAATTGGTGTCGATTTTGATTTCAACTTAAACGACAACGCGCCTCCGGGCATCGGAACCGGGTCCGCCCCCGCCGTAAACAATTTTGGGGATAGTGCGGTTGTTGGATTCGACCCTGGCGGCACCGGAGAGCAGAATATTCAGTTTACTCAGAATAGTATCGGTGCGGCACTTTCTTTGTTTGGTGCCCAAGGTGATGCAGCGGCCAACTTTGGGTTCGCGATTCTATCAGACATTGAAGTATTCTTCATGCTTGAGGCAGCTCAGGGTAATACTCGAACAAACGTGATGCAGGCTCCGACGGTAACGATGTTCAATGGCCAGAGTGCGAGTATCAGTGATGGTTCGCAGCAACCCTTTGTTGTCGGAGTGGTCCCGGTTGTGGGTGACTTTGCGGTGGGGCAACAGCCAATTATTACTTTGATTCCTAATGGAACGAACCTTAGTGTGCAGGCGACTGTTTCAGAAGACCGGCGGTTTGTTCGTTTGAACCTGTCCCCATTTTTCAGTGAGATTACGGATGTGCAGACCTTCACGTTTGATGGAGCAACCAGCACGGAGCGATCCACGGACTCAGTTCTTGACGACCTGTTGGACCTTGTTGACGGAGGCTCTATAGCGGATGCCGGAGATGATGAACTGATAACAGAAACTTCGGGTGTGACAGTCCAGCAGCCAGTCGTGGCTTTCACGTCGGTCAATACGGTCGTGAGCGTGCCTGATGGTGGTACTGTTCTGATGGGTGGTATTAAACGATTGAGCGAACAGAGGACTGAGCAAGGCGTGCCCCTGCTAAGCAGTATCCCTTACATCAATCGCTTGTTCAGAAACGTGGGTATCGGCCAAGAAGCATCGAACTTGATGATGATGGTCACGCCTCGGATTCTGATTCAAGAGGAATTGGAAGAGGACCAAGTGGGATTGATCAACAATTAGTACCTGAGTTGATCCAAAATCTTTGATATCATGGCGTCCTGTCGAAGCTGGTAGATAGTTTTCGGCAAGGACGCTTTTTTTAATTGAGGGTGCTCGGAATTGCCGAATTCACACAGCAAGGTGCTCCAGCGGCATCTATGCGGAATTGTTGGGATGTTGTTGTTCGTCATGGGGGCCGGTTTGTATGTTAGCAATTCATCAAACACGGTGTTCGCGTCTGCTTGTGTGAGAGCGGGTTCGTTGCTCATGGTGATTTGGCTTGCTTGGCCAAAACTGATTCAATGGAGAGATGCAGTACCACGCGTCGCGCTGACCGCACTATTTTTCATGGCGTTAATTCTGGTGGTTCGACCAAGCTGGGGGAAGATTGCGGCCTTGGCAACGACGGCGACTGTCGTGGGTAGTCTGTTGAGTCGTTGGCTGTCGACCTGGAAACAGCGTGGGAAAAGTCAGAAATGACCAGCAGTGTAAAGCTAAGCGATCGACTGGCTTTCCTGAGCCGAGGCGGTTTAACTCCGCGGTATTAAAGCTTGAGTAACGGTATGGTGCTGGAGTATACTTTTAGCAGACCACTTACTTGAATTCAGGAGCTTTCACCTTGGTTGGAAAAAAGAAGGCAGATATTCCGAAGCAATCCAGACCGCAAGGGTTGGAGATGTCTGAGTATGTGGGCTTGTTCTTCTCGTTCCTGTGGTTTCATCGAGGCATCCTGATGGCGGTTCTGGTCCTGTGGGGTTTGTACCTCGCTTTGACCATGGCAACCAATAAAGTCTCAGAGAACAAACGGCGTGATGCGGATGCCCCAGCGTTTGTTCCTACACCACAGCCTGTGGGAGCAGCGCCGATGGCAGAAAGTGTCTCCCAGCGGCAAGCCAGCCCTTTACCTAGAGAACCGATGCCGGTGGTTGGTCGAACAGAGAAGAAGCCGGTTGTAATTCCTACAGATCCCAAGACGGTCCGTTTTCAAAAATTCATATCAACTGCCAATACCGATTCGCTCTTGCGAAGGTTCGAGACCTTGATGCGAGAGATACCGAATGTCAGTCCGATTGAAGGGATTGGCAATATCAAGAAGTGTCAGCAAATTATTGAGCACCTGCGAGCAAAAGAGCTGGCTCCGGATCAGCAGGAACGCTTGGCTGGGATGGAAATTGAGGCAGCGAGTCAGTTCGATGCGATCAATGTACAACACGACATGCAGATGCCCGGTGTAAGGGAGCAGTTGATGGTGTTGGCCACTAGGCTACAACAGCATCCAGCGACTGCAGTTTCGGCCAAGGCTCACCTAGCGATTTTTTCTGCCCATGCAATGGATTTACTGTTTCGCCCGACGCGTGAAGAAGTGGATTTGCTGATCAATGCATACGAGACCGGCTTTGACGGTATTGTACGCGGGGAAAATGAAATTTTTGTCATATTAACCCTGCTTCAGAAACTCATTCAAGCTCACCAGATTGATGAAGTGATTGCGTTGCGTCGGGACGTGACCAACCGGCTATTGAACGACGGTCTAGTCGATTTGGAAAACATGGATGAAGGGTTGAGAGAGACGATTGTGTTTGGTGATCTTGAGCTTCCAACATTGCTCAGTCGTCTTGACGGAGTGGACGAGACGGCAATGCAGGATGTCAATCTGCTTTGCCAGCGACTGGAGCGATTCCCGGATGCTCGTCAGCGAATTTTTCAGGTTGCGTTGTCAGTCCTCGACAAGCACTTAGTCAACAAGCAGTATCAGCAGGCATCCGAATGTCTCGCAGTCATGCAGCAGATCCAACTCCGGATTCCGAATGCCGAAATCAAGGATTGGTTTGGTGAGGCTCTTGCTGAATACCCTGAGAAAATTCAGATGGCTCAGGTGGCTCAATGACAATTCGCGGCGGTTTGGGCTTGGGCTGCTTGTTGCCTTTCGGTGAGCGAATCAAATAGTACTGCGCGAAACTCGTGTCGCTCCGATAGCGATAAACCGGCTGTTGTTGTACGCTTTGAGTCAATCAAGTATCCGGATTCAAACCAACCGATTGCCCGTATGAGTGCGTCCGAAATCGAACAGCTTCGGCGAAAAATTCGCCGCCTCGACCACTTGTACTACGTCGAAGCCAGCCCCGAAATCTCCGATTCGGAGTACGACCGGTTGATGAATCAGCTGAAAGCGTTGGAGGCCGCCAACCCGCAGCTGATTACGCCTGACAGCCCAACGCAGCGGATCAGTGATCAGCCAGTCCCGCATCTGGAGCATTTTGAACACTCGGTGCCGATGTTGTCGATCGACAACGCGTTTTCGGTGGAAGAATTGATCAGCTTCGGAACAAAGATCGAGGCCGATTTAGACGAGCCAGTTGAGTGGGTGGTCGAACTAAAAATTGATGGCGTTGCGGCGACATTGATCTACGAGCAAGGCGTTCTCAAGCGGGCGCTCACCCGAGGCAACGGCAAGGTGGGAGATGACATTACTCACAATGTCCGCACCATCAACGACGTGCCGCTTCGTCTGAATGTTGAATCTCCACCGTCGCTTTTGGAAGTCCGTGGTGAAGTCTACATGAGCAATGCGGAACTGGTACGGTTGAACCAACGGCAGGTTGCCGCTGGAGAAGCTGAGTACAAGAACACACGAAACGTCGCTGCGGGAACGATTCGCCTGCTCGACCCGAAAGTTTGTGCGTCACGAAATCTGAGAATGTTCTGCCATGGCAACGGGCTGTGTGAAGGATTGCAAAGTAGCGATCACATGGCGTTTCTTGACGAAATTGGTAGTTACGGATTGCCGGCAACACCGCGTGTCGAAAAATTTGCGGGCATCAAGGCCGCTGCCGCTCACTGTGAATCGGTTGTCGAAACCCTGCATGAGCTTGATTTTGAAGTTGACGGTCTGGTCGTCAAACTGAATCGATTCGATCACCGCGAGGAGCTTGGTGCGAGATCGAAAAGTCCTCGCTGGGCAACCGCCTACAAATGGGAGAGGTATGAAGCGGTCACGCGGCTGAATTCGATCACCGTACAGATTGGAAAAACTGGAGCCATCACGCCGGTCGCAAATCTGGAACCCGTGGAGCTTGCCGGGACTACGGTTTCGCGTGCCAGTTTGCACAACGCCGAAGAGATCGAGCGGAAGGATGTCCGCGTGGGTGACACGGTGGTAGTCGAGAAAGCCGGTAAGATCATCCCGCATATCGTTCGCGTAGAAAAACACCTGCGCAATGAGACTGATTCGACTCCCTATAAGTTTCCTGAAATTTGCCCTGAATGTGAAACGGCATTGGTCAAAGATGAGGGTGGAGTTTACATCCGCTGCCCGAACTTCGAATGCCCGGCTCAGTTGAAGGAACGAGTTCGCTACTTTGCGACTCGTGATGCGATGGACATCGAAGGTTTGGGAGACAAACTGGTCGATCAATTGGTGTCCAGTCGATTGGTTATGAATTACGGAGATCTGTATCGTCTGACGTTCGAAAAAGTTTCACAACTCGAACGGATGGGCAAAATCTCGACCGAGAAGCTGCTAGCCGCGATCGAGCAAAGTAAATCCCGAGGGTTGGCTCGGTTCTTGAATGCACTGTCGATTCGGCACGTCGGAATTACGGTGGCACGCGTGTTGGCCGAACGGTTTGGAACCATGGAAGCTCTGCGAGCCGCAAGTTTGGAAACGCTGGCCGAAACCGATGAAGTGGGCGACATCATTGCGGCAAGTGTCCACGAGTTTCTCAGCTCAGCTTCGGGAGCACATATCGTTGACGACTTGGTCGTGCTGGGTATCAAGATGGAGGTGGATCAGGCAGCGGCGGCCAAGGTCAGCAGCGTGCTGGAGGGAAAAACACTTGTCGTAACGGGTAAGCTAGTTGAATACACTCGGGGCGAAATTAAAGCTTTAATCACACAACACGGCGGCAAAGCAGGGTCCAGTATTTCTAGCAAGACGGACTACCTAGTGGCGGGCGAGAAAGCGGGTAGCAAGTTGACGAAAGCTCAGTCGCTGGGCGTGCCGGTGCTGACCGAGGCCGAGTTCCGTAACCTGATCGAGGGAGAATCGTCGTGAGTGTTGCTGTTGTTCTAAACGATGAGAAACATGCGGCTCAGATTCTGCCATGGGCGGCGCGTTTCGCGCAGGCTCAGTCGACGGATCTGTTGGCGATTGTTGTCAAACGATCCAAGGGGGCGGCAAAGTGGACCGACGTTGATTTGGCGGAACCTGCCGGCGCGATTGAAACCGCGATCGCGGCTCAGATGGAACCACTGGGATTGGCCACGGTCGATTCAGAATCGGACTCGGACTCG
>CAZLYM010000017.1:18199-30132 GCA_964563475.1 uncultured Pirellulaceae bacterium
TCAGATGGAACCACTGGGATTGGCCACGGTCGATTCAGAATCGGACTCGGACTCGGACTCGGACTCGTCCTCGGCAGAGGCTGATGAAACGCCGCAACCAGAAATTGAATCGGATGCCGGCGATGGTGCTGCCATATCCGAACAGCCGTCGATCACGTTTTCCGCTCGATGTTTTGAAGCGGCTGACACGGTGACAGCTTTGGCCGAAGCGATTGCGTCAATGAAAATTGAGCTGCTGATCATTCCGAAATCGGTTGAGTCGCGTCAAGACGTTAACGCAACCGACTGGCACGACAAACTGTATCGCGTCGCGCCGTGTCGGACGATGTATCTGCATGATGATCTCGTGCGAGAAACAGAGAAATTGAAGATCCTGTCGGTAGTGACGGAAGATCAGGATGATCGAGCGACGCTGTTGACTGGCTGGCGTTTGGCGGAGGCTACCGAGGGCGAGTTAACCGCGATGCTGTTCGAGCCGGAGCTTGACCAGTGGGCGACTGAGGTCGGTGATCGACGGCTCGAGCGGATCGTGCGCGCTGAGCTGGGTAGGGCCCACAAAGATGCTCGGCAGAAGACAATGTTGTCTAGCAGCGTGATCGAAGGCGTTCGAAAGTTGCCGGCTGAGGATTATGACTTGATTCTGTTTGGCTCACGGCGGCGGCGTGAGATTGATCAGGTCATGAATTCAGTTCCCGGGGCCAAGGAAGGTGACATACCGGCGATCGCTGCCGTGCGAAACGCCGTTCCGCTTGCCAATCGCGTCGTCGGTAGTTTGCAGCAAGTCGTGCAACGGTACATTCCGCAGCTCAGTCGTGAGCAGCGGATTGATTTGTTTGAAAAAGTTCACGCAAGTTCGCAGTGGAACTTTGATTTTATCGCCATGATCTGCCTGTCGACCCTGATCGCCGCACTCGGGCTGATCGACGACTCGGTTCCCGTTGTGATTGGAGCCATGCTGGTCGCTCCGTTGATGACGCCGATCATTGCGATCGGGCTAGGATTGGCTCAAGAAAATCAGAAGCTGATTCGATCCTCGGTGAAAACCGTTTGGATGGGGTTTGCAACGGCGTTTTGTATCGGGCTGCTGACAGGATTGGTTGCGTTTCTGTTTGTGGCAGATCCCGTGGCGACCAAGGAGATGTCCAGTCGGAACATGCCGGGCTTTATCGACCTGATGGTTGCGTTGGTCAGCGGGATTGCGGCGGCTTACGCGTTGGGCCGGCCGAACTTAATGTCGGCGATTCCGGGCGTCGCGATCGCTGCGGCGTTGGTGCCTCCGCTGGCCACGTCCGGACTGGCGCTGGCCGTGGGCGATTTCATTCTGGCGGCAGGTTCGACGTTGCTGTTTTTGACCAACATGGTCGCCATCGTCTTGGCGGGCAGTGTTGTGTTTTGGTTAGTCGGAGTCCGACCGGTGAGCAATGATCGCGAGATATCGCACTGGTCTCGCTGGTTGATGTTAGGGCTGATTCTCGTGACGCTGCTTTTAACCGCATTTATTGAAGCTTGGCACATCCTTGGCTGGTGGCAATAAAGTCAGCGGGGTTTCGGTTTCCGTGACGGTCATATTTGTGCGGTTGTCAAAATTTGCATTATCCATTCGATAACTCGCCAATCCATCCATCGTCGATCGGGATCCGCCTGCTTCCGACCAAGATAGCCCAGATGTCCTCCCGAGGGAGCGATATGGACCGTCACTCCTTCGACAGCTGGTAGTTCGCGAAATGCATCCGGCGGGACGATTGGATCGTCTTCCGCGGTCAGTATCAAAGTTGGAATTTTGATCGATTGGACATATTGGTTGCCGCTGCAGCGAGCGTAATAGTCGGCAGCATCATCGAAGCCCCCGGCCGGCGCCGTATACAAATCGTCGAACTCTCGCAGGCTTCGCGGGGAAGTTTTCCACAGTGGCTTGGGCGACGAAGGAAAGTTGGCCAGTCGCCGTTCAACATCCCGCATTAACAGCTTCACGAAATACTTGTCGTAGATCCGATTGCTCCAGCGGCTAAGGGCTTGGGAGCACTGATCAAGATCGATGGGTGGATTGACTGCCACGGCACAACGCGGCCCGTCAGCGTCGTCGGATGACCAACCGCAAGTTCCAACGGCCTTTACCACGATATTTGCACTCAAGGAAAATCCGATGACGGCCCCAGGTGAATGAGGGCACAGGCTGCGAACCATTTGCCACGCCGCTAGGAGATCTTCGCTTTTGCCAGAATGGTACGGGCGTTGAGCCATTCCCATGGCGGCACCACAATCCCGATGGTCCATCCGAAACGTGCGGACGCCCAGCCGATTCAGTTTGTTTGCGATCCGAACCATGTAGTCACTGCGATGGCATCCAGCCAAGCCATGCATCATTAATGCGACGGGGTCGGTGTCCGTCCAATTTGGAGGACGGTCGTCGTGCAAAATTGTGCGATCGAGTTCATCCAAGTCAAACGCATGCTGGGTCGCCTGGTAGGGCTGACGCTTTCCCGCGACTAAAAACGCCGCCAACGTCTGACGATGCCCACCACGAAGAAGCGGGAAAGACTTAAATTTTGGATGAATCACGGGCGGTGGTATCACAATTTACTGCGGGAGAGCTTGCTTCCAGCCCTGCTTCAATATTGACGCGAGCTTGGCAATGGTCTCGCTATTGTTCTTGTCTTCCACAACGTTCTCGTTCTCAAGCGGATCATTTTTGAGATCGTAAAGTTCTCGGGCGACAACATCTTTTGAGTCTTTCTTGGTCCATTCGACGTATCGATATCGCTCGGTGCGGACGCATCGTCCCATGTAAGCGACATTGTCCGGGGCAATCCAAATCCCGTCCCGCAAAAACTGACTGAACACAGCTTTCTTCCAAGGGCGTTTGGCGTCGGCCAGCAGCGGCGTCAAGCTTGTCCCTTCCAATTCGTCGCGGAGCGGTACGTTTGCGAGTTTGCACAGCGTTGGGTAGATGTCAACAAATTCGACCAACTGTGCGCATTGTTTTCCGTTCTCTTTTGCGTTGGGCGCCCGGACGATCAATGGGACTCGCGTATCGATTTCAAAGTTCGTCATCTTGCACCAACTGTTATGTTCGCCAAGCTTCCACCCATGGTCTCCCCACAGTACGACGATGGTGTTGTCGTCCAATCCTAGTTTCTGCAGGTTGTCGAGTAGTCGTCCGACTTGTGCATCGATATA
Source organism: uncultured Pirellulaceae bacterium (assembly GCA_964563475.1). Classification (GTDB taxonomy): domain Bacteria; phylum Planctomycetota; class Planctomycetia; order Pirellulales; family Pirellulaceae; genus Mariniblastus. The sequence goes on from CAZLYM010000017.1 coordinate 21,377, forward strand.
GCTGACCGATGCAAGGTAGCCGTGTTTCAGCAAACGGGCTTGATCCTCGGTGAGCGACCCTTCATGAGGTTGTGGCATGTCTTTGAAATCGGTGTAGCCTCGGATTTCTCGTGCGGTGTTCACCGCCATGATCGGCGCGTTTTTTGGAATTGATGGGTTGGGGGCAGCCGGAATGGCTTCACGATCGTACAGATCCCAATAACGTTTTGGCACATTGAAGGGTAAGTGCGGCCGGTAGTAACCGACAGCCAAGAAAAACGGTTTTTCTTTTTCGGCGAGTCGCTTCATTTTCTCGATGGCTACCGTTGTTTGGGCGCCATCGAAATACGCATCGTCGTCCACGTCAGGATTTTCAGTCGCGACGTGTTTTAAATACCATTTACCAAACTGATCGACCCTGCTTTTGTCTCCTTTGGCAATCAATCCCTGTTTCTTTTTCTCAAGCCAGTCGACGTTCTCTTTCGCGCGATAGACGGCATCCGGATCATAGGGGTAGTCCGGGACATTCATTTTTGGCTCACTCCACGACGCCGCATCCTGAATGATGTTGTGGTAAATCTTGCCGATTCCAACCGTGTGGTAACCATGTTTCATCAGCTGTTGAGGTAGTGTTACCGTCTGGGGGCGTGTCGTTCGGAAATCGGTTTGCAAATCCCAAACTTGAATTGTGTCTGGCCGTAGTCCTGTCATCAGGCTCGCCCGCGAGGGATTGCAAACTGCTTGTTGGCAATAAGCGCGAGTGAAGGTGACGCCCGATTCAGCAAGTCGATCGATGTGTGGACTGACGGCGATTTCGGAACCGTAGCACCCGAGTTCGGGTCGTAGGTCGTCGACCGCGATAAACAGAATATTTGGTTTCGCTTGAGACGCTGGCTCTTCCGAGCGAGCTTTTGCAGAACCGCCGGGCTGTCCGGCATGAGCGAATGCTCCAAGGCAAAGGAATAACGCGATTGAAAATACAAGTCTCATTCTATGTCCCTTTATCTGTATCCCTGTAGATTGTCCGGCCGCAGTTTTTAGTCGCCAACGCATCAGTGTAACCAATGTTCCTGAAGTCGCGGTAGTTGGCATCATCTGCCGCTTGTGAAGCCTCTCTTTAGCTAGGCAAGTGCAGGGCGTCGCATAGGAATCGCATGTACGGCATCGCCATTTTCATGTGAGCCACTAATTTGTCGATCAACTTGTGATCCAAGATGTCTGGCTGTTCTAGGTAGGTCAGCGCCATGTGACTTTTACGTTTGAGGTCTTCGATCAGAGGGTGTTCGGGATCGTAGCCTCGCGGGTGACGTTTTAAGCTGTCTCCGCTTTGGCGGAAGTTTTCACGGAACGCTTTTTTTCTGACGATACGTTTCCAACGAGCTTGGTCGTCGTCGATTAACACTCGAATCTGTTTGAGTGGCTCACTTTCGGGTTGCCAGATGCCGACCCCCAACAGGATTTCGTCTGGCTGGATGTGAAAATAGAAACCGGGAGCATGCGCGTTTTTACCCGCTTCATGCCGGAAGTGAATGCCAAGGTTTGTTTTGTAAGGCACTTTGCTTTTTGAGAACCGAATGTCACGATAGATTCGCATCATCGATCCACCCGTTTTCTTGGCGACGGCTGTGAAGAAGGGAGACACTTTCTGGAGCGGCTTTTCCATGTCTCGGATGAATGCCAATCCGGGCTCCCGAACAAATGTCTCGTACTCGTCCTTGTGTTCGTTGAACCAGTCGCGATTATTGTTGTTCTTCAGTTGCTTGAGGAACTTGATCGTCTTGGGGCTGAAGCCTTCGAAAGCGGGTGTGCTCATGGGGTGTGTTCCAAATTTGTCTGAGCGAAAATAAGTCAACAAAAAAAGCCAACGGAAAAACCGTTGGCTTGAGTTTCGGTAAACTGCGAGCGTTTACTTCGCTGGTCGTTTACTTGGATAGTCCAAGTGTCTTGATCAGCTCTTCAGCGCCGGGCGTCATGCGGCGGATCTTGTCGGCCAGCACTTGTTTTTCGGAAGCGGATGCCTTGGCGGCTCGCTTCTTGATCAGCGTCATTTTTTTCTTGCGTGTCCTTCGACGAGCAAGCTCGCGGTGGCGTTCGTTACGCATTGTGTTCGTTCCTGTCGTTTCGTGAACTCTAATGGGTTGCCGGATTTTTCTTTATCGGCGTTCGTTTGGGGGAGGGAAGAGGATAACGCAAAAAAGACTGCGAATCAACAGATAGAACGGGCTGATCGAGTCTTTTGAAGCATCTGGAACTTAAAAAACCGGGTTCTCACGTCAATCCCCCAGTTCCGGGCGAAGTTCCGCCACCAGAAATGCTGAGCCCGTGACGCAAATCGCGTCATCCGAGGTCGAGTCTTCAAGGACGGCTGCCAAGGCGGCCGCCGGGTTCGGGTAGCTGTCAAGCGTGATGTTCGAAAGCGAGTTTGCCGCCTGAGGCGTTCGAGTCAGCTCGATCAGCTGGTCAAGTTTGAAACCTCGCGGATTGCTTTGGTATTCGGTCAGCACGATTCGATCGCAACAGCCTGCTAGGCTTGCCAGCATGCTGGCGGCGTCCTTGTCACCGCTTGTCGCAAAAATAATCGTGCGCCGGCTGGCGGATCGCCATCGCTTTATTTCTGTCGTCAGAGTCTGGGCGAGCGCAGATGCGGATGCGGGATTGTGAGCGATATCCAGAATCATCAGCGGCGCGGTCGATACGATTTCGCATCGTCCCGGCAGGGTTGCCTTGGCAAGCCCTTTTCGAATGGATTCCGGCCCGATGCGATCGTGTGGATCGTCCAGCAGGTTGACGGCGGCGATTGCGAGTGCTGCGTTGGTTCGTTGATGGGCACCCGGCAAGCTGAGCTCAATTCCTTTGATGTCTGGGATTTGATCGCCAACCAAGCTGGTTACGCCCAGTGTGGCCGGCTTCGAATCATTTGGTTTGGCAGATGGCTCGATGGAGAAATCTTGACCCAGCTGATAAAGCGTTGCCGATTTTTCTGCTGCGACTTCGGAAATCGCTGCCATGGCGTCAGGTTTGGTGGCTCCGCTGACGACCGGCACGCGGGGTTTAATGATCCCGGCTTTCTCACGAGCGATCTTGTCGATTGTGTTGCCAAGTTGCCGAGTATGATCGAGGCTGATGTTGGTGATCACACAAACGGCTGGTTCGCAGACGTTGGTCGAATCCAGCCTGCCACCCAGACCGACTTCTAAGACCGCGAAGTCGACCGACTGCTGAGCAAAAAAGAGCATCGCCGCAGCGGTGGTGATTTCAAAAAATGTCAGCTGGTTGCCGCCGGTTTGGGCTGCCTCCTGATCCATCGCCTCGATTGTCGGCCCCATTTTCAGCAGGACGTCCAGCAGTTGAGCATCGGTGATTGGGGCGCCATCGATCGCCATCCGCTGATTGATTTTCTCAAGATGGGGCGATGTGTAGACTCCAGTGCGAAAGCCGGACGTGGTCAGAATGCTGCCCACCATCGTCGACACGGAGCCTTTTCCCTTGGTGCCGGCTACGTGAATGGCGGGGTAATCGGATTGAGGATCCCCCATCCGGCTGAGAAGTTCACGCATTTTGTTCAGGCGGAAGCCGTTTGGCGGGATTCTGACCTGCCGCTCATAATTGATTCGACCGTACAGCTCCGCCAGCGACTGGGATAAAGTAATTTTGGCGGGCGTCGACATTGGTTCAATTTGGTGGGGAGGCTGGTTGAACCCTAATTTAGCGACATCTATCATGTTCAGTAAGTAGAACGGCCCGTCGAACCGATGGGCCTTAGGCTTCGTAGCAAATTGTGTGAACACCGCTTGGCTGTGGCATCGGACGCCCGCGATCCGCCAGCGTTAATAACTCAACCTCGGTTTTCCCCGTGCTGTCGACACCCGCCTCACTGCACACTTATTCTTCGAGAACTCATTGATGAGCACCGAAAATTCATCCGCTTCCTCGGCTGTAGAAGATACTCCCAAATCCGGTCAGGTTACTAAGCTTGAGCAGACCAATCCGGACTATGACCCCAACGTGGTGGTCGAGACCCAAAACCTGACCAAAATCTACCGAGATTTCTGGGGACGGCAGAAGGTCCGGGCTCTCAATGCGTTGGACTTGGAGGTTCGCAAGGGTGAGATCTTCGGGCTGCTGGGCCCCAACGGTTCGGGCAAGTCAACGACGATCAAGCTGTTGCTAGGGCTGTTGTTCCCAACCAGCGGTCGAGCCTTGGTGTTTGGCAGGAATGCGACGGAGGTTACCAAGAACGAGCGGATTGGTTACCTGCCCGAGGAATCGTATCTGTACAAATTTTTGACCGCCGAAGAGACATTGGACTTCTACGGACGGCTGTTCGACATGCCGGCCGCCGTTCGCAAGGAGCGAGTGGAATCCTTGATCGAACAGGTGGGGCTCACTTGGGCCAAGCGACGTCAGCTGAAAGAGTACTCCAAGGGAATGACTCGCCGAATCGGTTTGGCTCAAGCTTTGATCAATGACCCCGATTTGATCTTGCTGGACGAACCGACGTCCGGTCTGGATCCGCTTGGAACACGAGAGATGAAGGACATGATCCTGAAGCTTCGTGATCAAGGGAAAACGATTATCATGTGTAGTCACTTGTTGGCTGACGTGCAGGATGTGTGTGATCGAATCGCAGTGTTGTATCAAGGTGACTTGAAGGAGTTAGGTCGAGTCGACAGCCTGTTGCAAGTCAGCGAAGAAACGCAGATCCGAGCAAAAAATCTGCCCGAAGCGGCCGCCGAGGAGATCCGAGCGGTCATCGCCAAACACGGTGGCGATGTGCTGTCGGTGGATAACCCTCGTACCACGCTGGAAGAATTGTTCCTTGACATTGTTCGCGAAAGTCAGGCTCGTCCGGGGCATCGCTCTTCTGGCGTTGATTCGAACTAGAGACCGTAAGGGCCTGTTGGCTATTGCTTCACACTGAAAATTTCACACTGAACACTGAAAACTTCGTCTAATGGTCGTCGAAAGATTTCCCGACTTTTTCCAATGGATTGGCCCCGGGTCGCTGTTGTTTTTAGCGATCTTGGTCGCCGCCAGTCTGCTTGGACTTTTCGTAGGCTACGTCGTTGCTGTTTTTCGCCACGGTCCGTTCGAGGCGTTTTACGTCGTCGCACAAGTTATTGGCGAAGCGGTTCCTGACTTTTTGGGGATGTCGTTTCGACGCCTTATCGCGATTGCTCGGCTAACGGCCAAAGAAGCGTTGCGCCGGCGAGTCCTGTTGGTGACGTTTGGGATTTTCGCGGCGATCCTGCTGTTTGGCGGTTGGTTTTTGAATTCGGCCAGCGAGCACCCCGATCGAATTTACGTGAACTTTGTGTTGTGGGGCACCCAGATGCTGGTGCTGCTGATGGGCATGTTGGTCAGTGCGTTCAGCTTGCCTGAGGACATCAAGAACAAAACGATTTACACCGTGGTCACCAAGCCAGTTCGATCGTCCGAAATTGTGCTCGGGCGAATCATGGGGCTTGGAGCGGTGTGCACTGCCCTGCTCGCTTTGATGGCGGTGATTAGTTTCTTCTTCGTCTGGCGAGGCCTTTCGCACGAGCATCAGATTGTCGGAGATACTCAGACGCTGGCCTCGTTCGTGGACGTGGACTTGGGCCGTCGGCAATCTCGCTTCTCTGGCCGCCGCGTTTCTGAAAACGCCGTCATGGAGGCTCAGACGACTCCGGCCTCGGGGCACAGTCATCGCTTGGAATTAGTCGAGGATATTCGCGACGCTGATTCACCGGTTCTGGTCGCGACGAATGTTGTCGACTCAGTCAAGTTACCGAACGGTCGCATCAAGTATCGACGAGTCGTTTGCCAACCGGTGGGAGGACATACTCACCCGGTAACTGTCGAAGGTGAAGGAGAGGATGCTCGGATCCAGTTGGGCTCTTCGGTCGGCTACTTCCGGGCTCGTGTGCCCATTTACGCTGAATCGTTGCGGTTTCGTGATCGCGAAGGTGACATGAAAGATCGTGGTACGAACGTCGGAAACGAATGGGGGTACCGTGGCTACATTGACGGCGGATCGGCAAGACTTCAATCTTCCCTGGCGCGGGGACTATTCCAGTTTTCAGGGCTTCGTGAATCACTGTTTCGACGCACCGAGGTGATTCCGCTGGACATGAGTCTGAGCGTTTTTCGTACCTACAAGGCCGATGTTGAAAAACGAGTCATGGCCGGGTTGGAGTTTGAAAGTATTCCGGACAACCCGGAAGTCGACAATCGTTTCGTATCTGACATGATCACCTTCGAAACGAACGAGTACACGCTTCAGACGCTGCCAATTCCTCGTAAGCTTGTCGGCAAGGTGCTTGCTCCCGATGGCTCGATCGTGGAACAGGGAGCCTATGACTTGTTTGACGACTACGCGAAAAACGGAAACATGATGGTCAGTCTGTCGTGTCGCGACGCAGGGCAGTTTTTGGGTGTCGCTCGAGCGGACGTTTATTTCCGAGCAGGTGACACGCTCTACTGGCTAAACTTTTTCAAAGGTTATCTGGGTATCTGGTGCCAGTTGATGATCGTGATCTCGATGGGAGTCGCATTCAGTACGTTTTTGAATACGCCCGTCACGATGCTGGGAATTGTGGTCATGGCGATTCTCGGGTTCTACAGTAGTTTCGTGCGTGAGTTGACGCTTCCGGACACCGATGGCGGTGGACCGATCGAGTCGTTTATCCGCGTGATTACTCAGCAGAATATGCAGGTCAGCTTGGAAACCGGGGTTTTGACAACGCTGATGGAGCAAGTCGATAACCTGTTGGTCTGGCTGTTGGCCGGACTGACCTATCTGGCGCCTGATTTCTCGCAGCTGGATTTTTCTGACTTTTTGACCTTTGGATATTCGATTGATCCGCAGAGACTGATCGTTGCCTTAGTGATTACCGCCGCATTTGTGGTTGGTCTGACCATTTTGGGCTACTTCGCGCTGAAGACACGGGAGATTGCCAAGTGAACCAGTTAAGCCCATTCGTCAGAAAAATCATTTATCTGCTCGCGATCGTCGCGCTGCTGATTCCGATGTCGTTAATCTCTCGGCCCGCTCAACGCGCCGAAAACGTCAAGGACAGTAACTCGGGCGGTAAGCTGTCTCAGTTGCGAGACGAATATAGTCTGTCGCAGTCGCAGTTGTCGAAGATCGACCCCGCCAGTGAAACGATGAAGTTGGCCTCACTTGGCCTGCGAGGCGTGGCGGTCAACATGCTGTGGTTGCAGGCGATCGAGCACAAGAAAACCGAAAACTATGACCAGCTTGCCGCAACGCTTGAAGCACTGACGAAAATCCAACCTAACTTCATCAAGGTCTGGGAATTTCAGGCTCACAACTTGGCGTACAACGTCTCGATGGAGTTTGATGACTATGAGTACCGTTATCATTGGGTCAAGAAAGGTCTCGGTTTTCTCAAGCGAGGGATTCCGTATAACAAAACGGACCACCGAATGTCGGACAACTTGGGGTTCTTTACGGGTAACAAGTTTGGGAAATCGGACGAGAAAGAATCTTTCCGACGTATCTTCCGCGAAGATAGCGAATTTCATGAAGAAATGTCGGACGAGATTGCGCCCGACTCTTACGATACGCGTGCTTACGGTCACGATAGTTGGAAAATGGCTTACCAGTGGTATGACAAGTCACGGGAGCTGGTCGATTCTGCGGTTGGGCTGCAGCAGATAAGCGACATTATGTTCTTTATGAAACGTCCGGCTCAGTTGCGAAATCAATCGCTTTCGTTGCAGGATGAGTTCCGGTCAGACGAAGTCATTCAGGAATACTGGCGGACGGCTCACGAAGAATGGTTGGACTATGGTCGCGATAAGATCACGAACTCGTTGGGGGTGACGATTACGCTTGAAGGATTGGCGGAGTATGAAAGTCGGCTCGATAACCTTCGTGCTCGGTTGGATGAACTGGTGCCAGAAGAGCGTGATCGTTTGCTGACCGAGTTGAAATCGTTGGCGAATCTGACTCCGGAAGAAGAGTACGCTTTGTCCTTGCCTGTTGATCAACGCGGCGATGAGGAATTGCGATTGGCTCGTCAGGCGAGTGCTCGAATCGAACGGCTGGATAAGGAGTTGGACGCGAGGGTCGTTTCGGCAGCCAGCGAAGAAAACAAGCTGGAAGCGCAGCGAGTTTTGGCGGATATCGCTCAGGTCAAGAAGCAGATGCGAACCATTGCGAAGGACTCGCAAGTCGTGAACTATAGCTATTGGCGAGCCCGTACGTTGGCCGAATCCGAGACACCTACTTTGCTCGCGCGGCAGGCCTTGTACGATGCCGAGCAAATGCGTCGCCGGTCGATCTACGATGATGAGTTCAGAGTCGATTTCAAAACAGCCGAGAAGTCGACGACTCGGCGCGGGGCCATTTCGTTGTACCTTGACGCGTTCGATCAATGGGATGACGTGTTCAAGAAGCACCCTGATTTGAGAACTGGTGTTTTTGCGGACGATCTGGTCGATTCGATGATAGAGCTCAAAGATATGCTCGACATCACCAATCGCGAATGGCCCGCTGATTTTCCCATGCAGGATTTTATCGACTACCGATCCGCGCAGGGTGAGCGAGACCCATTGCCAACGTCAGAAGAGTTGGAAGAAGAACGATCTGGGCGTGAAGCGAGTGACGATGTGTCAGAAGATGCTGAGTCAGAAGATGCTGAATCAGAGGAAGCCGAGTCAGAAGACGATAAATCAGAAGACGATAAATCAGAAGACGATGAGTCAGACGACAAGTCTGAAGCTGGCGGCGAATGACGTTTTGCAGCGAGTGGAACCACGCTCGTGAG
>CAZLYM010000018.1:0-2015 GCA_964563475.1 uncultured Pirellulaceae bacterium
AGCGCCGCGAGCGACTGGGCATCGCCGAAGACGAGCCCCGCCGCTTCAAGTACAAAAAACTAGCAACGTAAAGCTGCCGGAAGGGCTAGCGGCCTGAGCGAAAGTTCAGGCTCCGCCATCTTCAGCTTTATGGTCGGCCCTCATCAGATTGGTGCCTCGTGGCTTTGGCCCGCGCCGATTTTGTATAAATAGCCAGGCCACGATGAGCGTAACCGAACTAATCAAGAAGGTGTCGACGATCTCAGATGGTTTGATTGCTCGAACACTTCTCGCGAAAACTGGATATAAGGCTGCCGTTCCAACGAGTAGAAAGACAATCCAGCGAGAGTCGACCTCCGGGTTTAGGTGGCCGTTTTCTGCTCGTTGAGTGAATACGGCCGCAAAGCCGTAGGAGATTGCTAAGGCCAACAGGAACACGACAAGTGTTCCCAAGATTGTATAAACAATGATCGACATGAAGTGGTTGCACCAGTTTGTTTTGAGTGTGCCGCGTGATTTCCTTTTTTCTCAAAGGAGCAATCATGCCGACTTGAAATAGTCTACCGCTTGGATCCAATCGCTTCAAGCGAAGTTGCTTCAACGCGATGTTAAACACCTATTTGGTATCTGGCAGATTGTATCTCCAGTTACTCGTCCAGTTTCTTTTTGGCCTCAATAGACGGGGTCGGATCAACCTTCCAGTTTCCGTCGATAAGATGAACGGCAAACGGCGCCGGCTCTTGGTTTGTTACAAATAATTTTCGCGTTTCGCTAACCATCGCGTTTGTCACATCAAGTAGTTCCCCATTCAAACTGACCGTATCGCCAGCAGCAAGTTCTCGCATTGGAACCTTCGATACTTTTTCTGCGAGCCTTTCCGCTGCCGCGCCAGAAAAAAGGCTGTCAAAAAGGATGTCGAGTTCTGGGTGATCAGTGCAATGGAGTTTAAGAGCGTCTTGATCGCCAATCACTCGCGCTATGATGAACATACGGACAACCTCCTCCGCTGACAGGGGTGGGACGAGCCCCGGTTCCTCGGTGTTCTGTGTCGCAACTGTGGGATGGGCGACATTTTCTAGATCGCCGAGCGAATTCCGAGCCTCTTGCGTGGTTGGCGCGTTGTTGGTGGGGTCGCACCCGCAACTGAAAAAAAGGCAGGCGAGTAATGCAAAGGGGCAGTTCTTCATGATTGATAGGATAACGCCCGCATTACCCGGGCGGCGGAGGTTGATGGGGCACGTGGAAGCAGCGTGGCTCGCGGGTTCGGTTGATAACAGTTACAAACACTGAGCCGGGAAAAACAAGCGTCTACTAAATACACACGCAAGTCAAGATTTCATGCATGGAGTCTGTGAGAGCCTGTGCCGCGATTATAAGTAGCCAAACGAAGTGAATCCACCAACTGAGCACGCTCTAACGTGTTTTCGGAGTCGGTACATCGTTTTCGTCGACGGTATATTCGAAGATGGTTGGTCGTCCTGATTTTGCACGGATTTTGTAGCTGCACACGGCGTCAGCACTGATGGAAAAGCTCACAGACTGATACGTCTCTGGGTCAGGATCGGCGGCAAGATTCGCATTGAGCCGAGATACGAGTTGCTCGCCCTGTGCGTCAGGTGGAATGCATGCGAAGTCAGTTCGGTTAAAGTTCGCCTTGCCGTCGGCAATGTAAACTTCCACGGTATCGCTCAACGCTTCAGGCAGTCGAACCGGGATCGCCCGTTCGATCGAATGCATGTTTCCATTGGTATCAACGAGCCGGGATTGTCGGGGAAAAAGCAGAACACGGAAACGTTCAGGTTTGGTTCCTGAAGCAATCGCCGGTTTGGGAAAAGATTCTCCACATCCAACGGTCGCCATCGCCAGCATCAAGGTCAGAAATATCCGTAGTCGGTTGGCTATCATGGTCTTCATTTTTTGAAATCCACGTTGCGAGATTTAAAAAGGGACGACAAGTCCGTCAAAGTAGCCATCACACTCCGAGTGATGAATGTGGTTTGGGCATCACACGGAGTGTGATGGCTACTGAATTGGCA
>CAZLYM010000018.1:2115-13432 GCA_964563475.1 uncultured Pirellulaceae bacterium
GAGTGATGAATGTGGTTTGGGCATCACACGGAGTGTGATGGCTACTGAATTGGCATCACGCGGAGTGTCGTGACCACAGCATTAAACGGAACAGAGGTACCAATGACAAATGATAGATGACAAATAACAAATAACAAATGAGCGTGAAAAAGCTCGTCGACCCTAGATCAAATCAAAGATAATCAGTGGTCCTTCTCGTTGTTCATTCAGTCAGTTTGGCGCTGTCCCCAAAAGCAGATGGCATTGCGGCATGCACAAAAAAAGCCCTCACGATGGTGAGAGCTTTTATTTTACTGTTAAACGCATCGATTGGAATTAGCCAACTGCGACGCGAGCGTAGCCGAGCAGTTCGGCCCCGTCAGCGAAATCCTTAACGGCTTGCTCAACCGTTTTTGTGTCGTCCAACGCAAAGGTTTGACTCATCAAGCAACGCTCTTGATCCAGTGTCGTGTTGTCACTGATGAAGCGTTCCAGCTTTCCGGGCACAATCTTGTCCCAGATTTTTTCCGGCTTGCCTTCAGCAGCCAACTCGGCCTTGATGTCCTCTTCGGCTTTCGCCAGAACTTCCGGCGTGAGTTGCAACTTGCTGACGAACTGTGGAATCTTCTTCTGAGGCTTGCCAAGGTTCTCAGCTTCGTTCAGTTCGTTCTCGGCCTTGATCTGAGCCTGAATCGCCTCAGTCTCTTTGGCAACGAAGTCCGCTTCAAACTCTTCCGGTCGCATGATCGATGGGCTCATCGCGGCAATATGCATGGCAACGCTGCGGAAGAACTGAGCAGCTTCGTCACCTTTGCCACCGTCTTTGTAAGAAACCACTACGCCAATCTTGCTGCCGGCATGAATGTAAGAAGCAATGTTGCTGCCTTCGATCAATGCGTACTGCGAGACTTCCATCTTCTCACCAACAACGGCGGTCAGACCATTCAGTTTTTCAACGACAGGAGCACCGTCTAGTTCGAGCGTAGCCAAGTCTTCCTTGGTGGCCGGCAGTTTTTCCATCGCCAATGCTGCGACGCTCTTGGCCATGTCAACGAACACGTCGTTCTTGGCCGTGAAGTCGGTCTCGCAACTGAGCGCCATAACGAGGCCTTTGTCGCCCGCTTCGTTGGTCAATGCGACAACAGTGCCTTCGGTGACGTCTCTGTCAGCTCGCTTGGCGACAACTTTTTGTCCCTTTTTACGCAGGTAGTCGAGTGCTCCGTCGAAGTCGCCGCCAGACTCGTTGAGCGCCTTTTTGCAGTCCATCATTCCGGCACCGGTTGCTTTACGCAGTTCGCTGACGTCTTTTGCTGAAATTGCCATGGTCTTTCCTGTGTTACTGTTTGACTTATCTTAAGTCTTGAATGTGTGAGTGTTGAAAATAAGAGCGGATCCCGAGCGTCGTGATCCGAGAAATGTTACCAATGCAGACGTTGGTGCCTGCAAATGGTTCACGACGGGTCGTCCAATCGAACCGCCGTGGCCTGAGTTCGGTCAGCCGATCATTAACTTGCGGCAGGTGCGTCTTTAGCTGGAGCGGCTGCCGGTGCTGCTTTTGCAGCCGGTTTGCCTTTTCCTTTGCCTTTGCCGTCTGCACCTTCGTTTTTGGCAACCATATTTTTCCGACCGGCCAGCACGGCGTCCGCCATGTGCTGCATGATCAGCTCAACTGAACGAATGCCGTCGTCGTTACCGGGGATCGGCAAGTCAACGGTGTCGGGATCACAGTTGGTATCGATCAATGCCAAAGTCGTGATACCCAAAGCCTTTGCTTCGCGGATCGCGTTCTTTTCTTTGTTCGGATCGACGATGATCATGCACTCGGGCATGCGGTTCATGCTACGGATGCCATTCAAGTTCCGGTAGATTTTGCGGTACTCGCGGTTAAGAGAAGACTGGGCCTTCTTTGAGTACCCCTCGATTTTGTCGCTGTTGCGAATCTCTTCTAGTTCTTCCAAGCGAGTCAAACGGTTACGGATCGTGCGGAAGTTTGTCAACGCTCCACCCAACCAACGCTCGCTGACGTAGGGCATGCCGCAACGTTCGGCTTCCTTTTGAATCGCTCCTGAAGCTTGGCGCTTGGTGCCAACGAATAGGATGAGACTTCCACCCGAGGCAACCTGCGAGGTGAACTTTTTGGCTCGTAGCAAACCGCGAACGGTTTCCCGGATGTCGACGATATGAATCTGGTTCTTGCGACCGTAAATGTACGGTGCCATTTTCGGGTTCCAGCGGCTGGCTCGGTGGCCAAAGTGGACGCCCGCGTCGATCAAATCTTGTACTAGTGTGTTTGCCATTGAAATATCCTTTCGGCAATTGTTTCGCAGTGGGCTGTCACTTTGTGTGACGGTCGAACCTTGAAGCAGGATCAACACCGTTTGCGTAAGTTAAAGTTAGACGAGCCGGTTTGGATCGCCATCGGGAATCGATCGGTTGGGGCAGTCAAGTTTGGCCCCAAACCCATCGAAATTTGAAAGAGCAGATTTTATCGGCAATTGGAGCCTCATTCAATCGTGATAGCTGCGATTTCGCCGGTTATTCTCAGGTTTTACGACGAATTTTGACCGGTCGGTGGGCCTGGCTGAGGAACATTGCCAATCCGACTAGTGGCAAAGCAAAAAGCACGTCAAAATTGGCCTCACGAAACGGCCCAAGAGTCACTAGTGCTTTGTTCCAATTGAAAATTTGGGTTGGCCGATCCTTGCGAACGTTCCGCAAGCCGAAAAAACCCGGTCCGTTCACGTTTCGCCGTAAGCCCTCACCCTAAAAATAAGTTGGAACAAAGCACTAGGGCAAAGCCCGTGGCGTCAGTTACGCCGCGATTTTCTCGACTGGTTCCGCGTCTGAGTGATCTTCTGGGATCAGTGGCACTCCCATCCAGCCCAACATCGTTCCGTAAATGTTATAGAACACCGGCACGAGGATCAGGATCAACAGCGTTCCCACCATCAGTCCGAAAATCAAGCTGACCGCCATCGGGATCAACACCTGAGCCTGCATAGAACGTTCGTTGAGCATCGGCAGAAGGCCAGCGACCGTGGTCAGCGAGGTCAACAGGATCGGTCGGAACCGCCGTTTTCCCGCATTGGTCAGCGCTTCCAAGAAGGGAATGCCAGCGCGAACGCGGTGGTTGATAAAGTCCACCAGCACGATCGAGTCATTCACGATCACACCTGTGAGTGCGACCATTCCGAAGAAGCTGAACAGGCTGATCTCCAACCCCATCACCGCATGACCGACGATCGCGCCCATCCATCCAAATGGGATGACGGACATGATGATCAGTGGTTGCAGGTAGGATCGAAATTCGAGCGTCAGCAAAATGAACATGCACAGCAGCGCGACGATGGAGCCAGAGAACAAGCTACTCATCGATTCGGCATTGTCGGCCTGCTCACCCTGCCAGTCGACGGTCAAGTTTGCTCCATATTCGTCCTTGTATCGTTTGACCAGTTTTGGAATGAAGTCCGTTTGCATTTCGTCAAATATTTCCGAAGCGTTGGCTTCTTCTTTTTTTACATCGGCCGTCACGCTGATGGATCGCTGCGAGTTCAGACGATTGATTTGAGCAAGTTGCCGCTTGAAGTCGGCCGTTGCCACGTCCGAGATCGGTCGTTCGTTGGCCATGTTGTCGCGGATCCGGATTTCTTCAAAACTTTCCATGTCTTTGCGGTCATCGCGAGGGTAGCGGACCATAATCTTGACTTCGTGACGGCCTCGCTGCACACGCATCACTTCGTCGCCAAAGTAAACGGCGCGGATGGTTTGAGCCAGCGTCGATTCTTGAATCCCAAGTGCTTTACCTTGTTCGTTGAGATTCAAATGCAGTTCCCACTTGCCCTGTCGAGAATCATCTTCGATGTCAACGACGCCGGCCTTGGTGGCAAGGTATTGCTTGCATTCTTCGGCCGCAGATTCCAGAAATTTTGTGCTGTCGTCATTGGCCAACAGTTTAAATTCAATCGCAGACCCGCCCGGCCCCATTGATCGAGCGTCAAACTTGAGCGCCTCGGCACCCGGGATCTTATTCACTTTTTCACGCCAGCGATCGAGAAACTGGCGGACGGTCACGGTTCGTTCGCCCGGCGGAATCATGTGAACGTTGACACTGCAAACGTGACTGCCACGAGAAATTCCGGTTGGGCCTCGCAGTGCATTGCCCGATTGGCCGACTTCTTCGTGAACGACGTCGACAATCTTGTCGCCGGTTTCTTCTTCGATTTCCCGGCTGATTTCAACTGCTGCATCACGCAGACGAGCCGAAGAATTTCGCGCGAAGGAAGCCGACGTCCCATCAGGAAACGCAACGGTTGCGATTGCCTGTCGCCCATCCATCCGAGGGAATGGCTGAACTTTCATCCAGCCCGCTAGAAAGCTACCGGCCACCAGCGCCGCGCTGGTGAATAGCGTTGCTAGTACGATTGGCTTGTTGACCAAACAGAAACCCAGCAGCGGTTGGTAAAGACGCTCTATCACAAAGTTCAGACCGGTCGCCGCCTTGCGATTGACCCACTCAAATACCCAAAGCAACGGCTTGAAGATGTAAAGTGCGATTCCTGTGACTCGCAGAAACAAGTTGTTCTCATGAGCGAGGTGGGCCGGCAGGATCAACATGCTTTCGAACAGCGAGATCACCAGCATGGCGATAACGGCCACGGGCATCACGGCGATGAACTTGCCCATCACTCCTGACACATACATTAGCGGCATGAATGCAATCACCGTCGTGGTAACGGACGCCGTTACACTAGGTAGGACTTCGACTGTACCGGCGACTGCCGCGTTGAACGGAGTCATTCCTTCTTGACGTTTCATGAAAATGTTCTCGCCGACCACAATCGCGTCATCGACAACGATCCCCAACGCCATCAGGAAGGCAAACATGGACAGCATGTTCAATGTTTGCCCGGTCATTAGCAAAATAAAACCGGCACCAAGCACGCAAATCGGGATTCCCATTGCAACCCAGAACGCAAGCCGCAGCTCAAGAAAGATCGCCAGCACGACAAATACCAAGATCAGCCCCTGAGTGCCGTTACGGCTGAGCAAATCGATCCGGTCGGTCACGTCGATGGAGACGTCTCCCCATAACTGAATCGAATACCCTGGAGGCAATTGTTTCGTGGCGACGTATTCCTTGACCGTGTCAACAACCGTGAACAGGTCTTCGTCGTCGGTTTTCGAGACTTCGATGACCAGGCCGGGCTTGCCGTCGATCAAGTTCAGTGAGGTCGTTTCTTCGAATCCATCTACGACATTCGCGATGTCGCCGACGGTGACGATACTTCCGTTTGGCTTGGTGATGACTGCCAGTTGAGCTATCTCGGTGCCCGTTTCACGCTTGTTGTTGCCTCGCAGCAGCAGTTCTTGGCTGACCGTCTCCATCTTTCCGCCGGGCACGTTGACGTTTTGGTTTCGAACCACGTCGGCAAACGAACTTAGGTTCAGCCCGTACTCTCGTAGTTTGTCTTCCGAGACTTCGATACTGACTTCGTATGGCTGTTCATTCACGATTTCGGCGGACGAGATCGCTTTGCCTTGAGGTTGATAGAGCCTCGCGAGTCCGGCTCGAAGTAGGGAAGCCGGTAGAGTTGCCTCAAGGTTCAGTAAGTCAGATCGGATCTCCTCCGTCACCGCTCTCAGATCCAGATCCGCTTGAAGATGATCTACGTCAGCTGGGCGGGGCGGTCCAGTGATCCCCAATGTGATCGCCGAATTGCGAAAAACAATCTGTTTTACCTCGGCATCCTCGGCAGTGGGCGGCAATTGGTTCGCGATCTGATCGATTTCCGACCGGACGTCGTTCAGCACCCGCTGCACATCCTTGACGTTGCTGTTGAGTTCAAGCACGACCGAACCAGAGTTCTCGGCCGCGATCGAAGTCACTTTCTTGATGCCTTCGACGCCATTGATAGCCGACTCGATTTTTTGACAGATGCCTTCCTCGACTTCGTCTGGAGTCGCTCCCGGGAACGGCACCTGAACGAGGACGACTTCCAGTGCGAAGTTTGGGAATACCTCACGCCGCATCACAACCATGCTGACTGATCCTACAATCAGCGCGGCAATCAAGAATGTGTTCATCGCCGGCGAGTTTGAAATCGCCCATTTGACGATCGACTTCATTGCGCGCCCTCCATGCCGTTTGCCGCTTCTGAAGTTGCGGAGCCGACACTCGATTCGATCGACGTGTTTACCGAAGTCTTTTTCATGCTGCCAGTGTCAGCCGGGGCGTCCGCGCCGGTCAATTCGACCTCAGCGTCGTCGGACGGTTGAGACAGTGGCGACACCACGACCTGATCACCCGTTTTGGGGCCGTGTTCAGTACGCGCAATAATCGCAAGACGTGGATTGTCGGATAAAAGATTAGAGCCAGTGACCGGTGCGGTGCGGACGTAGTCGACAATTTCAATCGGCTTTCGCTTCAGTCGATTGTCTTCGACGGTCCAGACATGGTGGTTGGGTTGCACAGCCTGTTCCGGAATCGACAGGTACGGGCTTTCGCCACCGCCGCTGGAGACATGAAACTCAAGCCGGCAGCGCACAAACATGCCACGAACCAACGCATAGTTTCCGTTTTCGGTTTCGACAATGGGCTGCTTAACGGCGATGCGGCACGGAATCGTCTTGGTGACGCTATCGACTCCAATCCCATCAAATCGTTCCAGCACTCCGTCCCAAATCACGCCCGGATTGGAAGGGTCTTCAATCGCGACGGGCGTCTTGGGAAGCCGATAGACTGAACTCAAGTCGCCCTCGGCAAGACCGTTCAATTCAGATGGTTCTGATAAGTCGGCGTTCTGTCGAGCGAGGGCCGCTGCGTTCTTACGGATCTGGTTCAATTCGGAAAGCGTTAAGTTGCACAACACTTCGGCCTGCCGAGTGTCTTCAAAGGTGAACAGTTGGGTGCCACGAGCAACGAAATCGCCCTCCTGAACCATTTCATTGACGATGACCCCGTCTTCCGGAGCCGGAACGGTGGCTCGGCGCAGATTCAGCTCGGCTTTTTCCAGTTGTCGTTTTGATACGTCCAACACCGACTTGAGCCGGATGGCTGTGGCGTTGAGCGAAGTCAGGTTGTTGTGACGCAAGGTTAAGGCCGATTCGGCTGCGATGACGGCTCGCCTCGATTGATCGACCTCACTTCGAGAAAGAGCGTCTTTGAGCCGCTGGTTGCGCCGCCACTGTGCTTGCTGGAGCTTTAGGTCCGACTGAGCCAATTCAATGTTCTTTTTTTCTCCCGCGATCTGCAACAAATTTTCTTCGATTCGTCGCTTGGCTTGCTCGACCGTTGCCATTTGAGTGTCAATTTCCAGCCGGTATTCCTCTGGGTCGATCTCAAGCAGCAACTCTCCTTTGCTCACAAAGTGCCCGGCCTCGCAAACAGGTGCCTTGTTTGTGATGCGGCCGCCGACCTCCGCCGCCACTCGAATTTCACGATAAGGAACGACGGAACCCGTCACTTCCAAATCCAGTTGGCCGGCATAGCTGGTGACTTCACTGGTTTCCACCTGTGGAGTTAAAGAAGACGACGGTCGAGTGACTGGCGGCTTTTGAAGCGATTTCAAAAACATGAAACCGAAAACTCCGACAGCAACGATAACCAGCGAGATCAAGTACTTGAGCCATTCGGGCATCGTTCGACGCGAGCGAGTAGGCTGGGTTGAGTTCTTATTCATGAATTCAAATAGAAGTGTTTATCGAGTGACTTGATCGGCTACTGATGGCGAGTTACCAGAAATTGAATCGCGGATGCCATGCAGACCACCCAGTGAGAATCGCCAGATATGATCGACGAGGTTTTGAATGTCAAAATGACTTTCGTATTCGTCCTCCGAGATCATTAGCGAAATCATTTCACCTGAGACTCGGTAGTGCAAACATTGTCCAATGATGCTGAAACCAATTTGATGGCGTTGGTGATCCGGCAGATGATGCTCAAGCACTTCGTCGACAATGCTCATTAGCTGATCAAGAAACGGACGAAAGTAATTTTCGATCAAGGGTGGCGCCGCGTCGCTCGGGTGCATGACCTCGCGAAGCAAAAGCCGAACCTCCCAAGGCTCGGTTCGCATCGCCACGATGCGCCGCAGCAGAAGCTCAATAAAGATTTTGAGTTTTTCATCTGCCGATTCCTCATTGGTCCACGCCGGGAGTGGCACTTGTTGCTCGCGCAGATCACGAGCCAGAAAAAGCGTTTGCGTGTACAGCCCCTTCTTGTCGCCAAAGTGGTAGTTGATGCTCGCCACGTTCACGTCCGCCGCGCGGCAAATTTCGCGAACGGTTGCCGTTTCAAATCCCTTGGCGGCAAAAATTGGGCCGGCGGCCAGCAGAATTCGCTCCTTGGCAGTCTCGGTTTTCATAAGCGAGCCAAAATTAGGGCGGAACGGTCGAACTTGGTCGGGCAAACGGTGTCTGCGAGAGACAACTGGCCGATCACTCCATAACCTTACCGTAAACACACGTATTAAACAACTGTTTAAATGGCTAGGATCGGCATTCGGCGAGCTCGAATTGGCTGAATTCTTCGGATTTTCGGCTATCTCGGCAAAAACCGGCCGGGAGACTAAGATCAGCGTCATGATTAATCAACTCACGGTTTTCGGCGTCGGTTTAATTGGCGGCTCACTGGCTTTGGCGCTCAAAAAGGCTGGATATTGCCGCAAAGTGGTCGGCTGTAGCCGCAGTGAAAGCCATTTGCAGCAGGCGGTCGAACTGGGAGTCATCGACACTTACTGCCTAGACGCAAGTGAGGCGGTTGAGGGAGCGGATGTGGTTTTGTTGTCGGTGCCGCTGGGAGCCATGAAGCCGATCCTGTTGCAGATTGATGGGCACCTGTCACCTGAAGCAGTCCTGACCGATGCCGGCAGTTCGAAAGCGTCGGTTGTCGACGCTGCTCGGGAAGTTTTTGAGACCGTCCCTTCTCGGTTTGTTCCGGCCCACCCGATCGCGGGGCGTGAAAAGAGTGGCGTGTCGGCCGCCGTCGAAGATTTGTACGTCGACCATAAAGTGATTCTGACGCCGCTAGAGAACACTTGCGAAACGGCCATCGCCACCGTCAGCGCGATGTGGGAGGCAGCGGGAGCCGAAATCAGAACGCTTGGCGTCGAGCAGCACGATCGCGTGCTCGCAGCGACCAGTCATTTGCCTCACGTTCTCGCCTACGCCTTGGTCGACACAATTTCTCGAACAGATTACGTTGACGAAATCTTTCAATTTGCTGCGGGAGGCTTTCGCGATCTGTCACGAATCGCATCCAGCGACCCCACGATGTGGCGAGACATTTGCCTCGAGAATCGGGCGGCGATTTTAGAGAACCTCGATCACTTCCAGGCCGAACTTACCAAGGTTCGCGAGTTGATCGATCAATCAGACGCTCAGCAAATCTTTAATCTCTTTGAGCACGCCAAATCGGTTCGAGACGGCGCGATAATGAAGCGTGATTAAAAACCTATTCCAGAACCAATAAGCCAAACGGCTCATTGACAATCGAGGTTGTAGGATAGCTTCTACGATCAGTGGCTGGAAATAATGGATGGATCAAGCGATCGATTCATTCGTCGGTGGCGACTGCGTTGCCCCAAAGATCCGCGTGCTGCCGAAGAAACTCTGGTATAGCAACACTGCAAAGACCGGACAAAACTCTATCCACGGAACCACGAAATCGAAAAACAATTGGCCTCGATAGGATGTTGGTCCGACGAAGTCGTTGGGAAAGTGGTTTTGGAAATAAAATCGCAGGTAGTACATCAGCAGCATGCCGCTGAGCAGTAGCCATGCGGCCGGTCGTTTGGAAAACACAACAAACGGCATCGCCCACAGCCAATACCAAGGATTCAGGGTGGGGGACAATAACCAGAACCACGCGACGCTTGCGAAAAACAATCGAAGCATGTCGTCGGCTGACTTCGCTCGCCACGCAAAGACGCAAAACGCGAACGTGAGTCCGACATAGATCAGCAAGGTCACGATCCGCGTGTAAAAAAAGGCGAATTCGTTGGTGTCGGCAAATTCATGCTTTTTCACCATCGAGGTCGCAAACTCGGTACGCCATTCTTCCGTCGTCACCAGAAACCATGGCGCCGTCCCACCTTTGGGTTGATAGGGCCGAACGTTTTCGATGACGACCATGAAAATCAAATCGTTCATCTCCCAGAACCGTGAAAACATTTCGATCCCCGGCTTTGGCCGTCGCAGAATTTCGACGTTCGGATTCGGGGTAATCTGGCGATATTGGCTCACCAGTTCGTCGTCCGCTTTGTGATCGACGGTCACCAAGTTTAGCTTTTCCGGCAACGATGTCTTTTCTAATTTTTCCGCCAACGAAGTCTTTTGAAGAATTGGCCACGAACAGATTGCGGTCGCCACAACGAAGATCAGCACCGGCGCCAAGCCAAGGACCCCCTTTCTACGAATTAGGCAGATGGCCCAGACGGGTGCTAGAACCAGCGGATAAATTTTTGCTCCGACCGCCATCGCCAACACCACAGCAGAAACGCTCGCAAGAAAAGTCGCCCCCAGCGTGCGAGGGTTTTCTGACCTGTCGCCACGTGGCCAGATCGAAGCGACTGCCAGCCATGCAAAAGCGACCGTCAGAAAAATGACGATCGAATCAAGGTGACCACTGTTCGCAATTTCCTTGACCGCCAACGGACACCACCAATACCAAAGACTGATGCGGTCCGAGAGTCCACACTGGCGTAGCAAGCCAATAATCAGGAAACCGGTCAATATATCAAACAGTGTCAGCGTGGCCTTCATCGCAAAAACCCACGTACGCTCGCTGGCGTCTTTCGGCACAACCGCCGTAGCGACACGGAACACCGCTTGGCTGATAGGCGGGTAGGGCGATGTGTATTCGCCATAATGAATAATCTTCAGGCAGGCCTCGAGTCCTGGCTGCGAAGCAATCTTACTGGCTAGTTGGTTAAGCGTTTCCTTTTCTTCGCTCGAACGAGCGAAAACAGTACTGTGAGGTGGCCTCTCGATTCGCGGATTCTTGACGGCATCAACGGCTTCGATTAATTCCATCGGAGCGTATTCAAACGGGCTGACGTTCGCGTTCCCAACGGCCCCATCAATGATATAGCGGTACAGGTCAATTTCCTGAATCGGGATGGAAAACACCATGATGGCACGAAACAAAATCCCGAACCCAACGATCATCCACAGAAGATGCCTAGCGGGGGCGCTGTCACGATTCGTTTCGGTGTCTTCCGAACTGCCCTTATTTTTCGAGCTTCTTTTTGACGACCAGACCTCCCAGCAAGACACCAAGT
Organism: uncultured Pirellulaceae bacterium; assembly: GCA_964563475.1. Classification (GTDB taxonomy): domain Bacteria; phylum Planctomycetota; class Planctomycetia; order Pirellulales; family Pirellulaceae; genus Mariniblastus. The sequence goes on from CAZLYM010000018.1 coordinate 13,374, forward strand.
AAATCAGAAACGCGGCACCAAACAGAAGGAGCGCCGTCAACAACGGTCGCTCAGCAGGG
>CAZLYM010000018.1:13532-29936 GCA_964563475.1 uncultured Pirellulaceae bacterium
CAGAAACGCGGCACCAAACAGAAGGAGCGCCGTCAACAACGGTCGCTCAGCAGGGGGCACATCTAGGTGAAAGTCCTTGCTCAACCAGGTAATGATTCTGTAGAGTACGGCCGAGGCGAGACCCAATAGGAATAGTCGAGCGGTGGAACGATTCAGGATGGGTTTCTCAGGCATCAAAATGGGTCGCGCAGGAAGGGCAAGCAATCCGATCTTCGACCCAAATCAGACGGCTTTTGCACCCTTGCGTCAAGGTCGATTGCTGTCTTAAGGGAAGGTAGTTGCCACTTGCCGAGCAGACGCGTGAATCTAGACACAAACTGGTGCGCCTAGTCCGTCGAGTTGCCAATCGTCTCGCCCAAAGTCAGGTAGTTTCGATCTGCTTTGCACTTTCGTTCGGATCACAACTCGAAGCAACCCTGACAACGCTCTAAAATTCAGGTAAACCAGCTCGATTGGTCACAGGAAGATCGTCGTCATCATCGTCATTGAAGAAGTTGTGAGGCCGACGTTTGGGCAGCAGCATAGCAATCATGTTCCAGACTGCCACAATCCCACACGCGATCATGCCGAAGTAGCTTCCCCGTACTGCAAACTTTGCGATCTTCATGTTGGGAGGCTGAAAACCGCCCTGCAGTACAACGCTTCGTGAAAAATCCATCAAAACGTATTGACGAGCCAGATCAGAATGAGCGGCCGGTGGCAGCTTCTGCTGGGTGTACCACAGTTGCGAATCGAGCCTTTCGGCTGACAGTCGTTCGTCCAGTTCAGCCTCGTTCTTCACGTCGTCAAAGTGAATGATCACCGAACGGTAATTGTTTCCTAGTTCTGTCAAATGGGCGGGGAACAGCGCCACGTAGACCAAGTCCCAGTTGCCGTCTTGGTTGTAGTCGTAAGATGCCAGCGGTGTGCCGCGTTGGAAGTCCGTTAGCAACAGGTGGTAATTGTCACGCGGCCATTCCTCCAGCAACTGCTGGCAAGAAACAACGGTGGCCTGGTCACCCTCGTGGCTCTGCTGTTCGAGCGAATAGGTCGCGAACTTGTGCACGAATGCGCACAGGATCCCGAGTCCAAGGCCCAGCAAGATGGCAATTTTACGATCCATTACGATATGAATTCGCTAAGGTGTTAAAACGGAGTTAGTGGAGATGCTCAGACAACTAACCTTTTGGTGGCAAAGTATCTTCGCGCAGGCGAGACGAAATCCCGTAAAAGGTAGGTCTCGATTAAGGAAAATCCAACGAAAATCAACGTCAAATGAGAATCTGGGCATCCCGCAATTCCGTGTCGCCAACAAACCCACCGATTCCGGGTCGAAGGCGAAGATTCTGCGCCGTCCAGCGACCGACTATGACAATTAGGCCGGTCCTATCAGCAAGACGCTGTCTGGCTGAGTAAACCCTAGGATAAGGAAACGCAGGTTAGATACGGCTCAACCGAGGGGGCGCACTGTCCAGTGACCCGAATACCGCTATCGACGCGCATCTTCAAACGCGGTTAGCGGCCACCAGAAATCTGCTGTACACGTGACTGAAGTTCGGATTCGCGAGATTTGTTAATCTCACCTCCGACCAGTTCATTCAAGTTGTCGAACATTCGTCGGATATGATCAATTTCCCGCTTATCGCTGGTCAAGCTTTCAAGCCGGATTTGTTCGTCGGTCATTCGCGACCGAATATTCTGCGGTGTATCAAGCACTTGATAGTCCCTCAGAAGCTGCTTCGCCGTTTCCAAATCCTTCTTTTTGATCGCCGCATCAATATCTTCTTCGAACGACCGGCGCTGGATTACCAAAGACGTGATATCGTTTTCGAATCCAGTGATCACTCCCTGAGAGAATAGCCGGACGGTGTCGTTGGGAACCGACGAAGTCACACTGGAGTACAGCCCGGGAATGATCGGCAGCTTCTTCAAGGCTCGTGAGCCACGTTTGATGAACACCAATCGTAAACGGTTTTCGTCTGGAGGAATCATGATCGACCCCTTCCAATTCGTCTTGCCTAGATATTCCGATGGATCGTCTTTAGTCATGTCAATCCGCCGAGACCAGATCTCGATCCCTGGAATCGGGGCCGCGTCTTTCTCACGCGAAACAAGCGTCAAACTGGTTGGTTGCTGAGGAGTTCGGATGACCAACGCCAGTTTCTGTAACCGTTTACTCTTACGCTGAGCCAGTGGGCCCCGTTGAGACGAATGAACGTCGCACATGATTTCTATTGTGTTCGCCTCGCGGACCGTCAAAAAAGTGAACTCGATTGGCTCAAGCTTTTTTAGTTTGCCTTTTCGATCAGTTCTACGAAGGACGGGAAGGAATCGGTCTTCCTCACGGATAAATACAGGGGATCGAGTGTTTTCTACCGCTTCATACGAATCCGTTCCAACCCGATTATTTCTGACGCACGCCTGTAAAGCTCGCGGCAGCAAACGCGCACCCTGCTTTTCGGTCACGCGATCGATTCGCGCTAGCGGCATGAAGGCATTTCGAAACATTTCCACCACACTGGCCGCCAGCCGATCCCGCTGGGCCAGATTCCTGCTTACCAACGCTCCCCATTGGCCAGTCAACATGTCGTATTCACGAACTCGAACACGCGTCGTTCCGTCCGGGCAAGAGAGCGTGACGACCATCAATTTGTCATAATCTTGCAACAAAGGTTCGTCCTGAAATCCCCCGAAAGACTCGGGATTTTCAATGCTGTCCAGCAACTGCCACCGCCAATGTCGCGGCGCCGCGTCGACTGCCAGATCCCAGCCACTCGGATCAACCAGCTCGGCTTGAGCCAGTAACCGTCGCTTTAAATGCTCGCTGACCGCAGATAGCTCGGGCGAACCATCCATACAAAGCCAGACCGCGACACGATAGGGTCGATACTGCCACGCTCGGTCCTTGGCTTCCAGTAGATCACTCTTGGACAGGTCCGTGTCAAACGTGTCCGAATCCTGAATCGTTCCGGCGGATGTAAACTGCAATGTTTGCACGTCATCGGCGACCGCTTCTACCGCTTCCGGTTCCATCTCATGTTTCAAAACCGGTTCAGATTTGGCGGCACTCTGTTTTGCCTCAGCGACAGGATGACCAAAGGCCGTTGACGTGCCTCCAATGACCAGCAAAAAGGCAACGCAGGCAACGAGCGATCGGCACCGTGGTATGTGTCGAAAGGGGCCGTCGCCGTTTAGGCTTAAACGTATTGTGGTGGCGTCCGCCATTATTCTGTTTCTTCCTCGGGACGGATGTCAATTCGCCATCGCTCGATATTCTGATAAAGATGAATGAGATCACGCCCAACATTGCGGACGGTGGTCCGGTATGCGAAATGCTCTTTGATCTGCCACAGCGGTATGATGGACATGTCGGTGGCGACCTGTTGGTGCAGTTGACGTAGCATGGCACACCCTCCCTGCCAAGTTTGAGACGTACCAAGTGCCGCTAACGTTTGGTCCACCGGCGCACTGACTTCGGTCACAAAACCAGTGGCGCCGATCAATCGCGTGATGTCAGCCAATGGTTCTTCCATGGCGACTTCCATGTATAACAGGTCCCAGTTGTCGTCCGGAGGATAGGAATCGGCCGATTCCAGCTGCCGCGTTGTCGTCGGCACCCCTGCTTTGTTCCACGCGTCGGCAATGGCATAGCACGCGGCACTAGCGGTGCTGCTGCGCGGATGAGCCAGTACCAAGGACGGTGGTTTTGCGGCTTTCAAAAACGTTTTGGTGTCGTCACCACCTTCACCTTCACCACCTTCACCATCGGCTGGCGTGGGAGCAGGCGTCGGGGCAGGCTCGGCTCGTCTCTGCGGAAGCAAGGACAGCTTCACCAGTACTTGGCCAAGCTTTAGGTTAAATGCAGGTGGGCGTGTCTTGAAATTGTAGCCGTACGAAATCTGATCGTTTTCTTCGGTGCCGATTGGCAATGGGCCACTGATCACTTCGCACCCGTTGACCAGTTGGCCGCCACAAATGTTGCGCAAGATGGTTTGTCGATCGATCGCGTGCGATAAACCGCGCCGGAACCTCGTGTCCTTTTCCAAATCGCCTCGGATTTTCGGCAACAAAAGATGAATCGTGGGAATCAAGTAGGCTCGTGCCTGCACGCCTGGTTTTCGCTTCAGGCGAGACAGATCGCTGACCGGAACCCGGTCGACCATGTCAATGTTTCCGGCCAGCAGTTCACTGACTGCATCGGTGGCAAGGTCAAACCGCTGTTCAATTACCACGGGATGTTGCTGACCATCGTTGACCACAAGTTGTGGATTCAAATCAAATGTCGAAAATTCATTATTCGTTTCGGTCAGGACGTAGACGCCATCTTGAATTGGTTGGCCATCGTCTGTCGGCCGCTGGTAAGTCATGTCGATCAAGGCTTCTGGTCGAACAAACGCGCGGCGTAGCGTCACGGTGACCTGTGACTCATTGTCGATCGCGATCTTGTCGACCACTTTCGCCCAATCTTCGTTGTAGGCATTCGAAGCCGGATTCGCGAGGTCTCCCAAACGCGAAGCGATCTCGAACGACGTCGTGCTCGGCGCACCAAAAGCTGCCATCTCCGGCTCAATCGTAAACTGGTACTCGTAGCCGTCTTCGTCTTTTCGCTCCAACAAGCCATTGAGAAACTTGTACTTGCCACCTTCTTCGGTGACGCCCGTCAATTCGACAACGGTACGCTGCGTCAGTCGGCCGACCCGGCGGGCTCCCCAATGTTCAGAACGTATTGGGTTCGCGTCGCTGGCGGGTTGTTCGACTCCGACCACGATCAACGGGTGCTGATTGAGTACATCCTCGTTTTGCCGCTCGACTTCGGGACGGCCCGGGGTGATTTGAGCGGCCTGACGCGCAGCCATGTGAGCTTGACGCCCTTGTCCCTGAGTCGAAAACTTCTGCGACTGATTGATTAGCTCATCCGACTTTTCGAGAAAGCGGCGTCGCCATCGTTTGGCAATTGGTTCGAAATCGTCAGGGTAGTTCTTCTCAACCGCTTCCAACGTCACGTTGACAGTCGAGTAATTTTTCTCTTTGAACGACTTAGAAATAATCTTGTCGTAGCAACTCATGACGACATCGATCAGTTTCTGGTCAATTCCCGGAGGATTGAAGTTAGGATCGCGAGCGTAGATGTCTTCAAAAATTGACAACGCCAATTCGAAGTTTCCATTTTTGTAGGCGTTCGCACCATCTTGGAACAAGCAGGTTCTTAGCAATTCGTTAACGGTCGCATCCGATTTGCCTCCGCGATCGTAAACCCAAAGCAGGTTGCGAAATGCTGGTGCGTACTTGTCCTCGGCCATCCACGCCTTGGCTTCGTCGACCAGCAACTCTTGGAAAGTCTTGTAGTCGCGGACTTCGCTGTAAGGCACCGTGAGCAGACCATCGCTGTCAGCAAAATATTCAAAGATCAAACTGCCGTTTCGAGGTAACGGATTTCCGGGCGGTTCACGAAGCGGGACGATTTTTAAAACAACGCCTTTTGTCTGCAAAAACAACAGGTCAAAGGGTTCGTTCTCTACCAGCGGGCGCGAGATATCTTGGATCTCGATCCACTGAGCGTCAACCGACGAGGGCAGGGCGGCCAGTGCGATCAAAGACACCGCTACGGACAGCAGCAAGCCACAAAACTTTTGCTTGGCGAAGATCAAATTGTGCGATTGGAGTTTCAACGTTTCCAACTTTGCCGTTTCAGTTGTGTCACAATAAATTGTTCGGAATTTTTCGCTCGATGCAATCCAGTTTACCATGTCGCAGGATCCACTTCGTGGACGGTGCCATCAAGTCCACTAAAGTACAGCTTGTTTTGCCGTAGCAGTGGGAGCCCGTTGATCGGTTGTCCAAGATCCTTTTGGTTGGAAACCTTGCCGGTGGCAGGGTCAATCCAGACAAGTATTCCGTTTTGGAAGCCCAGCATGATCTGGCCGCCGGTGGTTGTCGGAGGAAAAGCAAACTTCTGGTTGGGGATGCCAATCGACCACTCGGGGGACATCGGAGCTGCCAGCGAGACCAATTGATCGTTGTCGAGTACCATCAGTAAACGATCACCAACCAGCCACGGGCCACCGACGCATTTCGCGTCAAGGTTTGCCGTGTTCTTAACCGCGATCGTATTGCCGACCGACAACGCGACCACCGAATCTTGGCCACCTTCGCGAACGACTGCATAAATGGAGTCATTGAACACAACCGGGCCTGAGACAAATTGGCCTGGCGCTTCCCACGATGCGGCTTCAACCAGTCGAGCCTGATTGCTGGTGTTGATCAAGTGTAGCATTCCACCGCCCGCGCCATCGGCAGGCGACGACGTGACGGCGACCAGTCCCGTGTCGACGGCGATCGGATCAAACCAGCGTGTCTTTGCACCCGGTGTCAGGGGCGGTTGAAACGGAGTGCCAACCATGCGTCCGGTTTTCGGATCGATTCGAGTGATTTGTCCTTGGATCGAAGGAACAATCAGATAGTCATCCATTGCCAACGGCTTCGCGTCAGGAGTGTTCGCGGGCGATTCCAATTCCATCAACCGGGTTTTTTGCTTTGAGGTATCAAAGTAAACCAAAGCACCACGGCCGGTTGGACCACTCAAGGCGATGCCATCGTCTCCCGTGCCCGTTAAATGTTTAAACTGTAAGTTTTCGACAATGTCGCTGCTGCGAATCGCGTCACCCACCACTCCCAATTCCATGCTGCGTTGATCAATCGAGAACGCATCGCCCTGATTGTTGAACGCCAAGAGGCCGTCGCGCGTCTCGACAGGAGGCCCCGCCAGCGAGCCCCCGAAATCGGTTCGCCAAAGCGGTTTCAGCGATTCCTTGTCCACCAGCGAAACGGACAACATGGCCGAGTCCAACCGGCGACGAACATGCAACAGGTTGTCGTCAATGGTTTGCATGGGAGCGATGAACAGGTCGGTCGGTTCGTCGGACGTGCCACGTTCGAATTTTCCTAGTGCTCGCTTGATGCGGTACCTAAGGATTCCCTTTGACGCCACCCACAGATTATTACCTTCAGTCAGGGCGTATAGTTTGTGCCCGTCTCGGTTATCCAGCAGGTCCGACGCAAGCGTTCGCACGGGGTTGGTTTCATTGGTTGCGTCCAATTCCAGTAGACGCATTTCACCATTGTCCGCAATGGCGAACAGCCAACGGCCATAACGTCGGAAAGGCGTTGTGATCGGGCCGTCGGTAATGCGAGAGATCAACTGAGCAAGCTCCAAGCCCAAACCGTCCGCGGTCGGCTTGAGCACCATCAAGTCGCAACCCTCGCCACTGTTGACGGCAACAAGAACGAATCCCGACCACAAATATGGAGGAACGGCGACGGCATTCTTGTCGTGGCCTACGTAATAAACTTCTCTCGCGGTCAGATCATCGCCCGAAAGGATATACAAGTTCGAATAATTACCGATCTGGTATACAAATGGATCTCGTTCATTGCCCGCTGCTGATGAATTGCAGATCTGAGGCAATTTGACCGACGCTGTTACCTGGCCCGATTGAGCATCTACGTTGACGACATGTCCATCCGCGGTCGTGACCGTGATTCGCTGACCAGCAATGGTCGGAGTGAACATCGATTTGCCGATCTCTGCACGCCAGAAGACCTTTCCGCTACGTTGATCAAGTCGCAGTAAGTCATTTCTTTGACCGTCCACGACAACCAGTGATCCATCGTCAAGTGACTGAGGCCCGATGGTTGTCTGGTAGCCGACAAAACGTCGCCAGACGATCAAGCCGTCGCTCGCTTCGACCCCGTAAACCGAGCCTTCGGCAAGGAAGGTCAACACTTCACCCTTCAGGCCGGCGATCGGTGTGCCGGATTTTGATCCCAACACTACCGTCTTCGAGATCGCTGTCTGCGCTGCCGATTGGCTGGTTGCCACATCAAGCGCCACCGGTTGAACCAGATCGCTTTCTCGCTTGCTGACCTCCAGCATCGTATTCTGCAACGCTTCACGACTAGAAAGATCGCCGTAGTTACGCGTCAATCTTCGATACTGCTGAAACGCCGTGTCGGTCTCGCCAGCGTCGGCCAGCTTTTTGATTTCAACCAACGTGGCAGCGTAATCCTGCTCCTTCGCGATGTGGCCATCAAGTACCTTCACGTTGTTTTCGATCTCATCAAGCACTTTCGCGGTGCCCGGGCTTTTGCGTTTGCTCTTTGGGACATAGGTCAGGTTGTCGACCGTCTTGCGAAACGTTTCGATCTTCGTTCTTGCGGCCTTCATCTCTTCGACTTCTCGTAGTTCGGTCGCGGCATAAGAAATATGTCGCAGCGAAGACGGCAGCATCACCGAAAGGTCGTTCTGAATGGAGCCAATTTCTGAATCGTCGATGTAATCGGGGGCGACCAAAGGGGCCAGTTCCAGTTCGGCACGCTTGAGAACTTCGTCCCAGCGACTGGAGTCATAACTGGTTCGCAAAACTGCTTGAGCCCGTGTAGCCCGAGCATCATGCACGTTCTTGTGAGTGGGGAACTTCTCAATGAACTCGTCAAATTTCTTGACCGCAGACTGGTACGACTGCTGTTTGAAATTGTCCTGTGCCGCCTTGTAAAGTTCTTCTGAAGTGACTCCGGACACGGCCAGCCATAACACGCCTACGCTGATCAACAGAACGGCCAGAATGCCGAAAGCGATGTATAGCCACTTGGTTTTCCATTGATTCGATTTGTCGATCTTACCTTGAAAGCCACGAGGCTTATCGCCACTGATCGGTTCCGCGTCGTCAGTGAATCCCCCGTCCATATCGAACGCCGTCTGATCGTCAAAACCACCGTGGTCAAACGTTGGATCCGAGACCATTTCAGGCTCGGCCGGCTTCTTTTTCTTCTTTTTCTTACGCTTTGATTTTTTTGTAGGGGCTGGGGCGACCACTTCCGGTTCAACTTCGGCAACAATCTCGGCCTCAGGTTCCGGCTCGGGTGCAGCAGGAACAATGTCTTCGTTCACTCCACCAATCAAATCGCCAGTATCGTGCTCGTTGTCGGCAGGCTCTTCGGTGACTTCAAAATGGTCTGCCGTCTTTGGAGGGGGATCGGCCACAGGACTTGGCGCAGCTGCCGACGCGGATTTACTCGCCTTGAGTAACTCCTTCGCTTGAGAATCGGTCAGTTGGTCGTTCTTCACCAGAAACTTCAGCACAGCCGAGACCTTGACCACCTTGTCAGGGCTTTCGACCTGACGACGGATCTTTCCAAGCATACGCTCGTCGACGGTGCCGAGTAATTCGAGTTTTTCCAATAGCTCACTGGGAGACATTCGTGGTTTCCTTCATTGGCTGTCGTGATCGGGCAGTTTGATCGATTCGACCAGCCATCGCATTAATAATCTTCTTCAGTTGTCTTAATTTCCATCTCCAGACCCGCCAGCAAGCCCGTGTCCCACACGGTTACCAGCTTCCGGTGCAGCGAGTCCACATGCGCCGTGATAATCAAACGAGTCGCATTGGAGCTGTTTTTCGCGTCGAGTACCTGAGTCCGCATCTCTGTGTCACTAGGAGCTTCCTCTTCCTCAAAGTCTTTGGTCGTGATGTAATACGTGTTATTCTGGTCGATCAGGACTTCAATGTAATCGTCTATCACCTCTTCTTCTTTGGCGACATTCAAGCTGGGAGCATCGCTTTTGGCCGGTGGTTGTTCAAACGATTGCTGTAACGTGAACGAAGCTGTCACCATAAAGAAGATCAGCAACAAAAACGTCACGTCGATCATTGGAGTCATGTCCAAGTCGTCTTCCGGGATCGGCTCTCTTTTTTGTAGACCCATCTCCGGTTCGTATTCTTCTTCCGGCGGCTCGCTGATTCCCTTCCAGCCCATGTGCTTGTAGCTGATTTCGCTGGACGAGTCCGACGACTGCTGGCTGGCATCGTACTCAATGGCAGCGCGGTGTGAATCATGATCAGGTCCGTCGCCATCGTCACGGAACTCAAATTTTTTCGAATCTCCAGAGGGCATGGTTACTTCTCCTCCACAGCGACGTGAATTTTTCGGTCCTTGGCAAGGTCGGACAAATTGATCCCACGCTTGATCATTTCAATCAAACCCGTGCGCACGTCTCCCTCACCTTTGATCAAAATCGCCTCCTTGGTCGGGTGACGCGAGAACTCTTCCTCAACATACGCTCCGACCTCCTCTTCCAGCAGATCTGGATCCTGCAACGGGATCAGGTCGGCTTCGTTCATCGCCGAGCCTTTGAAAACCTTGAAAGATTGCGTTTCTGAGTCAGCGGTAGCCACAACGACCACGCAATTCTTCTCAGGCAAATTGTAAGTTACGGCGGCAACAGGCAAGTCGACCGTCTTCTGTGGATCCATCTTGGACACAACCACAAAAAACGCCAGCAGCAGAAACGTGACATCAATCATCGCTGTCATATCCAGTTCCGCGTCTTCCTTGTTCCGGCGGTTACTGCGCAGTTCAATTTGATCTTCTTCAGCCATGGAGGTCGTTAGCTAGGACAGGATTGAAAGGGTTCAGAAATGTTTCGGCTCGCACCGAGCCAATTCACACAACCGGGACGAAACCCGGCTGCCAAGGGAAGATGCTTACTTGTTCGGGAAACGGATCGTGGCCTCTTTGAAAACTTCCAAGAACTGGTTGGCTCCGTACAGAACCAAGTCTTCCATCTTGCGGATGCGAACATTGATGTAGGCCGTGCACAGAACCAACGGAACCGCGATTGCCAAGCCCAACGCCGTTGTGATCAACGCGAACTGAATGTCTTGAGCCAGTTTAGATACCTCGACCGTGGCGTTTGGATCAGACAACTTGGCAAACGCCTTCATCATCCCCAATACCGTACCCAACAGTCCGACCATCGGAGCCACCTTGATGACGGTGTAGACCCAACTGAGACGGTACTCAAGATCCTGCAAAACGTCACGCTGAAAACGATCGTTGATAAGCTGTTTGACTTTGCCATAACCAAGTTTACGATTCCTGATCGCAAGCTCGGCCAGTTGGCACGTCGCCCGTCGGTCGCCCGCACATACTTCTGCAGCAGGGTCAAACTCACCACGTGACAGCGGCGTTTCGACGGCCTGAAGGAACTCGTTCTGTCCCTCTTCCGATTGAAACTGCTTCTGGCGTACTCGTGCACCAACAATCACCACGCAGAAAGCGCCCCACATGGCGATCAGAAACATGCACACGTAAATGATGTAGCCGGCCAGGTCAAAAACAAAATCCATCGTATTAAAGTCTCAGTTAAAAAGTTTGAGTGCTGTGGTTATTGTAAAATTGAAAATCGTGAAAGTGACAAAATGGTCAGGGACCTATTGTATCAACGATAATTGAAATCCAAGACGACAAACTCGAATCCATCGCCAGCAGGCTGGACCTTCAGGATCGTCTGCCGCACTTCGGTTAGTTTACGGCCCCTTTCGGCCAACGCTTCCGCCTCGACCTGGCGAATGATCTGCCGAGTCGATTCGGGATAAAACTGGCAGAGCAATGAATTGTCTGTATTGGCGCCGGCACGTTTGGTGATCAACTCATCCCATCGCTTCATCCGACGCTGTTTGAGCGAATACCGAAGCGTCTTCTGCTCCTGTGCGCGATTCGAGTCGATCATTTGAGCTTTCCCGCCCGGGTCACGCACTCGGACAATCGCGTTGCTGTCCGTTTTGACGATGCCAATGTCGATGTTGAAGAAACTCAACTGTTTCGAATACTGGTCGATGTCGGTTGATTCATAGTTGATTACCCAACGCCGATAATCGGGACTCACTGGGGGCGGCGTCGGTCCTGGTATGGGTCGTGGGTCAATCTTTCCAAGACCAATGCCACCTGTTCCATTTGAATCCGGCGAGCCGACATTCGCCAGCACTAAAGACATGGCGTCAGATACCGCGTCCAATGTTTCCGCAAGCTGGGGGGGCTGAAGGTCAGGCAACTCTGGATCCTCTATCTCAATTTCCTGGTCTGACGGACCAGTGGCCACAGCGGGGGTAGGCCACGGCTGAAACGGGTCACGTAGTACAGCTTCGGGGCCCGACAATTTTCCCAGCCAGACCAGCAGTAAAATAACCGCAAACGACCCGAAAATCATGATCGAAGACAACAGGCTCGCACTAACGCGGTCATAAGTAGATACAGCCGTATCAACAGACGACTGGAATCGTACTCGATAGCTTTCTTTTTTCATGACAACCTTTTTGTTGCGAGAGGGAACGTAATTAAGTGAGCATTTTGCTAAATCTTACAAGCGATAATTGAAGTCCAAGACGACGAACTCGAATCCATTGCCAGCAGGCTGGACCTTCATGATCGTCTGCCGCACTTCGGATAGCTTCCGACCCTTTTCGGCCAACGCTTCCGCTTCGACCCGGCGAATAATCTGACGAGTTGATTCGGGATAAAACTGGCAGATCAACGTTTTGTCGGTGTCGATACCAACTCGTTTGCCAATCACCTGGTCCCATCGCTTCATCCGACGCTGCTTGTGCGAAAACCGAAGCGTCTTCTGCTCCTGTGCGCGATTCGAGTTGATCTTCTGAGCGTTGCCGCCAGGATCATGCACTCGGAAGATTACGTTACTGTCCGATTTGACGATGCCAATGTCAATGTTGAAGAAGCTTAACTGGTCCGAATACTGGTCGATGTCGGTTGATTCATAGTTAATCACCCAACGCTTGTGTTCAGGGATTCCACCGCCGTTTCCATCACCACCACCACCTATAGAACCAGCCCCACGACCACGCCCTTGCAGCAATGCACTACCACTGACCGCGTCCGTGTTGGCTCGAATGGAGGACAGGGCATCGGTCACGGCTTCCAAAGCCATGGCCAGCTGAGGCGTTTCGATCTCAGGAAAATCTTCGACTCCCGGTTCCAATTCGTCATCCGCAACACCCTCGGGCTTGGAGTCACCTGAATCCTCCGAGAACGGTTGCTCAATGACAAGAACGGGCGGCTGATCTCTTTTTAGGCTCGTGTACCAGATCAGAAAAAGAATCGTCGCAAACGCACCAAACATCATGATCGCCGAAAGCAAAAACGCATTCAGTAAATCGTAGCTCGACACGTCCGTCTCGACTCTCTCGAAACCGATCGTGGTTCTTTCTGGTTCAGGGGTAGCGTCTGACACGTTTCTTTACTTCCGAAGAAGCATTCCTTTTAGATTTGGTTGTTCTATAAGTTCGTTATTTTAATTAGAACCACATCGTTTTTTCTCTTACTCCGGTGCCTCGCGGCCAGCATCCCAATCAAAACCCAAAGCGTCAGCGAGGGACCGCCACCGAGGGACATGGGATTCCTCCACTCACGACTCGTTGCCCAGCCTTTCGACAAACGTCTGTTTTAAGATAGATTTTATGCAATTCAGTCGAGCAATTTCGCGTTGGGTTTCAGTTTCAAATACCAGTCCGTCCACCGCTCTTTCACCCGCTGGTATTCCAGCTTTACCTGATCAAGCACTTTCGGGTCATTTGGGAAGGGAGGTTCCGCAATTCGGTCCAGCGTAATTGAATCAATCTTTCGACTGACCAGACGCAAACCATTATGCGCTTCGAAAGCGACTTCGTAATCCGGGTCACCAAGGGCATAAAGCAACGCGGGAACGTTATCAAGATCCTGCTCACCCGCCAAAAACCGCACCGAAATCCGACGACGATGGTGGTTTCGGTCCGAAATCATGGTTCGCAGAAACGCGTCCAGACTGCCGCGATTCTTTTTATCGTCGTTCCGAAACGCATTAAGTGCCTTACGCATCGACTTATTAGCCAGCACCTGCAAATCAGAATCATCCAGTGATCCCGCCTGCAACAACTTCAGTTGCTCGGACAGATCCTCTTGAGCACTATTAGACTGGAAGCGGCCGTTGGACTCGGTCAACTGCTCGTCTTCCGGGAATCCCAGATCACCCACCAACTCGCTGTCCGCCGAAGGACGTACCAAGATTTCACTACTGCGAACCAAGAACAGAATCGCAAACGCAGTGTTAACGTAAGAGGTCGCAAGTCCATTCGCCCCATTTGGGAAAACACCTGAAGGCTTCTGCTCTTTGATCAGGTAATCGACACCCTCGTCATACCACCGTTTCATCTTGCCTCGGCCCATATTACCTTCGGTCTCGGCACGAAAATACGCGTAACGCTCAAACGCATACATGTAGTAGTAGTTCCACCGACGAATAGGGATCTGGAACATCTGCTCCATCACCTTGTTGCCCGCACTTCGGCTTCCGCCCAAGCGGCTTCGATCAAAATTGACCAGCGGTCCCGTGCGTTTTTCCTTTACCCCGTCGTCCCGCGGCTTGACATAAATTGACACCCCCGGAGGAAACGCCTGCCCCTCCAGTTCCTCCGCTGATACCGCTGTCCTCTTACTCCGAGTGCTCAACTGCAACATGTCGGCCAGCAAATAAACCGTCCCAATCCCGGCAGACTGAATCGATGGGTTGGGGGCACTGGCGGTTGTCGGACGACCACGCGGAGTCGAAGCCCTCGGGTCGTTAATTTTGTAACGAAAAGTCCCGTCCGACTGCTGAGTCCCGGTCAGCCAAGTCAACGCGGCCTTCGCAGCCTCAGGATTGATCTCAAACTGATGCTGGTCGGCAACAAACATCGCCAAGGCAGCATACTGCATCTGAGACGTATCGCCTTGGGCCTTATCCTTTGTGTACGTGAACGCGCCCGTGTTCCTCTGACGCTTTAACAGGATCTTGATCAGTAGCTCGATCTCAGATTGATATTTCTGATCATCAACTTCGCAAAGCAAAATCAACGCGACGGCAGGGTAATAGGTTTCATTATTTTCCGCGATCGGGCCCTTCAGCTTGTCCGCACTCTTGGGCAAGTCGCCAAGGATCTGCTTGATCGCCGCTTGGACCGTCTTGCTGTCTCGTGGGACACTTTCGGTATACCTTTTGCCTGTCTCGACGATCGCCAACGCACCCAGCGCAAGCTGACCGGCAGTATCCGATTTAGCGCTTTCCAAAGCCTGGGCCGCCTTCTCGGCAACGTTCTGCACCACTTCGTCATCGGGCGAGTACTTCACCTGTGCCCCAACGCTTGACGATACAAACATCAGTGCATTCAAGAACACCAAAGCTGGTGCCAGCGAAACGATCACGGTTCCCAGCGATCGAGGTACCCGTCGAGCATCAGAGATTAAGAATCTATCCCACAACCTCGATAGCGAATAAGCCGTTTTGGCACTAGCCACAGTTTTTCGTTTATCAACCGCCGCTAGCGCCGTTCCGCTTATGGGGCTTGGGGTAGGTTCTAAATTTAAAGCAAACATCCGTATGCTCCAATCAAACAGTTTCGAAGTTATCTCATCTAATGTAATCCGGCCAGACTAATCCAGTCTGACAACCTATCGCTGGAACCCAACCCGCGTACATGGCTGAGACCAAATCAATGTGTACCACCGCTGAGACCTGACTCAAGTGACAGCGATACCAACGTGATGCCCGTAGACTCGGGAACCTCACGCCCACCTTCACTTGCCAGACCCCAGACTTCCGGTCTGTCACGAACAATGGTTGAAACCCGTCATACACCGATGCAACATGCACTCTCAGCGCGTTTTCAGACTCTCCGATCAACGCAATATTAGAACGCAACTGCTTAATCGCGTGCAGTGGGTCAAACCATGGTCGTTGGAAGCGGTTTGAGATAAGAAGCGAGCGGTAAATTCACTCGGATGAATACTAGTTGACGCTGCTCATCGGGTCAACGAACCAGATCGAACCGAAACTACCAGCAATAGACAGTAGGGCAGGAGTTGTCTCGTATTTCGGGGGCGGCCAAGGCCAGTCAATCGATCGATTTTCCGACGAGTGGGCAATTTTTAGCAGGTTGTGTTTGTAGTACCGCTTTTAGGCGGAATCGACTCATAACCAAGTGGCAAAATTCGGGTTAAAACAGGTACTACGAACGACCCGATAAAATTAGTAAAACGCATGCCCAAAGAAAACACAGCCCCGACAGGACACTACCAGCCTGCGATTTTTTGCGAGTTGTGTTTGTAGTACCGCCTTTAGGCGGAATCGCCCCTAAACGAAGCGGCAAACAAAATTCCAGTTAAAACCGGCACCACGAACGCCCCGACGAACTCAATGAAGCACGTGTTCCACAAAAATCACAGCCTCTCCGACGCCTTCGCAGCATCCCAGCCAACCGGCACATCCGCTCCAGCCCGCAGGAGTCAGCCGATTTCTGCCGACAGATATATTTTCACGGTGGCCGCAATTGACAGAAGAAACCAGAATCCGGTACCATCTCCCCTTCGCTAAGGCGGAATCTGGTCAGGTAGCTCAGTTGGTAGAGCAATGGACTGAAAATCCATGTGTCGGCGGTTCGAGCCCGCCCCTGACCACTCCGCCTTTTTTCGCCCGGCCCTACCTCTTTGTGGCCACCTGCCCCGATTGCGGCGTCCCGATTGTGCCCCCCTAAGACATTCCTGCGCGGGCCCCAACCGCAG
>CAZLYM010000019.1:0-20794 GCA_964563475.1 uncultured Pirellulaceae bacterium
TACATGAAGTATGCAGGCCCATGGGTAGACGGAAAAGACCCATCAGAAGGCTAGTGTTTCGTCAGGAAACTGGCAGGAAAAAAGGGACGGCCCGCAGTACAAACTGACGGGCCTAACCTTTGCTAGCTTTCTCTCAACCGACAGTTTTCTCCAAACATCTACTGCCGAGATCCGTTTTACCAAAAGCGGTCAAGATAAATCCGCACTCCGCTTGCTACTCCACACTCGATCGCAAACCAATTTATCAACGCAAAAAACGTCGCCGGCACGATTCGATCAGTTACCGTTGGTAGAAATAACAGGACGCAAAACTGAAATCAGTTTTCGGCATTTTGATTTTACGTTACTTCGCAGTTGTTTATTTTCGGCGGACAACACCCGTAACCTCGCGCGCCGCCACTCTGTGATCTCTGTGCCTCCGTGTTTCAAAACACCCAACTGCGGAGCGCGTGTACAACATGATTGGGCCGACCAACGCTCAAATGTATCCATGGATTAATGGATCAACTGTTGTCCCCGACCGAACGAACAGGGTTGGCTAGGGCAGGGCGACCGATGCAAAATCGCAGTTGATCGTTCGCTCGTTCTACGGTCCCCAAACCGAACCCAGTCGGAATATCCTGCTAAAACGCCGCACTTGTGCAGCACATGCCTGCCAAATGGCCGAATTATATTCAGATTCTGCGATATTGCGTTGGCCTCAATCAGCTTGAGATTCGGAAAATCAACTGATATCCGATTTGACTGCATTTTACGTGATCTTGGATTACCTAATGCCGAATTACTGGATAACATTCGCCCAAACAGGGCGATTTTCGACTTTTCTCTATCAACGAGAGATTACATGACCGTAGAACCACAAATCATTACAGAAACCGATCGGCTTGAACTACTCAAGCTGATGTACCTAAGTAGAGCAGGGGACCAACGTGAAGGTATTCTGCTGCGACAAAGTAAAGGCTGGTTCCAAGTCGCCAGCATCGGCCACGAATCATTTGGCGTCATCTCGCAGATGCTTACCGATGATGACTACCTGTTTCCGTACTATCGTGATCGAGCGATGGTACTTGGCCGAGGCGTAACGAACTACGATCTTGCGTTAGCTTATTTTGGCAAACAGGCCAGCAGCAGCGTTGGGCGACAAATGCCAGGGCACTACTCGTCAGCACCGCATAAAATCTGGAGTACGGCAACTCCTACTGCCAGTAACGTACTTCCCGCTTGCGGTGCTGCATGGTCGTTGAAACTTCGTGAACAACCAGGAATCGTGATCGCCAACGTTGGCGATGCGGCAACAAGACAAGGTGAATTTTACGAGGCCGTTTGTTTCGCAGTTGAAAAGCAACTGCCAGTCATCTTCATTGTCGAAGACAACCGGTATGGGATCAGTACCTGCACCGATCAGTTCAATCCGTTTAAGCTCGGAATCTTCGGCAGTGAAATCGGCGTCGAAACGGTTGACGCCCGAGATCCGCTTGTGTTGCAAGATGCGGCCGCGGCAGCAATTGCCAAGGCTCGTCAAGGAAACGGTCCCACGTTTATGCACTGCGAAGTCGATCGACTGTGCAGTCATACCAGCAGCGATGACCATCGCGTGTATCGTTCACCTGAAGAAATCGCCGAGATGATGGAGCGAGACCCCATCGACACCCTCGCCAACCGATTGCTCGAAAGCGGGCAGCTATCGGCCGACCAATGGGAAACCATCAAGTCCGACATCGACAAACAAGTCATGGACGACTACGACCGCGCCGAACTGGCAGCGGATCCTGAAGTCAGTGAGACGATGAACCACATCATGGCCCCTGAGCCACCTGCCGCGGTCCCAGCCATTCCGGGCAACCGAAGACTAAGAATGGTCGATGCGGTCAACGAGGTTTTCAAAGACGCTCTTAAAAACGATGACCGAGTTGTTTTCTTTGGGGAAGACATTGAAGCTCCCAAAGGCGGCGTGTTCGGTTTAACTAAAGACCTGTCGGAGGATCACCCCAATCGCGTTTTCAATTCACCTTTGGCCGAAGCAACCATCGCAGGCGTTGCCGCTGGGTTGGCATCCGCAGGAATGCTGCCGGTATTCGAAATCCAGTTCATGGACTTCATTGCCCCTGCTTGGAATCAAATCAGCCAGAACCTGTCGACACTTCGCTGGCGAACTGGCAGCGATTGGACTTGCCCAGCCGTTTTTTACGTCCCTTACGGTGCTTACTTACCTGGTGGCTCGCTTTGGCATAGCCAGTCCAATGAATCTTGGCTGGCACATGCCCCAGGGATGCGAGTGGTCGTTCCTTCTACCCCCGAGGACGCTGCGGGGATGTTGACCACGGCATTGAAAGCAGAAGACCCTACCTTTGTACTACTGCCAAAGCACTTGATCCGACAACAAGTCGATGTTGATGGCGACATTGAAGCGGTTCCTTTCGGTAAGGCTGCGATACGGCACGAAGGCTCCGATGTCACGATCGTCAGTTGGGGTAACTGCATGGAACTCGCCTTTGCAGCGGCCGAGCAGTTGCCAGACGTCTCGATCGAAATCATCGACCTGCGAAGCATCCAGCCTTGGGACCAAGAAGCCGTTAAAGCAAGCGTTGCCAAAACGGGCCGATTGATTGTTGTCCAGGAAGATGTCGAATCTTGTAGTGCGGGTCAGATGATTATCACTGAGTTGACGGGTGCAGAGGAAAGCTGGTACGGCTTCCAAAGCCCCCCAAAGCTGATCTCTCGACCAGATGTTCACATTGGCTACAATCCAATCATCGAATACGCCGCGTTGCCTGATATCGACGATGTGGTCAACGCCGTCAAACAAGTCATGGAGGAATAGTCGATGCCAATCATTTCAATTAACATCCCGCAACTCGGCGAAGGCTTGCAAGAAGCCCGCTTGATCGAGTTCCTCAAAAAGCCTGGTGATCGCGTCGAGCGAGACGAGTGCATCTTTGTGATGGAGACCGACAAAGCGATCAGCGAGATCGAAGCGACCCATGCCGGCGTCATCGTCGAATGGCTCGTTGAACCGGATACCGTTATGGAAATCGGGGCAGAAGTTGGCAAGCTTGAGGTCGCCGAAGGCACCGCAGACCCCGCACCCAGCGGACACTCGGCGCCCAGCGGACACGCGTCTGCAGCGAAGTCACCGGACGCTGCTCAGCCCAGCAAGCCTCCAGCCAAAGTCGGTGGCAATGTCCTCATTCCACCACGAACCCGAAAGTACCTGAAAGAAAAACAGTTATTGGATGTGGTTGACCAAATCCCAGCCTCCGGCAAAAAGCTAACGATCGAGGATGTTGATCAGTATCTGGCTTCCAACTCGGGCGACTCGGCTGTTCCTGCCGCAAGTGCTAACGCTGCGTATGAAGAATCCCCAGTTCCGTCGGGGCAACAAACGCTGATTTATCGTATCGCACGTGGGACTCAAGTCGTCCTGCCAGCGACACTCGAAACCGAAATCGATTGGGCCAACATCGCTGCAGCTCGTGAAGCAAACCGAGACTCCAACGGACCGACCGGGTTCGCCATGTTCTTACATTGTGTCGTGCAGGCGATCAGCAAACATCCGATGCTCCGTAGCAGCATGTCAGCAGATTCAAAAACTCTGCGAACCTACAAGCATGTGAACTTGGGCGTTGCGGTCTCATTGGATGGCGACGAACTGAAAACAGCCGTTGTGCCTGAAGCGGAATCAAAGTCGCCCGACGAGTTTTATTCTTCACTGGCGGAACGGATTGCCCACGCCCGAGCCGGAAACGATCAGATCGACGCGTCGACGACGGTGACCGTTTCCAATATCGGCATCGCCGGCATGCGTTCGGGGATTCCGTTGGTGGTAACCCCTGCGGTGGCAACGATGGCACTGGGTGAAATCCGTGACCAGCCTGTTCCAACGGCTGATGGATTTACGTTCCGCAAAGTCGCCACGCTAACGATGAGTTTCGATCATCGCATCCTTAACGGTGTTGGAGCAGCTGACTTTTTGAATACCGTCCGCGAACTTGCTGCCGGTTACACTGCGTAACCGATGCTGGTTGGTGCTGTAAAGATACTTGTAAATTTTCAACGAAAGACAATGTCACATGGCTGACAAAATTGCCGTAATTGGTGCCGGACAGATGGGAGCGGGGATCGCCCAAGTCGCAGCTGCGTCTGGCTGCGAGGTCTCGCTGCTGGACGTATCGATTGAAAACGCGCAAGCGGCAAAAGACAAGATGGCAAAGTCTTTGGAACGGCTCGTTCAAAAAGAAAAAATCACGAGCGATTCAAAAACAAGTCTGCTGGCGTTGATCGAACCGTCGGACGACATGTCGGTCGTTAGCCAAACAAGTTTTGCGATCGAAGCTGCCACTGAAAACCAAGACCTCAAACTGAAAATCTTTCAAGAGCTCGACAAGCACGCTGGCCCCGACACGATCCTAGCCAGCAACACGTCTAGCATTTCAGTTTCCAAAATGGCGGCCGCAACGTCCAAACCGGATCAAGTGGTTGGCATTCACTTTATGAATCCAGTGCCACGAATGTCATTGGTCGAACTGGTGCGTGCAGACCAAACCTCCGAAGCCACTTACCAAGCAGCCAAGACCTTTGCCGAGGCGTTGGGCAAGACGGTAATCACTTCAAAAGACCGCCCTGGATTTTTGGTGAATCGAATTCTGATTCCATTCCTCAATGAAGCCTGCCTCTGTTTTTCTGAAGGCGTTGGCAGTGCCGAGGACATCGATCAAGGGGCCGTGCTTGGTTTGAACCACCCACTAGGCCCGCTGGCACTCGCCGACTTAATCGGACTCGATACGGTCCTCTTCATCGCTCAGGTTTTGCACAAAGACTTCGGCGACGATAAGTACCGGCCCGCTTCGCTGCTAGAAGAATATGTCGCCAAGGGATGGCTCGGACGAAAATCTGGACGCGGGTTCTACGACTACAGCGAGCAGAAAAAATGAACATCCTAGTCGAACATCATGAACAGATTGCGACGATCACGCTCAATCGTCCCAGCAAGATGAACGCGCTCGACGCCGATTTGCTGGCGGGCATCTATCAAACGATCACCGAAATCGGCACCAACGGCCAAACGCGTTGCGTGATCATTACCGGTTCCGGAAAGGCGTTTGTTGCGGGAGCCGATATCGCTGCAATTCAAAACATGGACTCGCAGGCCGCGGCTGAATTTTCGCAGCTTGGCAAAAAAGCATTTCATGCGATCGAACAATTCAGTTGCCCTGTGATCGCGGCCATCAACGGATTTGCACTCGGCGGCGGTTGCGAACTGGCCTTGGCGTGCGATTTTATGATTGCGTCCGAAAAAGCCAAGTTCGGTTTACCCGAAGCAAAGCTGGGCGTCATTCCTGGCTTCGGCGGCATGCAGCGAATGGCGTCTCGCGTCGGCACGGCACTGACACGCGAACTGGTCTACACCGGAAAAATCATCGACGCCAACGAGGCACTGCGAATCGGCTTGGTGAATCAAGTCTTACCCCTTGATCAGCTACTGCCAACCTGCCAAGAAATCGCCGAACAGATTGCCGCAGTCGGTCCCCTCGCCGTGACCGCCGCCAAACAAACACTCGCCGGGTCAGCTTATGTGATTGACGAACTAGCCGACCAAAGCGATTCACAGCATTTCGGATCCTTGTTCGGAACTGCCGATCAAGCCGAAGGCATGCAAGCGTTTGTAGAAAAACGAAACCCAAAATTTACAGCCAAGTGATGTTGAAGCGATTCTCACGAAACTAGCACCAACATTTTTGTAGGACAAGACAATGCTTAAATCAAACGACGATCAACCAACCGAAGGCAAAGCCGGCAACGCTTCGAGTTCGTCGGATGACGGCATGGCGTTGATCCTGCAGCAAGCGGGAAAATCAGCCGCCGAAGTCGCGGCCTTGGCGACCTTGGACGATGCTGATTCAACAGCTGAGAACCAGTTTTCCGGACAAGCACCGACAATCGCGTCGCTATTCGGCACCGGGAAGGCACGCGAATTCTTTGCAGGCAACTTCACGCCCGACGCGAACGTTGCTTCGGTGATGGGCGCGTCGCTCGAATTTTTAATGAAGCGAAAAAAGGAAGGCACCCTCGTCGACAATCAGAAAATGCTGTTCCGCAGTGACATCATTTCTGGATTGGCCGAACGAGGTTTCTTTGGACTCGCGATTCCGCAACAGTACGGCGGCAGCGGTGCAAAACTGGGAGACCTCGGTCCACTACTGCGAGCGTTAACCTTCGTCCATCCAGATTTGGCGGTGATGTTTGAAGTCCATAATTTCCTTGGCCCCGTCACACCGATTCTAGATTTTGGAACCGACGAACAAAAAGAATATTACTTGCCAAAAATGGCCAAAGGCGAACTACTTGGCTCCTTCGCACTAACCGAACCGGGGGTTGGTGCCGACCCAAGTCGCCTGTCCATGACCGCTCGCTTGGACGGCGATCAGTATGTGCTCAACGGCGTCAAATGGCCTATCACCAATGTGATCTACGGCGGTGTTTGCGTGCTTGTTGTGAAACTAGAAGGGCACGATCTTCCTCCCGGTCGCGATTCGGGAATGATCATCTTTGAAGTTCCCCAGCAAGACAGCGAACAGTTTTCGATGAAGCGAAACGACCTGACCGCTTTCGATTACTTGTGGAACGCTCGGTTCCGATTGAACGACTACAGCGTGCCCAAAACGTGTTTGCTCGGTGCCCCCAGCAAAGGGCTGGCACAAGCCTTTAGTTCACTGGCCAAAGGACGCGGCGGTATTGGTGTCAACTCGGCCGCCAAGACATTTAAAATTTTGGCTCACATCATTCTCGACCCCGAACGCGCTGAACCAGCCGAACAACCCAAATCGGATGAACCCAACGGTGGCGGATGGACATCTTTCCGCAGTACTTTCGGCAAACCGATCGGTAGCTCTCCGCGGATTAAAACTTGGATCGGCCGTGCCGCAACACACGGGCTTGCCGCTCGCGTCTTAGGGGACCTTTGCTTCCGATTGGCTGCAAACGGGGTACGAGATGAAACTCAGGGCATGATCGCCAAGGTCTACGCCACCAAAACGCTGCTGCAAACCGCCATCAACGGATACCAAATTCAAGGGGGCCGGTCGGTGCACACCGATGAACGCCGTAAGTACACGCGATTGGCGGCAAGGTTCGATGGAATTGAAATGCCTGAGAACCCAATCGAAAACTACATCGGCGAGAACATGCATGAGTTCACTATCGCCACCGTTTACGAAGGGCCGAACCCAGTGTTGGCCGACGTCGGTGCCCCCAACGCGATGACTCGTGACCTGCGGAAAAAATACCTTGAACCAATCGGGATCGCGGAAGTTGAAGGCAAGTTCGGCTTGTTCGCCAAGATGAAGTTTGGCTGGTTCGTCGGGACGAAGGTACTAGGGTCTTACTTGCCGATCAGTGGCGACTTATCAGGTGTCGCCAACCTGTTCCCCGAAAAGCAGCGTTTTGTCAGTCGAGCGATGAAACGGCAACGCGTCCTCGGGCGCCGAGTGCTTATGGCGATTGCGAAGTACCAAAAAGAGTTTATGGACCAGTCATTTTTGCTAGGCGATGAAGGTGGAATATTTGATCAACTGAGCCACAGCATGGCATCCATGTGCTTTGCGTTGTCGCTAGAGAAACCTTCGCCCGAGTATTTGAAAGTCGCTGCCGCGTTGGACCTAGAAGCAACGCTTCGTATGTCTGGCCGTGAAACATCCCCCGCCTTACAAACCGCTTGGGCTGAAATCGGCCAGTTGATGATGAATCGCGATTCGCAATTGCACAAAGATTTGATCGGCGACATGGAAGTGGCAGACATTCCACTAGACCCTCGATTCATTGACCGGTTTATTTAACGCAACGTTTACTTAACGTAACATTTGCTACTTCGTTTTTAGATTGCCGCAAACTGACGACCAAGTGTTTGCACCGTGCGGTAAGGAGCTTTAATGCCACAAAACAGCCAGTCAGCCAGCGAGAAACGTCTCGCGTTCCGGCAAGCCCTTGCCAGTGGGAAACTACTGCGCTTTCCGGGTGCGTTTTCACCGCTTGTCGGAATGCTGATCGAGCGAATTGGTTTTGACGGCGTTTACATTTCAGGAGCCGCCCTGTCCGCCGATTTGGGTTTGCCTGATATTGGTCTGACCACGTTGACCGAAGTCGTTTCACGCGCCCAAGCAGTCGCTCGCATGACCGACTTGCCCGTGATCGTCGACGCTGACACCGGGTTTGGCGAACCCGCGAACGTGGCCCGAACCATCCAATCGATGACAGACGCGGGCCTGAGCGGTTGTCACCTAGAAGACCAACAGTTTCCAAAACGTTGCGGCCATTTGGACAACAAAACGTTGGTGCCCGCCAGCGACATGGTCAAAAAAATCGCCGCCGCTGCCAACGCCAAAACCGATCAACAGTTCCTGATCATCGCTCGTACTGACGCAAGAGCCGTCGAAAGTTTGTCCGCGGCAATCGACCGAGCCAAACAGTACATCGACGCCGGTGCGGAAATGATTTTCCCGGAAGCACTGGCCGACGAAGCGGAATTCGCAGCCTTCCGTGAAGCGATTGATGTACCGCTGATGGCGAACATGACGGAGTTTGGCAAGTCCCAGTTACTGACGGCCGATCAACTGACGAATCTTGGCTACAACATGGTGATCTACCCAGTGACCGCTTTGCGGCTGGCAATGAAGGCCGTAGAAAACGGACTACGAACAATCGACCAACAAGGCACTCAAGAATCCGAAGTCGAAAACATGCAAACGCGACAAGAACTGTATGATCTAATTGATTACCAGTCGTACGCGAAAATCGACAAAGACTTATTCAATTTCTAAAACTGTTAATTCTACAGAACCATTACAAAGGGATACCCATCGTGACTGAAAAGTACAAAGCCAAAAAAGGCCTCGAAGGCATTATTTTTGACTCAACTGCTGTGTCGCAAGTGCTGCCCGAAAAGAAGTCGCTTTACTACCGAGGATACCCGGTCAGCGACTTGGCAAAGAACTGTCAGTTCGAAGAAGTTGCTTGGTTGTTGCTGTACGGGGAATTGCCAACAAAGGCACAGCTGGAAGAATTCAGCCAACAAGAGCGAAAGTCGCGAAACATTAGCGACGACTTGGTCGAAGTACTGCGGCGTTTCCCCAAAGACGGTCACCCAATGGACGCACTCCGCACCGGCATCAGCTTCCTTGGGATGGAGGAAGAATTTTCTGGAGCCGACACAGCGGAGTCCGCCATTAAAAAAGGCATCTCGCTGATGGGAAAGATCCCGACGTTGATCGCGATGTTTGACCGAATTCGAAAGGGCGAAGATTTGATTCTCCCACGAGAGGATTTATCTTTCTCGGAAAACTTCTTTCACATCTGCCAAGGAAAAGTTCCCGAAGCCAATGTGGTCGAAGCGTTTGACGGTTCGTTGACGCTCTACGCCGAACACGGTTTCAATGCTTCTACTTTTTCGGCACGAGTGATTGTGTCGACCCTATCGGATCTCTGCGGTGCCGTCAGCGGCGCAATCGCAGCACTCAAGGGTTCGCTCCATGGTGGTGCCAACGAAGCGGTCATGCACTTGCTGAACGAAATCGGCGAACCTGAAAATGCCTTGCCATGGCTGGAAGATGCGTTGGCAAACAAGAAAAAGATCATGGGATTCGGCCATCGACTTTACCGGCTTGGTGATTCACGCGTGCCTGCGATGTCCGAGTACCGAGACTCATTGGCCGAGACCTGCGGTGGAGAGAAGTGGCTGGAAATCTCGAAAATTTTGGAAACCGAAATGACGGGCCGCAAGAAGATCTATCCGAACTTGGATTTCCCAGCGGGGCCGGCGTATCACATGATGGGATTTGAAATCGATCTGTTCACTCCGATTTTTGTGATGTCTCGCGTCATCGGTTGGACAGCCCACGTCGCCGAACAACTATCCGACAACCGACTTGTACGACCCCTGGCAGAATACGTCGGGCCGGAACCACGATCTGTCGTCCCTGTTTCCGAAAGAACCTAAGTCGTGGTCAAACAACCTACAACTTTAAAACTCGATCAAGTCGATTTCGATATCCTTGAAGCGTTACAAAAAGACGCTCGAGTCTCGAATAAAGAACTGGCTCGAATCAGCGGTGTATCTCCATCGACGTGCTTGGAACGAGTACGTCGGTTAAAAGACCATCGTGTGCTGACTCGGTTTCATGCCGAAGTCGATCGGGCGGCGATGGGGATCGGGGTCGAAGCTTTGATTTCGATTCGACTTCGCCAACAAGCCAACGTCGACTTTGATCACTTCTTCAAAGAAATTGGCCAACTGGAAGAAATCGTAAGTGTTTACTTACTGGCTGGTGCGGTTGACATCCTAGTCCATGTCGCTGTTCGCGACGTAGAACAGTTACGAGGATTAGTTGTCGATACATTTAACGTGCGAAATGAAATTGCGCAGCTGGAAACATCACTGATTTACCAGTTTGAACACTGCTACGCACTCCCGAATTATCGAATCAATAAGACAGAAAAAACAGAAGCGAAAAAGAAATGACAAATCACGCTTACATACTCTCCGGTGCACGAACGCCGATCGGTAACTTCCTAGGATCACTCTCCGCATTGTCCGCCGTCGAACTGGGCGCTCGGTCCATCGAAGCCGCCGTGGAGCGATCTGGCTTGGACGTCAACCAATTTGACGAAGTCATCATGGGCAATGTCTTGGCAACCGGATTAGGTCAGGCTCCAGCCCGGCAATCGGCGTTAGCTGCCGGCCTGAACCCAACGATTGCTGCAGTCACCGTCAACAAAGTATGCGGGTCGGGTTTGAAGTCCGTCATGATGGCGGCACAAGCCATTCGCTGCGGCGATGCCAACGCCGTCGTCGCGGGTGGTATGGAGAGCATGAGCAACGTTCCGCATTACGCTCGCCGTTTGCGAACCGGCCAGAAACTGGGCGACCTATCGATGGTCGACACCATGATCGCTGACGGTCTGACTTGCGGCATGGAAAGCTGCCACATGGGCATGCACGCCGAATACACCGCCACGAAATGGGATGTTACTCGCCAGCAACAAGATGCCTTTGCTGCTGAAAGCCAACGACTGGCTGCGGCCGCTTGGGAGCAAGGCTGGTTCAATGACGAAATCGTCAAGGTAACCATCAAGTCTCGCAAAGGCGAATCGGTTGTCGAAACCGACGAATGCGTTCGGGGCGACACCACCGAAGACGGGCTCGCAAAACTTCGCCCTGCCTTTGACAAAACCGGATCCGTCACCGCAGGAAACGCATCAACCCTCAGCGACGGTGCCGCGGCAGTGGTCGTCACCAATGAAAAAATCGCTCAGCAATCTTCGGCACCGGTCAAGGCTCGCATCTTGGCTTACCACACCAGTGGCGGCGAGCCCAAGGATTTGTTTGTGGCACCCGTCGCGGCAGTTCAAGGTGCATTGAAAAAGGCGAACTTATCCGCCGACGAAATCGACATCTTTGAAATCAACGAGGCCTTTGCGGCTCAGATGCTCGCTTGCCTTAAGCAGTTAAATTTGGATCCTAGCAAAGTCAATCCACAAGGCGGTGGTATTTCGATCGGACACCCGATCGGGGCCAGCGGTGCTCGATGCTTAGTAACATTGATGCACACCTTGAACCGAGTCGGTGGTCGACTGGGCGTGGTAAGCCTATGCTTGGGTGGCGGCAATGCGGTAGCGATGGTGATTGAGAGGCAATCTTGAATCAGTGGAAATCAAAACTCGAAGAAATTCGCAAACAAGCCGAACAAATTAAGATCGGCGGCGGCGAAAAGGCAATCGCCCGACAACACTCGAAAAATCGTTTGACCGCGCGTGAACGTATCAATCAATTGATCGACCCGGATTCCGACTTTTTAGAAATCGGCTTATGGGCGGCGTGGGGCATGTACGAAGAATGGGGCGGATGCCCTTCGGCGTGCGTGGTTTGCGGTGTTGGCAAAATCGCCGGTCGCTTGGTGATGATCGCCGCCAATGACGCAACGATCAAGGCCGGCGCGTTTTTCCCGATGACTTGCAAGAAACTCTTGCGAGCCCAAAAAATCGCCTTGGCCAACCACCTGCCAACCATTTACTTGGTCGATTCGGCGGGTGTGTTCTTGCCGTTGCAAGACGAGATCTTTCCCGACGAAGACGATTTCGGTCGGATCTTTTTCAACAACTCAGTCATGAGCGCCAAAGGCATTCCGCAAACCGCCGCGATCATGGGCAACTGTATCGCTGGCGGTGGCTACCTGCCAGTACTGTGCGATCGATTGCTGATGACCGAAGGATCGAGCCTTTGCTTGGCAGGACCGGCGTTGGTCAAGAGTGCGATCGGACAAGAGGTCTCACACGAAGAGCTTGGCGGCGCGAAGATGCATGCTCAAATCAGCGGCACGATCGACTTCCGCGAACCCGATGACGAATCGTGTATCAAACGCTTGCGCGAACTGGCCGAGCAACTACCAGAAGATACACCGCAAGCTCCTTATCGACGCGCCGAGAGCAAGCCGACTGAGCGGCCGGTCGAGGACGTTTATGAAATCGCGAGCTACGAAGCGGGATCGCAATTTGATATTCGTGAAGTAATCAAGTGTGTCGTGGATGCCGATTCGACTCAGGAATACAAACCCGAATTCGGCCAGTCCATCGTTTGCTCTTACGCTCGTATTGGTGGTTTTCCGGTCGGCATCATTGCGAATCAGCACCAGCCGATTAAGTCTGAAGACCGAGGCCTTCAGTTTGGCGGAATCGTGTACGACGACAGCGCCGACAAGGCAGCTCGATTCATCATGGACTGCAACCAAAACTGGATGCCGCTGGTATTCTTGCAAGACGTGGTCGGGTTCATGGTCGGACGTGACTCAGAACAAGCGGGGATCATTCGCTCGGGTGCGAAGCTCGTGAACGTGCTGTCGAATTCTCGTGTGCCCAAACTGACCGTGATCACCGGTGGAAGCTACGGGGCCGGCAACTACGCGATGTGCGGCAAAGCCTTCGACCCGCAGTTTATTTTCGCGTGGCCCAACGCCAAGTACGCCGTGATGGGCGGCAAACAGGCAGCGTCTACTTTGGTCGACATCCAAATTAGATCGCTAAAACGACAGGGCAAAGAACTGGATGCCTCGGATCTGGAAGAGCTACGCGAAACCGTCACCAAAACGTACGACGATACAACCGACATCCGCCATGGAGCATCGCGTGGTTGGGTCGATGGAATTATTGAACCTGCCGATACTCGCCAAGTGCTAATCCGGTCGCTAGAAGTCGTCACAGGCCACTGTGACCAGCAACCGTTTCAAGCTGGCGTTTTACAAGTTTAAAGGATCTATTTTGAAAACGAAAAAATCGATCCGCATCGGCAATGGAGCCGGGTTCTGGGGCGATGACCCTTCCGCGCCGCGCAGACTGGCTGACACCGGTATGCTGGACTATTTGACGCTGGAGTATTTGGCTGAGCTAACGCTTTCGATTCTTGCTTACCAACGAATGAAGGACCCAAGTCGAGGATTCGTGGCCGACGTACCGACCGTTGTCACTGAAATCATATCGCACTTGGAAGGCGAACGACCACTCAAGTTGGTAACCAACGGCGGTGGAATCAATCCAACTAGCTGCGTCACTGAAACCGCGAAAGTTCTCGTTGAAGCCGGATTCGGACAAACACGTTTAGCAGCCGTTGCTGGTGATGACTTGCTGGACAATATTGACCAGCATATTAGCGAAGGCGAATTGTTTCATCATTTTGAAACTGGCGAACCGCTCGGTGATTTGCGAAGCGAACTGGTCAGCGCCAACGCCTACATGGGCGCTCAAGGCATCTGCGATGCACTCGCACAACAAGCGCAGATTGTGATTACAGGCCGAGTCGCGGATGCATCGTTGGTGGTCGGACCGGCAGTCCATGAACTAGGTTGGTCGCTTGACGACGCCGACCGAGTTGCCGCTGGCACGGTAGCCGGACACTTGATCGAATGCGGTGCCCAAGTAACCGGCGGGATGTACTCGAAATGGCACGATGGAATTGATGTCGCCAACATCGGATACCCGATCGCCGAAATTTCGAACGACGGAAATTGCGTTATTTCAAAACCAGACGGCAGTGGCGGGCAAGTGTCAACCGAAACGGTGGCCGAACAACTGGTTTACGAAATCGGCGATCCTCAACGTTACATGACGCCCGATGTTGTTGCTGATTTTTCACAAGTCACATTAGCTGCCTCCGGACCTGACCGCGTATTAGTAACCGGCGGACGTGGTCAACCTGCTCCTGATCAATTCAAAGTGTCGATGGCTTACCGAGACGGTTATAGCACGATGGGTGAAATCGTCATCGCAGGTCGCGACGCGAAAAACAAAGCGACTGCCGCTGCTGAAGCCATCAAGACACGCATGGTTAACGCTGGCTTTACGCCCGATCAGTTTGAATACGAATTTATCGGAATTGGAGCCACGCTACCCGGCGTAGCGATGCCAACCGGTCCACTGCAAGAGATCATGCTACGAATGCATGTCCGCGATTCGAAACGTGAAGCGTTACAGTTCTTCACGCGACAAATCCCGTCTTTGGTGACCTCGGGGCCGCCCGGAGTAACCGGATACGTCGGAGCCCGACCGAAAATCATCCCCGTCTTGGCATACTGGCCCTCGACAATCGACCGAAACAAAATGCAACCAAACGTCCAAGTCAAAACGGCTCAGGAGTGGGTGAAATGAGTACCAGCGAATCACCTAAAATCCAACTACGGGACATCGCGCATGCTCGATCAGGCGACAAAGGCAGTCACGCCAACATCGGCGTGATCGCAGAAGATGCCGAGAGCTTTGAGTTGCTGAAACGAGTCCTGACTGCCAACGTTGTCGCTGATTATTTTAGCCAGCTCAACATTTCCAAAGCCGAAAGGTTCGAACTTCCCGGAATTATGGCGCTGAATTTTTTGCTTCACGATGCACTCGATGGCGGTGCCAGTCGTAGCGTGCGAACCGATTCACAAGGTAAAGTCTTGGCCCTAGCATTGTTGGAAATGGAACTGCCAACGGCGTAACCGCGTGACATTGCCGCAGGGCGATGGGCCACGGTTCACATCAATATTCAAAGGCCCTCTAACTTTTGTTAGTCGTCATTCCACAAAGAAACGAACATGACAGACAACTTATTCACAGTTCAATCAGACGGGACTGTCGCTCGGATCTGTTTGAACCGCCCCGAGCGTCGCAATGCGTTGACGCGCCAGATGATCGTCGGAATCACCAAACAAGTATCCGACTTTGCCGCCGATCCGACCATTCGTTTGATCGAAATTGCAGCCGAGGGAACCGTCTTTTGCGCGGGGATGGATCTGGGCGAAATGCAGCAACGAGCCGAACAAGCCGGCCCGAACGACTGGCTGGAAGATTCGGAAGTCTACCGTGATCTGTTGCTGGCGATCCTAATGGCCCCCAAGCCGGTGATCGGAATCATTCAAGGCCCCGCACTGGCTGGCGGTGTCGGAATTGCTTTGGCATGTGATATTGTGATCGCCGCCGAAGATGTCTTCTTTGCGCTGCCTGAACCGCAACGCGGTATCGCCGCATCGATGGTCACACCGCTGTTGCTGCGAAAAGTTGGGGCAGGGCATGCCGGCCATTTGTTGATCTCCGGCCAACGTGTGTCTGCGGCGAAACTGGAGAGTTGGGGGATTTGCCAACTGGTCACCTCGCGCGAGCAACTCGATGACACCGTTGCTCAATGGCGAACTCAAATTCTGTCGGGCTCGCCCCAAGCACTAACTCAAACCAAAAGCCAGCTTCAGCAGTTTGCTGGCGATATCGAAATCGAATTAGACGAAGCTGCCAAACTCTCAGCCAAGGCTCGTGAAACAGCCGACGCCCGAGAAGGCTTGGCAGCATTTTTAGAAAAAAGAAAGCCTTACTGGCAAAACAATAAAGAGAACTCATGATTAACCACGAAGTACGCGCCCACCGTTCCAAAGATGCCCTCCCACGCGAAGACCAATTGGCTTGGAAGATCGCCGCCGTGGCGTCCGACCCCGTCGGTGTCGAATCCGATGCAACCGACATGGTCATCAACCGGATCATCGACAACGCCTCAGTTGGCATCGCGTCGCTCAACCGCCGACCGATTCAGTCCGCCCGAGCCATGGCGAATGCTCATCCTCGCTCTGATGGAGCGACTTTGTTTGGGCTACCGTCCAGCCATCGCGTTTGTGCGCAATGGGCCGCGTGGGCCAACGGGACTGCCGTCCGCGAACTCGACTTCCACGACACCTTCTTGGCCGCCGATTACTCGCACCCTGGCGACAACATTCCTCCTCTGCTGGCCGTCGCCCAGCAATGCGGGCAAAACGGCCACGACTTGCTACGCGCTATCGCCACCAGTTATGAAATCCAAGTGAACTTGGTGAAAGGTATTTGCCTTCACCAGCATAAGATTGACCACATTGCTCATATCGGCCCTGCAGCGGCGGCAGGCATCGGTACGCTGCTAAAGCTGGATACGCAGACGATCTACCAATCCGTTCAGCAAGCCCTACACACGACCGTCACCACGCGCCAGTCTCGCAAGGGAGAGATTTCCAGTTGGAAGGCGTTCGCGCCGGCTCATGCTGGAAAGCTGGCGATCGAAGCGGTTGATCGATGCATGCGTGGCGAAGGCGCGCCAAGTCCGATTTACGAAGGCGAAGACTCGATCATCTCGTTCTTGCTTAACGGTCGCACCGCACGCGATAGCGGCGGCAGTCCTTACGATCCGACTTACCAAGTACCGCTTCCCGCGCCCGGCGAAGCCAAACAAGCAATTTTAGATACGTACACGAAAGAGCACTCGGCCGAGTATCAATCGCAGGCGTTGATTGATCTTGCTTTCCGCATGGGCAAGCAGATCGATGACTTTGATCAAGTAAAATCGGTTGTCTTGCATACGTCACACCATACGCATTACGTGATCGGCACCGGGGCCGAGGATCCTCAGAAGATGGATCCGAACGCCAACCGGGAAACGCTGGACCATTCGATCATGTACATCTTCGCGGTTGCTCTTCAGGACGGAGAATGGCATCACGTCCGTTCTTACGCTCCAGA
The DNA here is from genome assembly GCA_964563475.1 of uncultured Pirellulaceae bacterium. Classification (GTDB taxonomy): domain Bacteria; phylum Planctomycetota; class Planctomycetia; order Pirellulales; family Pirellulaceae; genus Mariniblastus. The sequence goes on from CAZLYM010000019.1 coordinate 17,050, forward strand.
TCGCGCTCAACGACCGGACACGGTCCGACTGTGGCATAAGATTTCAACGGTCGAGGACGCTGAGTGGACGCGTCGGTATCACAGTCACGATCCAAACGAAAAAGCCTTTGGTGCTCGCGTGGTCATCACAATGGATGACGGCTCAGTGATCGAAGATGAACTGGGGATTGCCAACGCGCATCCGTTCGGTGCCAGACCGTTCGGCCGGAAAGAGTACATTCAAAAGTTCAAGACCCTGACTGACGACATTCTAGACCCCGCCGAATCCAGCCGGTTCCTTGATCTCGTCCAGCGACTCCCTGAACTGACCTCAGCAGAGATTGTTGACTTGTCGCCGGTAGCGCGATCGGGCTACATGGTTGATAGTGAAGCGAAAGGGATTTTTTAATATCCCGGTAGTTTGTGTTCCGATGGAGTTATTGTCGGTTTACGTGCACCTCTCCGGAGTCAAATCACTCACTGCCGGGGAGGGGCACTACTCAAAAAAACGCCCGGCCCACACCGCAACACAATCCGCCACCCAATTCACATCCTGTCGCTGATTGATCAACAAATGGTCCGAACCCGGCAATCCCAGCAGTGATTTCGCGCCGGCACTCCATTCAAACAAATCCTCCGCACACGAATACGCCACTGTCGCATCAGCCGGCGAGTGCATGATCAAGTGCGGCACTTGGATCGAACGAATCGGCGTTTCCAGATCAAACCCGCGCAGGCTCGCCAGTAACTGAGTCGTAATCAAATGATCTCGACCTCCAATGCTGACCAACCCCGAACCAGTCGCTTCGATCTCTGGATTCTGCGATGCCAAAAATTTAGCCAAGTGAGCCGTACAAGACGGCGCGGCAAGAGTCGCGAGCGCCTTTACCGAATCAAATCCGCTTACCGAAGCCATCGCAGCGGCGCCTCCTAACGAATGTCCAATCAACAACTGCGGGGCCTGATGAGTGGTCGACAGCCAGTCAACTGCCGCACGCAAGTCAGCTAAATTCGTTTCAAAATTCGAATCTTCAAAACGTCCTCCGCTACCTCCCAGCCCTGAGAAATCAAAACGCAGCACCGATATCGATCGTTTTGCTAACTGCCGGCTGATTTTCACGATCGCCTTGAGGTCTTTCGTACACGTGAAGCAATGAGCAAAAACTGCATAAGCGACTGGCGTATCTTCAGCAGCTTCAATAATTCCGGCCAACTGGACACCGGCTTCGTTTTCAAAAGTAACTCGTTGGCTAGGCATTGAAGTCAGGATTCCGTTTCTACAAAGTACACGATGGACAACAGCTCGCCTCAAAACTCATCCACTCGACCAAAGCCGAGCAGGGTACGGGGCAGGGCAGGCCGCTGTTGAAATGCAAACGCGATAGTTTAACACTGGCGAAAACATTTAGTCAGGCGGCAAGTTATAAGCCCGTGACCTCAACTGAGCCGTTTGGGCGCTAGCCACGGTTTGGTAATACGGGAACCGTGGCTATCGCCAAAACGGCTCATTCGATTGGATCAGCCACGGTTGTCTCGAAACTCTAAAGCGTTTGCCTAAAAACCCGCCTGTCGTGGCCCCGTCAGAGGTCGTTCATCTGGAACTTTGGCCAATGTGGCTCTTTGGCATTCCTGCTGGCTCAGCTAAAATAGACGGACAATGAACTCGCGGCTGCCCGGTCAAGACTCTGACCAATCGACAGCTTACCGGCGAGGCTGTTTACTCCCCCAAGCGTCAGGAAATCCTGTGTCTGATGGTCAGAACTTCATCGGCCCGTACCAAGTGCTGAAAACAATCCGTAGCGGCACCAGCACCGATGTTTTCGAAGCGCTCCGTGGCGGCAGCAACAAACGTATCGCCCTGAAAGTCCTGCGCAAAAAGTTTCACAAGGACAAGGAAGAAATTCGGCAGCTGAAACACGAGGCGAACATTGGCACCGATCTGAGTCATCCCAACGTGATCAAGATCCACGAGTTCTATGACGAACAGAATGCGATGCTTATCTCAATGGAGCTTTTCCACGCTCCTAACATGAAAATCGTGATGCGTGAGAAACCTGAATTGATCGCGCCGAACGTCGCGCCGATCATTCGGCAATGTGCCAAGGCGTTGCAACACCTGCATGACAAAGGTTGGGTTCACTGCGACGTGAAGCCGGACAACTATCTTCTCAACGACGAAACCGTGGTCAAGCTGATCGACTTTTCAATCGCCGTGAAGCTGAAGCAGGGCATGTTGGGATCGCTGCTTGGCGGACGCCCCAAACACATCCAAGGAACGCGCAGCTACATGGCGCCCGAGCAGATTCGGCGCAAGACACCCGATCAACGAACTGACATCTACGGATTGGGATGCGTCGTGTTTGAACTGATGGCCGGCCGCACACCGTATTCGGGCACTTCGCCGGATGACCTACTGAACAAACACTTGACGGCAGCGGTGCCGTCATTGGAAGCTTACAGTGGCGCGTCGAAGGACATGTCCGCGTTGGTCAAGAAAATGATCGCCAAGAAACCGGAGAACCGCTTCGAAAGCATGGCTCATTTTCTCGACGCGTTGAAGAAAGTACAAATTTACCGTGGCGGCAAACGACCGGAAGGCTTTGTCCGTTAATTTTCGGACGCCAACTTTTGCACAATGCCGATACACGGCACCTCTGAACACAATCGAAAAAATCGCGATTAAAGACTGAAAGACATCGATGGACGACTACTTGGAATTTGAGCAACCGCTTGCTGATCTCGACGAGAAAATTAACCAGCTTCAACAGCAAAGCGACCACTCGGCCGAATCGGCTGAGCAGGTCCGTGAGTTGCAACGAAACTTAAGCGAGTTGACTCGGGAAACGTACGGCAACCTGACGCCATGGCAAACCGTGCAAGTGGCTCGTCATAAAAACCGTCCGCACACCATCGATTACCTGTCGTTGGTTTTTGATGAATTTGTTGAGCTGCATGGCGACAAACTCTTTGGCGATGACCGCGCGATTCGCGTTGGGTTCGCTAGCCTTGACCGCACCAAAGTGATGGTGCTGGGGCATCAGAAAGGACGGACGTTCAATGACCGAACCGAAAATTTCTTCGGTTGTGCACATCCAGAAGGCTACCGCAAAGCGATGGCCAAAATGCGAATGGCAGCCAAGTACAACCTGCCGGTGATCTGTCTGATCGACACACCGGGTGCTTATCCAGGAATCGGTGCCGAAGAGCGTGGACAGGCTCAGGTGATCGCCGAAAACATGTACGAGATGTCTCGATTGGAAACGCCCATCATCTGCATCGTGATCGGTGAAGGTGGCAGCGGGGGCGCGTTAGGAATCGGAGTCGGTGATCGCGTCGCCGTGTTGGAACACGCCTACTATTCCGTGATCAGCCCCGAAGGCTGTGCCGGCATCCTGTGGAAGGGCGCTCAGCATGCAGAGAAGGCCGCCACCGCGTTGAAGTTCACATCCGATCATTTGCTGAAGATGGGAATCGTCGACGACGTGATTCCGGAACCGGTTGGCGGAGCCCATCGCGATCACCACAAGATGGCGGCCACGATGCGATCCTATCTTGGCAAGCAATTGAAAGACCTAAAGCAACAGAAAACGAGTAGCCTGCTGGACGCTCGCTATCAAAAATTTCGCCGCATTGGCGAGTTCGTAGAAGAGTCCAACGGCGCGGCACTCTAGCCGACTGAGCTACGCTTAGCGATCGTCTTGTTCGTCCTGTTCTTGTTCGTCCTGTTCTTGTTCGTCCTGTTCTTGTTCGTCCTGTTCTTGTTCGT
>CAZLYM010000019.1:21024-26305 GCA_964563475.1 uncultured Pirellulaceae bacterium
TCTTGTTCGTCCTGTTCTTGTTCGTCTTCCGCCGGTTTCATCGCAGCCTGAATGGACTCCATTCGGTTTGCAAACTCTTCGTCTGAGATCAGTCCATCGCCGTTTCGATCGACGGCTTCGGCGATCATATCCAACTGTTCGTCGCTGAGTCCCCGCGCGCGGCTTTCGATATACTTCTTAAACGCGGCAACCGTTTTTTTCTCGCTGACGGGCAATACCAACACGTCTTGGTAGTGAATGTTATGCCCTTTGGCAGAGACAGCGATTTGATATTCCTTGGGGTCAGACTTCAGCTTAACGCGAGCAAATCCAAATCGATTTGTCTCGACCAAATGATAGTCGTCTTTGCCATCCCAAATGCAAACATTGGCTTCTTTGACACCGCGAATTTTCACCAGCTTGTCAGTACAAGCAATTCTAAGTTCTTCTAGATTGCTCGGTGGGGCAGGGTGGACAGAAAGTGATGGATCACCCAACAGGTTCAGTTCACACTGACACATGTGAAAGCCATCGTTTTTACGAGCCTTTTCTGTCATCTCAATTTTGACTTTGCGGAAGGCTTCACCAAGCGTCACGTCTTCGGTGAGTGCCACTTCCCAGAACTTGGTATACGATGCCGTTGTGCCATCCATTTTTCCTTCGTACATCATCTTCATAAAATCACTCTCCTCCATCATGAACGGAACGCCTTCGCGCGAGGGAGCAAGAACGGCGATCGCCCCGGCTTTGGGCATCCGAAGCATCGATTCAACAATGCTTGGATCTTCCTTGTTATCGTATTGCCCGGTCAGACAGGATACCGTCGTGATGATCGGATAGGCTCGCTTGTTGGTCAGTTCAGCAACGCCGTCTGCTTTGACTAGGTCATGTTTTTCCAGCACCCAGCAGTCCAAGAGCCCGTGCCCGTGCATGTGAATCTTGGAAGCTCGACGGTCATTGATCATGTCGGTCCAGTTGTCCCGAGTCAGATCGTGATCTCCTTTTTCCGCATCATCCCAAGCAGTACGGTTTGCAAAAAAATGACTAATGATGCCAGTGGGCCAAGCATCCGAGATGGTGTCTATGCTGGTCCCAAGTTTCGGATACGCTTCCTTGACCGGGCACGTAAAGACCATTTGTCGGGCAAAATTTCCGACCGGATAACGGGACTCGTAATCGATGACCTTGTCGGTGTAGGCGATCACGTCTTCAGGTGTTCGCACCGGAATGCGACCAATGGTTGCCGCTTCATTGATGTAAGAGACCTCGTCCATGTCGTCGGAAAACACTCCGTACTTTCCGTCATCATTTGCGTCCCAATCCGTTTCGCTGATGTAATACAAATCCGTCGGGATGTTATCGTACGGCAGCATTTTGCATTCGGAATGGTCGGTGTCGCGATCTGGGACGATCCCACCGTCGCCGTCCGAGTCTCCTCCCAGAACGACCCAGCGAGTGTTCTTGGTTTCAATGTGCTTCAAACAGCACTCACGAATTTTTGCCTGAATGTCCGTGCCTTCGAACTGTTCTTCGATATCCTCAATCGTCACAACTACCGTGGGACGACTGGTTGCTGTTTTCCAGTTCGCGAATTTACTCCACGCAGGCGCTAGTTCTTCGTTAGTAATCACCAGCAAGTCGGCACGATCGGCGGCCTCGGACGCTGCCGCGGCATCAGAATCCTCCAGCGTTTTCAAACCCGCTTCCTCGGCCTGTGCCGAAAGTACGATGCCCAATGTCAGCCATGCCAAGAACGCTACAAATCCACGAGTCTTCACGGTAATCACTCCCAAACCATTCGATAGTGTTTTCAACATTCTAACGTGCGGATGAGAGTCGCCCATAGTTTGCCGGCCAGATTTGTTCGGAGTTATCAAAAAAATTGCCGTGATTGAAAGCAAAAAATTGTGCATTATCGTTTTTCAATTTTTTCAACCGCCGGTCTGATTGTTTTCCGGCGTCCAGCCATGGGAATTTCGCACCGCTGATTCCTTTGGTGGCATCGACCACAAACGCCGGACAGGGCAGGGCACTCAGTAAGACGCGACTCTGACCCTCCATCACGTCGGCCGAAACGATCGTTGGAAGTTCGTTTTCCGGCCTGACAACCGTGTGCTCGATACAACAGGTATCTATGAGGATGACATCCCTCCACTAAACTAGCGGGTGCCCGACGAGCCAACTGATCTAGTCGGACGCCCCTTTACCCGAAAGCGAAATCTCTGAAATTGGATCACGCTCAATGAGACCTCTCGTATTCATCGCATCAAAACGCATTCTTAAATCGGTTGATTTTTCCACGACAACGCGCGGCCAGATCTTCATGACATGGACTGCCGTTCTGCTGGCCCTCAGTTTCTCACGAGGTGTCTGGGCGGACGACGTTTTCGCCGGCGCGACCGAGGCGTCTCCGTCGCGGGCTCATTACTTCACGTGGATCAACAACACCAACGAAGGGCCGGCCCTCGGACAAACCGAAGCCAATCTTGCCTTTTTCCAATGGCTTCACGATGCGTATGACATGAGGCTCGACATCTACGCTTTTGACGCCGGCGCCGTTGACGCTCCTCGTTATTACGGATCCCCGGACACGCGCAAATTCAAAGAACAGTTCCCGGAAGGCTTTGCGCCCTTCGCCAAGCAGGCAAGTCAATTCGGGGGTCGTCTTGGAGTGTGGTTGGGGCCGGATGGCTTTGGTGACACCGAAGCAGACAAACAGGCCCGGATTGATTTTCTGGTCTCGCTCTGCCGGGACCATCAAGTCGAATTGTTCAAAATGGATGCCGTCTGCGGTCAGCTACGTGACGAAAAGCAATCCGCACTGATCGAACTGATGACCGAGTGCCGCAAATACAAACCCGACTTGATCATGCTGAACCACCGACTGAATCTCGGGCCCGCTGCGCCTCATGCCACGACCTTTCTCTGGCAAGGCGCCGAGACCTACATCGATGTTCACATGGTCAACGGCAAGCCTGCCACTCATAACCGAGCCCAAGCACTCGCGCGCGGCCTACCGCCGGAACTCAAGCGACTAGCAGAGGACCATGGCGTTTGCCTGTCGTCCTGTCTCGATTTTTGGGAAGACGACTTGATCCTTCAGGCATTTAATCGCTCCATGATTCTCGCACCCCAGTTGTATGGTAGTCCTTGGTTTCTAAGCGATGAAGAATATCCCAAACTGGCGAGGATCTTCAATCTTCATCGCCGTTACCGTGACATTCTGATCAAGGGAATGATGCTGCCCGAAGAACAATACGGCCCTCACGCTGTTTCCCGCGGCAGCCAAGAGACACGTTTAATCACGTTGCGGAATCTGACATGGGAACCGGTGCAGTACAAAATTGCTCTGGATAAAACGATCGGCCTAACGGCAGAGGGAAGTCGCGAGGTCCGCCTGTTGCATCCCTACGAAGAAGTTCTCGGAAAGGAATTTGTGGCCACAGATTCCGTTGAGATTACCGTTCACCCATTCCGCGCCGCACTGGTGCTTGCCACGACTGCTGAGTGTGAAGAACCTTCGCTGGCACAGGGGCCGTATCGCGTGCTGAAGAATGTTCCAAACGAGGAACCGGTCATCCAGAAACTGGAACCACTCCCGCTCACTCAACCTTGGCATCGCAAGTTGGCTGACCTGACGCAAAATGAATTGCCGAGCGACTGGGAAGGCTTCTACGAAGCGACTTGTTTTGCGGCTGACAATAACGCGCTCGAGCTACGCAGTCTTGCTCGATCCGGTCCCACAAAAATTCCGGCCGTCGCTAAAGCGCGGCAGGCGTTTTTGGATCAAGCGTTGCTCAAAGGCCGAGCACTCTGGGACGACTTTATGTTCGACGGGGATCGAACGACCGTGTTCGATGCGTACAACAATAAAGATCTTCGAATTGCTGGCGGCTGTTTGCGAATCGATATGGGTGCCGAAAACGATTTTGACAAAATGATCATCCACACCGAAGCAAATGACCAAACACTCATTCGTAACAAAACCAATGGAGCCCAGTTCAGTCGTGACTTAGTCAAATGGGTAGCAGCGGACGAAATCATCCAAGAAAGATCGTCACTAAGAATTTTCCCACCAGCGGGTTCATGGCGTTACTTCCGCATGCGTTTCGCGCCCGAACGGGTCAGCGAAGTCGAAGCCTGGAAAGAAAACTCTCAACTGCCACGGAACACTTGGCGAGGGAATAATCTCTTTGCTCACCCACGCGCCGTTCCGGCTGTGAGGGCTTGGTCTGCAACGGCAGTTGTGAATGAAATCACTCCGACTTCCTACCTATGTGTTGCGGTGGACGGCCAACATGGCGTGGAAGGTTGCTACGCCGCACTTCGTATGGGCGATCAGCTGATCGGATCCGCTCACCGCGCGGCGTCCTATCCCGCCAATGGTTGGGAGTATCCGGTTCGCAAACGTAAGAGTGGCTACACTTACTTTTTTCCTGTCGACGATTCGCATGTCGGTAAGAAAATCGAAGTCGTTCTACTAGGCATGAAGGGCGGCGGTCAAGCCGATCTGCAACCGTCCGTATGGCTGACGGCCAAAGAGCTACCGTTCCGCGAGGTGAAGCAGTAATGCCGCAGCAATAATTTCGTCACCGCGGGAAGCGGGCGAACTTGCGCTTTGACGTTTACTGCTTGCCGATTTTTTCGACTGCCGGCCTGATCGTTTCGGCGTCGGCCCATGGAAATTTCGCTCTGACGATTCCTTTGGCATCAATCACAAACGCCGGACTGGGAAGGTCGCTGAATAAGGCGCGACTCTGATCTTCCATCGTGTCAACGAGAATCGTCATTGGCAGTTCGTATTCTTCCTTCATCCGCTTGGCTAGTTTGACCCGTTGCTCGAACGTTTCCGGTTGCGCAATCGACTTGAATGCCAACTGGCCAGCGTGCGGTTCTTTCTGATAGACAATCACGATCTCGGCGGCGTTTGATTTTGCAAACTCACGCTGAAGCTGACGCAACCCGGCGGCAGCACGTCGAATGGGAGGTCATGTGTAACCGGCTTTGATCACGACAACGTTCTTGCCTTGATATTTCGACAGCTGAACCGCTTGACCATCCAACGTTTTCAGTTTGATATCCGGTGCGAGTTCATCAACCGCAGGTTTTGATTTCTCGAATTGATTTTTGTCGTACTGTTCTGATTGCCGAATCTCCATCTGCTGAGCCATCGGACTCCACGGCGATCCATTTGCATTGGCTGTCAAAAATCCGCCCAACAAAAGTGCAACGGACAAAAATGCAAAGGGCAGGGCGGTGCGATTTTTCATTTTCTGGTTCTTCCGTTATTGGTTTAAGGCTG
>CAZLYM010000019.1:26405-29761 GCA_964563475.1 uncultured Pirellulaceae bacterium
GGCAGGGCGGTGCGATTTTTCATTTTCTGGTTCTTCCGTTATTGGTTTAAGGCTGGGCGTCGCGTACGACTCGAAAACCGATGTCGTCGGTCATGACCGTCGGGCTTTGACGCATCCGAAAACTGTTTCGCAAATACATTCCATCGAGCACGAACGAACCGCCTCGTAGACTGTGGTTCAAAGTCGTTTCCGCTTTTGTTGAATCCGCCCGGTCAGACATCCATTCGAAAACGTTACCAGTCATGTCCAGCAAACCAAAAGAGTTCGGCCGGTACGATCCAACCGGTTTGAGTTTGCCACTCTCCTGATTGGCTTGCGACTGCTGATAAATGTTACCGTAAGAATAGACGAACGACTCGGGTCCGCGAGCCGATTTTTCCCATTCCTGTTCGTTGGGTAATCGAATGGTGTGACCTGATTCAGCAGATAACCAATCGCAATACGCCAAAGCACCGGCTAGGCTGACCATTACCACGGGCATTTTTGCAGCGTCGGCAACGGTCGAGTTAGGAACAAATTTTCCTTCCGCGTCTTTTTGAATCAGACACTTGCGACTACGGATATCGATCCAGGTGTCGTCAATCGTTTTCTGGCTGCTAAGAAACTGGGCGTACTGGCGATTGGTGACTTCTGTTTCTCCCATCCAGAATCCTGGCAAATCGACCATCCGCGCCGGACGCTCATCTTCTCGTCCAACCCCCAAAGTATCGCCAACGATCGCCGGACCGGATGGGATCCAGCACCAACCGGGTTCTGGCTGCGGCACGGGAGCAACTTGGATGCGGATCGTGTTATCCGGAACAAACGGAGCGATTGCTGGAACCGGACATTGGACGCTTCGATCGTCGGATTGCAGCAGGTAGAACCCGGAATCGACTTCCAACTGAGTTGCCGACTCGATTTGACGTCCGGTCGGAATTAAATCGTTTCCGAGAATCCGAAACAGGCTCAGTTTCAGCGGTTGCCGATTTTCAATTTCCAGTCGGACTTTGCCAAAACCTTGTGGCTGAGCGACCGGTGGGGCACTGCTCATTTCGGCAGCGCGATCGGAGCTTGGCTGAGCCTGAGAATCTTCCGACGCAGGTCTCTGGCAGGAAACAAACAGCGCCGCGGCGAAGACCAAAATTGAAACCGGCATTCGCTTCTGCTGAACGGCCCGCCGGTCACTCAGTTGGCTTCTTTGATTCGCACTGGCTGACACGTTCGGCCTCCATCATCGAAACGAGATTCGAGAAGTCAGTATACATCGATGCGGTATCGACACGGCAAAAGCCTAGGGAAATCAACCACTACCCAACGTCCGATAATGTTTCTTATGTTCGGTTAGAGCCCCACGTTTTCTCGGGTTTTCGTGAGTCGCCCAATTCAAGGTCTGAAGCCCGTCCCATCCTCCCTGCCACGCTTTGCCAGGTCAACACAGATCCAACACGGGCGGCGCGCCATAGCGGAACGCGGAAGCATCAGGAACGCACGCCGCAAGCTTTGGGACTAAACGGGAACGGCTGCCGTATTGCGATTGTCAACAACTGGGCTCGCTGAACACCTGCCAGAAAATAGTGCACACGTCTGCAGCATCGTAATGCAGACCTGATGATTCGGTGGCTCGCTAAATCATGACAACACACTTGTCAAAACAGATTCTACGGGGGCGTCATCCCGCTTGAGGGATATCGCAAAGGCGAACTGGAGAACGAAAAAGTCACCGATCCATAAGAGACTCGATCATTCAAGAACGACAGTAAAAACGTTCAAAAGAGACCCGGCACGAAATTTGCTAAACCGAAATTTGCTAAACGATTCTGTGGATTCCTCTAGTGACCGCTATCATTGTGCGTAATTACACTCAGAGTGTTTCTTTTCTCGAATTTTCCTAAAAAGACGTTATAACTGACGAGTTGAAAGAGACTGTATAAATGTCAATTTGAGCTTCCCGGTACTATTGTCCGACAATCGATCCGGTGGATCTCAAGAAGAGGTATCCATTTCTTATTCAGTATATTTTCTTTTCTTCCTGCCTTATTTTGGAGTTCCTAATGAAGAGTCGAAAAAACGGCTTTACGCTTGTTGAGCTATTAGTGGTCATTGCAATCATTGGGATTCTAATCGGGATGCTGCTACCTGCGGTTCAGCAAGTCCGCGAAGCATCCAGACGAATTTCGTGTGGTAACAACATGCGGCAAATGACCTTAGGCTTGATGAGTTATGAAAGTGCCCATCAGCATTTTCCATCAGGTGTCATAGGGAATGGCTTAGGCCCAGCCTTCCCTGGCCTCAATTGGGGGTCCTTGATTCTTCCATTTTTGGAACAAAATACGCTCCACGACATCTTAAGCGAACAGTCTAACAACTTTAGTAATCCCAATTGGGCTGACCCAGAGAATGGCGACTCTGCAATTAACGTATTACCAGTTTTCCTTTGCCCTTCTGATGCCTCGGACGTGCAAAACCGCAACCGGTTTTCATCGCCTGCGAGCTTGCCTGGTGGTGCATTTGGAACATTTCACGCTAGAAGCAACTACATTGGTGTTTTAGGGCCCAGACTAAAAGTCGATTTTCCGAATGTTGATGATTTCGACGATGTCAGCTTTACCGAAAGTGGGCCGATCGGAGATTTATTTACGTTAGATTTGCCGGGAATCCTTTATCTCAATTCAGAAGTTACCTTCGGAGAAATTTCTGATGGCGCCTCAAACACCCTTATCATCGGCGAACGTGACAGCTTTACCTTCCCCGATGGACGCCAGCGAAGTGCTGGCACTTGGTGTGCCTCTCTTTTTGCACAATCGCTCACTCCGTCCTTGGGTCCAACTAGTGACGAACCTCTATTTACGCTCAACTCTACTATTCTAGGTGAACGCTTTGCCCGGCAATATCCGTTCGCCAGCTCACATCCCGGTGGGGCAAATTTTGGACGAGCCGATGGCTCGGTGCAGTTTGTCGCCGAAACGATTAGCGGTACACTCTACCAAGCGATGGGAACTAAAGCTGGCGGTGAAGTTTTAGTTGAAAACTAATTGAATATACCGCACTTCATAAAAACTTACTAAAGGCAAGAGATGGTTTACCGACTTCAATTTTTGCAGTTGCCCCTGTGTATTCTACTATTGCTCAGCGTCGGCTGTGGAGGAGACAGTAATATCGGACAAGTAGAAGGCGTTGTAAGCCTAGATGGTGAACCATTAAAACGAGCGCTGGTCTGCTTCTACCCCGCCGATGCTCGAGCATCGGCAGGGAGGACTGACGACGAAGGCCATTATGAATTGCAGTACATCAAAAACGTCAAAGGCGCGGTTGTCGGTCAACACAAAGTCACGATCTCCACCTACATCGACAGAGAAGACGATCCCCCTACCAGC
>CAZLYM010000020.1:0-2281 GCA_964563475.1 uncultured Pirellulaceae bacterium
GCCTGTCTTTGGGCTCCGCAGCGTGGAAAGGTCTTGTTCTGTATTTTTATCGGAACCGCGTTTCTGGCGGGACCGATTCTTGATATCGCCATGTACTCGCTGGTTCTGTTCAACAGCTATCCGGGGTATTTCAATGGTCAGAATTTCGGTAGGCGAACTCCCAATGCCGAGTTTTGGATGTTTGTCATGCAGGTGATGGGATGGGTTAAGTTCCTGTTTGAATTCGTGGGTTTCGTGTTGTTGATTGTCTACGCGGCGGTTCGTTATCAGGTGCGGGATTCCAATCTTGAGCAGCATTCAGAATCGACAGAACCCGATTCGTTGGTGCCGGTTAGAAGATGGGATACTCATTTGCCTACCAACCAATTGATTCAAATCGCAAGGCGGCGTGAGTGGGGCCATGGAATCGATTGTTTGCCGGCACTGCTGTTTTTCTGTATTTTTATGTTGGTATTGTCGCCCATCATTATAGACAACAGTTATAGCAGTCGGGGCCAGCGAGAGTTGGTATGGATGCTGATGGTTGCTGCAACGTTTGGCTTCCTTGTGTACTTGCTGATGAAGGATTGCATCGGCGGAGTCAGTATCGGCAAGTGGTTCACTGGTTGCCGAGTCGTTGATGCAGCGTCTGGGGTCCCGGCAAGTATTCCTCAAGCGATGTTGCGAAATGTGATTTTCATGTTGTTCCCGTTGGGATCGGTGGTCGAGCTTGTGGTGACAAATTTTCGTCCTGACCGAAGGCGTTTTGGAGATCTCTGGGCAGGGACTATGGTCGTGCAAGGGCCGGCAAATATCGTTGACGGAGTCCGTGTGAAAGAGGAGGCTCAGCCTGACAAGCCGGAGGAAGCTCCTAAAAAGCATCCGCTGGACGATTGAGGAATACTGGCCCTGTGGCGGAGTGCTTTCGAACGCGATCAGGAATCGGCAAGCAGATCGGCGTAGGCGTGGGAGATACGCTCCGCGTTTTCTAGGCCGAGTGAAACAATCAGGTTGTCGGCGATCAAAATACCTTGTTCGGTCGTTTGATCGTCGTCGAGAACCACTTCCAGTTCAACAAATTTTCCCAATCGATCGACCGAGTCCAGATGGATTCGAGTCTGACCAATCAGGTACAACGTTCGTCGTTTGTTGACGGTCACCGTTTCCGGAACCACCATTGCTAACGTTTCTTTTAGTTGTTGGGCGCTATCGGCTGAATCAGTCGAGTAGCGGCTCCATTTACTTTGGCGGATGGAATCTGAATTGGAACGCAGGTAGGCGATCAGTTCGGCGGTTCCATTTTCAAACTGCCGTAGTTTCAGTCGACCGGTCGGAACGTCAAAAAATGTATCCGTCTGAACGAGCAATTCAGGGCCATGATCGGCGAGCTTCGCGGCTTGGCTTTCGATCGCTGACAGGTCATCAACCTGAAGCTTGATTTCGATGTTGGTCGGCACGATGTTTTACTTGCGGGGGATTAGGAGCGTTTCATTTTTGAGGTGATGCAAATGTCGTCGAATTTCATGGTATACTCTGAATGTTATTCTATGTTCCGTAATCTTGTGTTCCTTCACGGAGTAATTCTAAAGCGATGTCGGACACGAACCAAGATTTTGACAACCCCTACCGTGCTCCTGTTGCGGTCGATATGCCTTCGCCTGATCAGGTTGATGACGATGCGGTTGTGATTCGTCGCACGCATTTGAAACACGAAGCCTCCATTCAAGGGATTGGTTCGCTCTACGTGCTGGGCGGAGTTCTTTCGGTTCTTCTTTCAGTTCCGATGGGGTATGGTTTTCTCGCTGCGACCCGCTTCGGTGCGGGAATGGGCGGCGCGGGAGGCACGGAGATCGCGTTGATGTTGGCGATAATGCTATTGATCGTCGGTATCGGTGTTTTCCAACTGATAGTTGGGCTGGGAATGAGAAAGGTTAAACCTTGGGTGAAAATTCCAGCTATGGTTTTCTCCCTGCTTGGAATGTTAAACATTCCGATCGGCACCCTGCTGGGCATCTATACTTTGTATCTAATTTATTCTGCAAAGGGTAACGTGGTTCTTGCGGAATCCTATCAGCGAGTGATCGCTCAGACGCCTGAAATCAAATACAAAACATCGATCATCGTGAAAGTCTTCGTCGTTATTTTGATCGTGTTTCTTGCGATCGGGCTCGGTGCCGCTATTTTTGCTGGATAGTTACCGAAGCAATAAATTTTCCGGAGCGATAAAGCAATAAGTAGCACGTCCCGTCCCGTGGAGTGACCTGCCAACGAGCGAAATCTATTTTCGCAAATCTATTTTCGC
>CAZLYM010000020.1:2381-21447 GCA_964563475.1 uncultured Pirellulaceae bacterium
TCCCGTGGAGTGACCTGCCAACGAGCGAAATCTATTTTCGCAAATCTATTTTCGCTCAACGCCGTATTCTTCGATTTTGCGGTAGAGTGTCGCGCGGCTGATGCCTAGCAGTTCGGCCGCTTTGGGGACGCTGTTGCTGGTTCGCTTGAGCGCGTCGATGATCAGTTTGCGTTCCCAGTGATCGATGCGAAGCGTGTCAAACTCGCCGTCGGTTGCGTCTCGAATACCAAGATCCCCCGCTTCGATTTCGTTGCCCTCGGACATCACAATCGCACTGTCGATAACGTTACGAAGTTGCCGTACGTTACCGGGCCATTGATAGGAAAGTAGGCGAGAGTTGGCTTTCTTGGATAGTTTCAGGTCAGGCTTGCCGTGCTGTTGACGGAAGTGATCCAAGAAAAAATCAATCAGCATCTGGATATCGCCTTCCCGATCACGGAGAGGCGGAATGTATAGTTCGTAAACGCTCAGGCGGTAGAATAAGTCCTCGCGAAAACGTTTTTCGGCGACGAACTCTTTCAGGTCTCGGTTGGTTGCGCAGATGACTCGAACGTCAACCTGAATTTCTTTGGTCCCGCCGACGGGCAGGAACGGATGGCCTTCTAGGGTACGTAAAAGTTTGGCTTGTCCCTCAAGCGTCAGTTCACCGATTTCGTCAAGAAACAGCGTGCCCAGATCGGCCTGCTTGAACCAACCATCGTGATCGCGGTCGGCGCTGGTGAAGGCCCCCTTTTTGTGGCCAAACAACTGGCTTTCCATCAGATCACGAGGAATCGCGGCACAGTTGACGCTCAGCATTGGGCGATCGGCTCGCGGGCTGGCCTTGTGGATGGCTCGCGAAACCAACTCCTTTCCGGCACCACTTTCGCCTCGGACCAACACACTCCCGGAAGCTTTACCGACTCGCGCGATTTTGGATTTGAGGCTGAGCATGGCGGGACTTTCGCCCAGTAGTTCATCGAAGGTGCCCGACTTTTCGATCAGACGTGAGTGTTCGACTTCCAGTGAGGCTTGCTTGTTGGCTCGTTGCAACGATCGAACCATGATGTTGGCCATCGCGCAGGCCAACTGAAAATGTGAATCGTTAAAGGGTCTTTCACGACGGTACAGGTGGATCGCACCCACGACGCTGTCGTCTCGGATCAAGGGCACGCAGATTGAGTCCGAATAATTCTCGTTCTGATCGTCCTCAATTCGAATGGCCCGCATTTGCTGGACGACCCGTTTGGTCAGTGCCGCGTCGAGTTCCAGTGAAGGCGCGCCTTCCTCGACTGGGAAAACGGCTTTCGGTTTCAGTTCACCATCGTCGGAGAGCCACAGAAAACCCACGACCGAAGCACGCGTGCGTTCGATCAATCGCTTTAGGCAGACTTCGATGACTCGGTCCGGATCCTCAACCGCCAGCAGTTTAACGCTCAATTGGAACAGGAAGAAAAAGTCTTGGCCCCAATTATGACCTTTGAGAAAATTCAGCGTGTACTGCCCGGTCTCACCCGGGTTCATGGACTTATCAAGGACGATGGTCTGGTTGGTGTTGGTCGGGCAGTCCGTTCCCGACTCGATGCTGGCTGTGGATTCGGCCGACGCTTTTTCAGAGAACACCAGTAGACTGGCACCGATTCTGATTTCGGTGCCTTCGATCATCCGCGCTTGATCGGTGACTTGGCCGTTGACGTAGGTGCCGTTGCTGCTACCGCGATCTTGGACCCACCAACCTTCGTCATTCCGATAGATTTCGGCGTGGATTCGCGAACACTGAGGGTCGTTGAGAACGATCAGGCATTCCCAATCTCGTCCAATGAGGTTCGCTCCGGAAGTCGACAGCTCAAACCGCGCACCCGCGTTGGCTCCTGCGTTCATCGTCAAAAATGCTGGCACGTTGTAATCAGACTCCAGAAGAAATCGTACCGACCGGTGAAGTGAGCGAGAAAGTCGATGTCGACAAGTAAGTATTGTAATTCGCTTTTCGCACTTCGTCGATGAACCCGACCCAGCAAAACGGAGTATAAATAAGTGGGCATTCGGTGGGGTGCTGAACTGGAGCGAGTGAAACAACGAGAACCGGGAGCTTGAGTTTGCCTCGTACGGTTCGGCTGTTGGTGAGTTTGGACACCATATCTGGCTTGGTGCCAATTCCTATCGGTATTGCTTCTCTAGGGCGGAAGCCTTACGATTTGGTACTCCGATACGCCAGAAAATGCGGGGTTTTTTCTCGCGGCGCGAAAATACACAAGGAATTGCGATGAAGTCATCTTTGCGGCTGAGACTTGAAGCTTATCTCTCCAATCTATCTTTTTCCGCCATGCTGCTGTTGGCTGCTGTTTTGATCACCGTGCCGACTGATTCGGCGGTGAGTGCAGATGAGCTTGCGCCGCCATCCCGCAACGATCGACGAGTCGGTTTGCTTGTTGCGCAGTTGATGGAGGCGAGGCATCTTTCCCGGCAGAAGCTTAATGATGCGCGTTCGATTCGAGCGTTCGACAATTACATTGAAAACCTAGACGCCTTGAAGCTCTATTTTCTTAAATCGGATATCGATGAGTTCCAGCGTTATAAAACGGAGCTGGACGACCAGATGTTGGCTGGAGATTTCTCGGCCGCCTATGCGGTCTTCAATCGATTCTTAGAGCGACTGGACCAACGGACCACCTTGGCTTTGGAGTTGGTGGACCAAGAACACGACTTCATGGTTGAAGAAGACATCATGACGGACGTGGACCAACTTGAATTTGCTGAAACCGAAGCGGAGGTTCGTGATCGGTGGCGGAAACGGATCAAGTACAGTCTGCTAGTGATGCGAGGCGACGAGGAAAAAAAGAAAAAAGAGGCTCAAGAGGAAGCCGAAAAGACTGGTGAAGAAGGCAGCGATGCAAAAGAGGCGGACAAGAGCAATGTTTCGACATCCGACGAAGATCCAAAAGAGCGTTTGAAAAAGCAATATCAGTCGCGCAGCAGGCGAATGCATCAAATGGACAGCGAAGATGTTGTCGAATTGTATATTTCCTCAGTCACGACCAGCTACGATCCCCATACGACCTATATGTCAAAGGGGACGTTCGAAAACTTTATCATCCAGATGGGTTTGGAACTGGAAGGGATCGGTGCCACACTGAGTGAAAGTGACGAAGGTTACACGGTTATCAAGAGTATCGTTGCCGGTGGAGCTGTGGATACCCAAGGCGGGCTGGAAGTGGAAGATAAAATCACTGCCGTCGCACAGGGCGACGAAGATGGAGGCCGCGCGTATGAGAAACTGTACCGTGAGCATGGCGGAGAATTTGTCGACGTGATCGGGCTCAAACTGGATGATGTCGTAGGAATGATCCGCGGCAAAGCGGGAACGGTTGTCCGGCTTTCCGTCCTGTCTGAAAACGGCGGGGGTTTGAAGGTCGTCAGCATCGTTCGTGAAAAAATCAAGCTGGAAGAGAGTGCGGCTCGGGGAGAAGTCTTCGAACAGGGCACCAAAGCAGACGGAACACCTTTCAAAATTGGCGTCATCGAGCTACCCAGTTTCTACGCCAGTATGGGTGATGGAATCGGCGGGAGAACAACCACCAACGACGTCAAACGTATTCTGGTTGACTTCAAAGCTCAAAACGCGGACGCACTTGTGCTGGATTTACGGCGAAACGGTGGCGGAAGTCTGCGTGAAGCAGTTGATTG
This sequence comes from uncultured Pirellulaceae bacterium, assembly GCA_964563475.1. Lineage (GTDB taxonomy): Bacteria > Planctomycetota > Planctomycetia > Pirellulales > Pirellulaceae > Mariniblastus. The sequence goes on from CAZLYM010000020.1 coordinate 6,045, forward strand.
CACCGGATTGTTCATTGATCGTGGTCCCGTCGTGCAAGTGAAGGATTCCCTTGGCCGGATCATCGAGCATAAAGATGTTGCTGCCGGGATGGAATGGTCAAAGCCAATGGTCGTACTGACCAGTAAATTCAGTGCCAGTGCCAGCGAAATTCTCGCGGGAGCGGTTCAGGATTACGGCCGTGGTTTGGTAGTGGGTGACACGACGACCCACGGTAAAGGCACCGTACAGAGTTTGATGGATTTGAACCGGGAATTATTTCGTGTTCGCAATCCGCCCAACGTATTCGGTGCGTTGAAGATCACAATCCAACAGTTTTACCGACCCAACGGGGATAGCACCCAACTACGTGGCGTGTTGTCAGACCTAGTTTTGCCTTCGATTAGTGACAAGATGGATGTCAGCGAGTCAGACTTGGATTTCCCAGTTGAGTTCGATCGTATCCCCAAGGCTCGCTATCAAAAATTGTCGATGGTCAGCCCTGAGATTTCTCAGCAGTTGGCTGCTCGGTCGGCCGCGAGGATTGAACAGTCGGAGGATTTTCAGTCACGCAAGAAAAGGATCGGAACCTACGTCGAACAGAAGGCGCTCAAACGCATTTCGCTTAACGAGGAAAAGTTCCTCGCACGTCGGCGTGAATTGAGTGCCGAGAAGGAAGACGAAAAGGCGATCGAGGAACAGTTGAATCCGGATAAAGGAATCGAGAAGGATTTCTATCTGGAAGAAGTGCTGCAAATCACGCTCGATTACTACAATCTTCTCGCCAGCAATAATTAATTGTTGGCGGAATTGCGGCAGTTCCGGCGACCGTGGTCTTTCACGTCAGCTCGATGGTCAGCCCGTCGTAGCCAACGTCCACGCCTGCGGGCAAGGTTGGTTGCACCGTTTCGTAATTTAGGCTGCAAGCGCAATGCGTGAAGTAGGTTTGTTTCACGTTCAGCTTGCGAGCCACTTCGATGGCTTGGTCGATCGTGAAATGAGTCGGATGCGGCTGAGGACGGAGCGCGTCTAGGACCAGCGTTTCGACTCCTTCTAGCAATGGCCAACTGGTGTCAGGGATCTCACTCACGTCGGTACAGTAGGCAACGTTTCCAACTCGGAACCCGAGTACCTCAAAGCGAGGTCCGTGCTTGAGCGGAATCGGTATGACTTTGGCTCCAAGTAACTCGACCGGTTCATGAGTCAATCGATGCAAGTCGACTGATGGGACGGCTCCCCTGTGAGTCTGAACACGATCCTCGAAAGCGTAGTCGAAAGCCTTTCGCAGTCGCTGCTCAACGATTTCACTGCAATAAATCGGGACAGGGTGTCCCAGATAAAATTGGAATAATCGCAGATCGTCAAATCCCATCACATGATCCGAGTGCTCGTGTGTGTAGATCACGGCGTGTGCGATCCCGATTTCTTCACGTATCAATTGAGTGCGCAGATCGGGCGAGGTGTCGATCAGCAAATTCCCTTCCGGCAACCCCAGAATCGCGCTGGCTCGGGTTCGTTGGTTGCGAGGATGATCGCTGGTGCAAGTGTCGCAGCGGCAGCCAATGGCGGGGACTCCGACCGAAGTGCCTGTGCCCAGCAGGATCAGCTTGCCAGTGATGTCGGTCGTGAGCGGTTGTTTTTTCAAAAGTTTGGCAGGCTGAGAAGTTGTGGCAGGTGTTTGAGATCGCTCTACTTTGTTCGATGAGCACGTTTTGGGCAAGGAACTGACAGTCGTTTTGTGCTGGCGCCGACGTTGAAGCGCGAAAGTTTTCAGTTTTGTGTGGAAGTTCTCAGTCTCGGCGGCGGTCCGTTCACTGCTGGTGGGGCGCGATGGGGGGGCCAGTTTGGCCTTGGAAAGGGGCGTGAATGGGCCACCTGAATGGAGACTGGCCGGAGCCTGAATGGGTAATTTACGGGCAGGTGGCACGGGAAGTGCATTAAAGGGCCGAGTGGTTTGTTCTACCTGACGAAAAGTCGGGCAGTTAAAGCCGTTCATGGACCGCTGAAGGGACTTGATGACGGATTGTGCCCCATTGTGGGCGTTTTAATCTCCGTTGACCGTCCGAAAGCGCCACTATAACCTTTAGGCAAGTTAACACACTCTAAAAATAGGCGCGGATCTCCTCGTTGAGAGGCTGACCGCACGGGAATTTTATGGATCTGGAAAGAGCCTGGGAAGTCACCTCCGATTTTTGCGGAGGTTTGATGCGCGGATTCGAGCGAACGATCACCAGTTTGTTCGGCTCCTCGAATGCTCGCTACATCAAAAGTCTGCAAGGTCGAGTCGACGCAATCAATGCGCTCGAGCCGACTTATGAGGCGATGTCAGACGAGCAACTGCGCGAGCAAACGAAAAGTTTTCAGCAGCGATTGCTCGACGGCGAGACCACGGACGACATTTTGACTGAGGCTTTTGCTGTCTGCCGCGAGGGAGGCAAGCGTTTTCTGCAAATGCGCCATTACGACGTGCAGTTGGTGGGCGGCATGGTGCTGCACAGCGGTGCGGTCGCAGAGATGGTCACCGGTGAAGGTAAGACGCTCGTTGCGACTTTGCCGACGTATCTTAATGCGTTGATGGCCAAGGGCGTACATGTCATCACGGTCAACGATTATCTTGCCCGTCGCGATATGGAATGGATGGCTCCGCTGTACATGGGACTGGGGCTGACCGTCGGTGCGATCCAGAGCAACATGCCGGCCAAGGAGCGTCAGGCGGCGTACGCTTGCGATATTACTTACGGAACCAACAACGAATTTGGCTTCGACTACCTGCGCGACAACATGCGTCCAGCGGCGCGGGACGATGATCGGTTTGACAAGCGTTATCAACAATCACAAGGTCCGCTCGCGTTTGCGATCATTGACGAAGTTGACAACATTCTGATCGATGAAGCTCGGACACCGCTGATTATCTCGGGCCCTGCTCACCAGAATCCGGCTCGCTATGTCGAAGCCAACAAGATTGCGACTCAATTGAAGCGCGAGGTCGATTACACCGTCAACGAAAAAGACCACACCGCTACCCTGACCGATGAAGGTGTTCGCACGGCTGAAAAGTTGGCGGGCGTTGAGAGTTTCTATACGGCCGGAAACATGGACTGGCCGCACATGATCGACAACGCGCTCAAGGCGCACGGTCTGTACAAAAAGGATGTGAATTACGTCGTCAAAGAGGGCGCGATTGTCATCGTCGACGAATTCACCGGTCGCTTGATGGAAGGGCGTCAGTGGAGCGACGGTTTGCACCAAGCGGTTGAGGCCAAAGAAGGCGTCAAAATCAAAGAGGAGACTCAAACACTCGCCACGATCACGTTGCAGAACTACTTCAAGCTGTATGAAAAGATTTGCGGCATGACCGGTACGGCGATGACCGAAGCCGAGGAATTCCGCAAGATTTACGATTTGGAAGTCGTTGCGATTCCAACCAATCGTACCATGCAGCGAATCGCTCATCCGGACATCATTTACAGTAGCGAAAAATTCAAGTGGGAGGCGATCGCTGACGAGATCGAGGCGTATCACAAGCACGATATTGCGTTTGTTTCGAATGAGGAATTCTATCCGGGCAAGCTGGTTCAGAACGATGACCAAGCGGTGGTGATTGACGGCGTTGATGGCCAGACTCATACCTTCAAGCCGGAGAAGGTTCGTACACAGATCGCCGGGCGTCCGATTCTGGTTGGTACCGTTTCGATTGAGAAAAGTGAGATTCTTTCGAAGCTGCTTGATCGCCGTGGCATCAAGCATGAGGTGCTTAACGCGAAGAATCATAAACGCGAAGCCGAAATCGTGTCGCAAGCCGGTCGGATGGCGGCGGTGACGATTGCCACCAACATGGCGGGTCGTGGTACCGACATCATCATGGGTGGAAACCCAGAAACGATGGCGTGGGCGCGATTGCAGGATACATACCCGACGCGTTTGGATGTTCCGCAGGAAGAATGGGACGCGTTGGTCGAAGAGATCGACAACGAATACAAGATGTCCGAAATGGGCGAACAGGTCAAAGCGATCGGTGGCTTGCACGTGATCGGCAGTGAACGTCATGACGCACGGCGGATTGACTTGCAGCTTCGCGGGCGTTGTGGTCGTCAGGGTGATCCGGGAAGCAGTCGCTTCTTCCTGTCGCTTGATGATGACTTGATGCGAATTTTTGCCGGTCCTGCCGTAAAGCGAATCCTAGAAATGGGCGGCTTCAAGGATGAGGTGCCAATCGAAAGTCCGATGGTTTCTCGCCGGATCGATGGAGCTCAGAAGAAGCGCGAAGAATTCAACTTTGAGATTCGCAAAAGCTTGCTGGAATATGACGAAGTCATGGACGAGCAGCGGAAGCGGGTTTATAGCTTCCGGCAGCAGATTCTCGATGGTGTCAGCGGACGTGACCTGATTCAGGACATGATCGGTGAACAGGTGGAGAGCAATCTGTCGACGTGTTTGGCGGCTGACTTTGGAGCCGAATCGTTTTCACGCTATGCGGGACAGCAGTTGACGGTCAGCTTGGAGCCTCGAATGTTCCGCAACACCGTTCCGGACGAAGCGGTCAAGATCTGCATCGATGAAGCGGAACGACAGGCCGAAACGGATATTCTGGGTCAGATCGAAGAGAATCTCTCGCTGGCCGAAGAGGAAACCGAGTGGAACTGGAACGCGTTGGCTTACTTTGTGAATACGCGTTGGGGCTTGAGCGTTCGCGACCGTGATTTGAAGTCGGCGGGACGTGACCGCGTGGACGAATTTTTGATTGATAAAGCTCGGTCGGCCATTCGCAAGGCGGAGATCCAAGGTGCTGAGCAGATGCTTGACTCGGCGTACGGTTTGAAGACGGCGGTCGCTTGGGTCAAAGCGAAATTCGGGATCGAGCTGGACATCAGTGAGGTCCAAGATCTGGAAAACGACGAAGTCATTGCTCTGGCCAGCGAGCGTGCGATCGAAAAATACGGCGAGAAAGAAGTTGCCTATCCGGTAATGGCCGGCCTGTACAAGTTTGTGGCTCCCGCGTCGGGTGGCGCGACGGGGCGCATGGATCGTGAGGGGTTGGTCGAATGGGCCAGTCGCCGATTCAACACCGATTTGTCGGTGGACGACTTGCGTAACAAACAGCGAGACGAAGTTCACGAATTATTGGTTGACAAAAGTCGCGCGTCGTGCCAAGAAGCGGTTGCTACGATCGAGCAGTTGCAGCAGACATTGAAAAAAGTCTCCGACAGTGGTGGTGTGCCGTTGGTTCAAGGCAACGGAGCAGCGAAAGACTTGAGCAATTGGTTCAAGGAGAAGCTGGACTATGAACTGCCGCTGGAACGGTATGAGCGACTGGAGCAGGAAGAATTGGAGCAAAAGCTGGAAGCGATCGTTGAAGATCATTTCCACCCAGAGTTCCGTCGCATGGAGCGTATGGTCTTGCTGGAAATCGTTGACTCGGCGTGGAAGGACCACTTGTTGGCGATGGACTATCTTCGCAGTGCAGTCAGCCAGCGAGGAATCGCTCAGCTGGATCCAAAGGTCGAATACAAACGCGAAGGTATGCGGATGTTCGAGGGTCTGTGGGGCTCGATCGGCGAGCGTGTCACTGACCTAGTGTTCCGGATGGAGCAGATGAACGAAGCGTTCGTCAGCAACACGTTGGTGGAAACAAGTGCTCGAAAAGACGACGCTCCGCAACAACAGGCTCCGCAGCAGTCTGATATGGGACGCGATCAATCGGAAGCGATCGACCGTTCGGGCGGTGGAAAAAATGCTCCGGAACCGATCAGAAATAAGGGCGTCAAAGTGGGACGCAATGATCCATGTCCGTGTGGTAGCGGGAAAAAACATAAAGCCTGTTGCCTGAGAAAAAAATAATTGATTCGGCGCTGTTTGATTTTGAATCGAACAATTTCGTGAACGAATCATGATGGGTGTCGTAATGAATTCCGGTTGATCGAGGGCCGGAAGATTGGGCATCGATCATGATGTGAGTTCAACTATTCGGAAGGATTCGAATTGAGTCGTGTTTTTGACATCTTGTACGCCTGCGCTTTGGTGATGGCATCACCATGGTTGCTGTGGCGGGCGATCTTTCGGTCTCGCAATCGGCGAGGCTGGGGGCAGAAACTCTTTGGCCTCGTTCCGCCACGAGAGTCACAAAATCCTTGCGTCTGGCTGCACGCGGTCAGTGTGGGCGAAGTGAATCTGATTCAGCCCGTGATCGATGGCTTGCGAAAGCGGCGACCCAATCTAGAGTTTGTGATCTCGACGACGACCGAGACTGGATTCGATCTGGCTCAGCAGAAGTACCATGATCACTCGGTGTTCTTCTGCCCGTTCGATTTTTCGTGGGCGATCAAACGAGTGATTGGTCGTCTACGACCGGACTTGATTGTGTTGGCTGAATTGGAAGTCTGGCCGAATCTTATTGCGACCGCCCAAGCAAACGAAATCCCGGTCGCTGTGGTTAATGGTCGGCTGAGCGAATCCAGTTTTCGCGGCTACCGAAGGTTTCGTTGGCTGCTGGGTTCCACCTTCAAAAATCTCACGAGTGTTTCGGCTTCTACTCAACCGTACGCCGATCGGTTTGCACAATTGGGGACTCCTCGGTCGCGAATTCAGGTAACCGGCAGCACGAAGTTTGACGGTGTGCCGATGGATCGCAAGAACGAAAAAACCAGAGAACTCGTGAGACTGGCAAGGTTAGAGCCGGACGATTTCGTAATGGTTGCCGGAAGCACTCAGCCGGGTGAAAGTTTGTTGGTTGCCAAAATCTATCAGGAGTTAGTCAGCGAATTTTCGAATCTTCGATTGATTCTGGTGCCTCGTCACCCCGAAACTTGTTCATCGGTTCAAAAAGTTCTGCAGAACTCTGGTTTGAGCGTGAAGTTGCGATCGAAAATGGATTCGGAACAACCGAGTGGAGCGGACGTCATCTTGGTTGACGTGATCGGAGAGCTTTCTGCTTGGTGGGGCTGCGCGAATGCGGCGTTTGTGGGTGGCAGTATGGGCGGCACCATGGGCGCCAATCGGGGTGGCCAGAATATGATCGAACCGGCTGCCTACGGTGTTCCGGTTTCGTTCGGACCCGACACGCGAAACTTTCGTGAGATTGTCACGCAGTTGCTTGATGCTGATGCTGCGACGGCGGTGGATGGCGAGCAAAGTCTGACAGGGTTTTTTCGGCGTGTGATTGCGGAACCTGCGTGGGCGGTTCAGATGGGGATGCGAGCGCGAAAGTTGGTGGTTCAGCATTCGGGAGCTTCCGACCGCACGGTGGACGGATTGGTGGAACTCCTTGGGCCCGACGATCGTGAGCGAGCCCGTGCGGCATAGTGGCTTTCAGGGAACCGAGATTTGTGAAGCTTTGCGGCTTGGGCAGGTCAACTTCGCCTCAGAATCATCGTCAAGCCCGCAATTTGGCTGAAAATGCCTCGATTTGCGCACGGCGATCCTTGAGTAGTCGGCCCAATCGAGAGTAAAATCCTCGATCACCATGCAAATCACGGGCGAGCCAGTTCGCGTCGTTACCGTGCATGAAACCCGTTTGAGTCGAGGAGATCGAAGTGGCATCCGGCAAGTATCTTTTTACCAGTGAATCCGTCAGCATGGGCCATCCAGACAAGTTGGCTGACCAGATTTCAGATAGCATCTTGGACGCCATGTTGGCTCAGGATCCTGACAGCCGCGTCGCGTGCGAGACGATGGTCAGCACGGAGATGGCTGTGATCGCGGGCGAGATCACCTCTAAGGCCAATGTCAACATCGAAGAAATTGTTCGCAACGTAATGCGAGAAGTTGGCTACACCGATCCGGCAACCGGAATCGGTGCCGACACGTGCGAAGTGGTGGTGAAGCTTGATCAGCAGAGCCCTCACATCGCGATGGGCGTTGACCGCGATGGTGCAGGCGATCAAGGATTGATGTTCGGTTTCGCTTGTGATGATACCGAAGAGTTAATGCCATTGCCGATCGCTCTTTCTCATAAGATTCTGGCTCGGTTGAACAAAGCTCGATTCGGCAAGGAAGTTGATTGGTTGCGACCGGACAGCAAAAGTCAGGTGACGGTCGAGTACGACGGATTCACGCCGGTTCGCATTGACACGGTTGTCGTTTCGACTCAGCACGGTCCAGATGTTGACAACGAAACCATCCACAACTTCATCAAGAATGAGATTGTTGATCCATGCCTGCCTGCGGAGTTGAACAAGGGCGATATCAAGTACCACATTAACCCAACGGGCAAATTCGAAATTGGTGGGCCTCACGGCGACTGCGGTTTGACCGGACGGAAAATCATCGTTGACACTTACGGCGGTTGGGGTCGCCACGGTGGCGGTGCGTTCAGTGGTAAGGACAGCACTAAGGTCGATCGCAGCGCGGCTTATATGGCTCGCCACGTCGCCAAGAACATTGTCGCAGCTGGTTTGGCCAACCGTTGCGAGGTTCAGTTGGCATACGCGATTGGCGTCGCCGATCCGGTCAGCGTTCACGTTGACACACAGGGCACCGGGAAAGTCGACGATGCTCTGATCTGCAAGATCGTCACCGATCAATACCCGCTTTCGACTCAGGGGATCATCGAATACCTGAAATTGAAGCGTCCAATCTTCCGCAAGACAGCAGAGGGTGGCCATTTTGGTCGCAATGATGCTGATTTCACGTGGGAGAACACGGACTCGGCCGCTCAATTGGCTGAAAAGGCCGCCGCAAGTTCCGCACCTGCGGCAAGACGCTGATAGCTCTTTCTTATCGGGCAGTTGCCCGTAACGCCAGAAAGTTAGATCATAGAGAGCCGTGGCTTGAATGCCGCGGCTCTTTTTATTGGGTGCCGAACAAGGACCAGTCGTTTCGCATGTCAAACTTGCCAGCCAGATCCGATTCTGAATCGAATGAGCATTTGTTGCGTCATTCGCTCGGGATCGTCGACGGGGAAACGCTCGAAGAGGAAGCGGCAGCAGCCATTGATGCTCAGCAGATCATCGACCACTTGGTGTCGGATCCAGAGGTGACTCAGCATGTGACACGTCGACGTTGCGATGGTGTGGACTCGATGACCGGTTACTATCGATGTGATTTTGAACCAAGTCAGGAACGGGCCGTTTTGCACGTTCCGATACATCCACCCATGGCCAGTGTGCCTGACATGGACACGATGCTCGTCGAACAGGTAGACTCGGTTCGGATTCGCGTGACCGATCGGCAAAAATTTGGTGCTCGGTTGGAAATCATTCGGTCGACCGAACTGGATCAGTCGGTCAGCGTGATGGTCGAGGTTATGCTGATGGCGTCCAGCGAAGTACCGGATGAAACTCTGGATAAACTGCCCGATGAATGAGATTGGTTTGACTCGAGAAGAGCAAACTCGTTGTGCATGCGGATCGACCGCGTTGCGAAGACGGGACGTTGTTGGCCCGACGTTGTTGGCCTGACGTTTTTCGGGCGGACCTTCGTTCAACCACAGTAGATGCAGTCAATTAAATACGATCAAACAAGACACGATGAGGGAAATCTTGAAAGCTGAACTTGAAGCGATTTTACAGCCTTTCGATCAAACGCACGTACTGCGGTTTTGGGATGAACTTGATGCTTCGTCTCAGCAGAGTCTGGCTGACCAGATACGGGCGATTGATTTTGAACAATTGAAAGCACTTGCGGGATCGACCGGTGGCGCGAGTAAGTGGGACGAGCTGGCCGCAAAAGCCGAAGTGCCTCCTGCGATTACGTCAGACGATTTTGCCAATCCGGATTCTTATCAGGCAGCATACGAGCTTGGAGATGCTGCTTTGAAGGCTGGCAAGGTCGCGATGGTGCTGGTCGCCGGCGGGCAGGGCAGTCGGCTGGGATTCGAACATCCCAAGGGAATGTTTCCCATCGGCCCGATCAGTGATCGAACCCTCTATCAGATGCTGATCGATCAGTTGCTGGCACGCGGTAAACAGGCGGGTAAAGCAATTCCGTTCTACATCATGACCAGCCCCCCTACGCACGCAGAGACATCACAGTTTTTGGCGGAAAACAAATACTTCGGAATGAATCCGGACGATGTATCGATCTTCTGCCAGGGAACGATGCCGGCGGTCGACTCGGACGGGAAGTTGTTGCTGTCAGACAACGGCACCATCTTTGCCAGCCCGGACGGACATGGTGGAACTCTGGGAGCGTTGAAGCGAGATGGTTGTCTGGACGACATGAAGGCTCGGGGAATCGAGCATGTTTTTTACGGACAGGTCGACAACCCGTTGATTCAGGCGTGTGATCCGGCCTTGCTGGGCTATCACATTAAAAGTGGCAGCGAGATGACTTCGCAGGTGGTTCGCAAACACGATCCGATGCTAAAAGTTGGAAACGTTGTCGTGGTGGACGGGAAGACTCAGATCATCGAGTACAGCGATCTGCCTGAGCAGTACGCGCGAGCAACGCTTGCGGACGGTTCGCTAAAGTTGTGGGCCGGCAGCATCGCTGTCCACGTGTTTGAACGTGCTTTCCTTGATCGGACGAGCGATCAGGCGGATGCGTTGCCGTTCCATCACGCTCACAAAAAAGTGGCGTTTGTTGATTCGACGGGCTCGCTGGTCAAACCGGTGGAGAATAACGCGACCAAGTTCGAGCGTTTTATTTTCGATTTGCTCCCCTCGGCCAGCAACGCGATCGTGTGCGAGGTGGAACCTGCCGACGGTTTTTGTGCGGTTAAAAATGCTCCGCCGGCTCCTTCCGAGACGCCCCAGCATGTGAAAGATGCGATTGTCGCGTTGCACACGCGGTGGCTCCATGAGGCAGGTGTTAAGGTCGCTGACGGTGTGAAGGTTGAGATCAATCCATGCTTTGCTCTCGACGTTGATCAGCTGAAAGAAAAACTTCCGTCGGGCACTTCGATTACGGAAGATCGATACATTGTTTAAGTTTAATTAAGGGCACTCATGCTTTACGCAACTATTATGGCCGGCGGCGCGGGAACTCGATTCTGGCCAGAAAGCCGAAAACTGACACCCAAGCAATTGCTAAATTTGGCGGGTGAGCGTTCGATGATTCAGTCGACGGTCGATCGCCTGAACGGGCTGTGCGATTCGAAAAATGTTTTGATCGTGACCAACCAAGCGCTGGTTGATTCGATTTCAAAACAGTTGCCGGACGTGCCGCGGGAATCCATTATCGGCGAGCCGGCCAAACGAGACACCGCACCGTGTGTCGGGTTGGCTGCGGCGTGGGTTGCGGCGCAGGATCCTGACGCGACGATGGTGGTGATGCCGGCGGACCACGTCATTGGTCCGGACGACGTTTTTCAAGCGGCGATTCAGCAGGCAGCCGACTTGGTCGAACAGGATCCGACTCGAATTGTCACCTTCGGCATCAAACCGACTTACCCGGCAGAAGTGTTCGGGTACATCGAACGTTCCGACGATGCGGTTGAAAACGCGAAGTTCCCAACTTTCTCGGTCAGTAAATTTCGTGAAAAACCGGACGCCAAAACGGCTCAGGAGTTTCTGGATGCAGGTACCTTCTATTGGAATTCTGGCATTTTCGTCTGGAAGGCGAAAACGATTTTGGATGCGTTGCGAAAATTTGAGCCGGAAATGGCTGCTCATGTGGATGCGATTGGATCCGCAATTGGCCAACCGAATTTCGCGGATGTTCTCGAATCGGAATTTTGTGCAATCAAGGGTACGTCGATCGACTATGCGGTGATGGAACGCTACGACAACGTTCAGGTGATTGAGGCGCCGTATCAGTGGGACGATCTTGGGAACTGGACCGCGGTGCCTCGACAAAAGGGCGTCGACGAGAACGGAAATACGCTTGAAGGCAAACAGATCGCAATCAATACCAAGAATTCAATTGTTCGCGGGGATGGCGAGCATTTGGTTGTGACCGTCGGGATGGAAGATGCGATTGTGATTCAGACTCCTGACGCGACACTGGTTGCCAATCGCAACGATGAAGCTGCGATCAAGGAAGTGGTGGCTCGTTTGAGTGAGCTTGGTTGGGATGAGTATTTATAGTGCGGAACGCGGAATGCGGAGTGCGGAATCTTGTGTACCGAGCCTCGAAAACTGAGACCCGTCTTCTCTGAAACCTGAACCTTCTGAACCCTGCATCCTCTGAAACCTGAACCCTCCGAAACCTGAACTTGGATCCAGTCTCTGATAACTCGAATGGTGTGCCGCTTCCGCCCAAGGGAAGGATCGCGGGGATCGATTTTGGTACCGTGCGCATTGGCATCGCGATCAGTGATCCAAGCCAGACTATCTCGACACCGCTGGAGGTACTCAATCGCCGCACCTTGGAACTGGACCAGCAATATTTCTTGAACCTTGTTCAGGAGGAGCAACTGGTTGGGTTCGTGGTCGGTCTGCCCGTGCACATGAGCGGCGACGCCAGTGCGAAGTCGAAAGAGGCGATTGAGTTCGGTCGCTGGTTGTCAGAAGTGACCTCGTTGCCCGTTGATTACATTGACGAGCGGTACACTACCGCGATGGCTCGAGAGATGCTTAACCAGACGGGCCTGTCGGGCAAAAAGCGGAAAGCCATGATCGATAAACTTGCAGCACACGTCATACTCGCTGCTTACCTAGAGCAATGATTTCGGTTAGGTAAGCTAGCGGTCGAATTTTCGTCCGGAAACCGTTTCGCAAACCGAAGGTTTTTGTGGAGTTATGCCAACTTCCCATTTATGCTGAGGGCCGCATGTTACGTAGATTGAAACGTGACTCGTGAGTCATAACCCAGCGATTCTTTAGGTGGTAGCGATGAAAACTCTTAGAACAATAACTCAATGGCTTCGGCAATGCGGATTCGAAAGTCGCCCACAAACTCGATTGAAGGCTCGACGATCACGAGCGTTGTCGTTTGAGTCACTTGAGCCGCGCCAGTTGTTGGCGGCTGTTGTACAGGCGGATTACCAAGACGATTTTCAGGCTGGCGGACCGGGTTCGGGATGGCAGTATCTGTGGAACGCGCCAGCAGATTGGAATGGCGTGGAATCGATTGATGCGAGCGGTCAAAGGTTCGGTCTTCCAGAATACTATCAACCGCTGCAAGAGTTTGGTGCCAGCTACCGTCCACGTGGAGAGGCGGAGATTGACCTTACTCAACCGGACCGCTTTTTGCGTTTGAGTGAGACTGGCGGTCGTGTCGGTGCGGGTTTCCAGCAGACAGACAGCAACAACCGAACGGCTCGGTTTGCGATCGCGGCGTGGACCGTTCAGGAAGACGGATTTTACGAAATCGATAACAGTTTCCTGACGACGGACAGCCAATCCGGTGGGATCGATGTCGTGATTCACGTGAATGATCAGGATCCTGTTTCGCGAACTCGATTGCAGGGGGAGGGCTTAAATTTCGATACGGCGCTTGGTTTTCTAGAGGCAGGAGATGTGATCTACGTTGGCTTCGGTGGCGCCGAAAACGATGCGGGTGACACTTTTACTCATGATTTCAGCATCGTCACAACCGATGGCCCCGGCTTCGCGATTTTGGAGAGTGACGGATTCACTCGCGTTTCCGAAGGGGGCACGAGCGATTCGTTCGACGTTCAGCTATACCAGCAGCCAGAATCTGAAGTTGTGATTCGAATCACTGTCAACAACTCCAATGAGTTGGAGGCTGATCAGCGTCTGTTAGTGTTCACTCCAGACAACTGGCGAGAAGCTCAGACGGTGACCGTGACTGGTGTCGATGACGATCTGGATGACGGGACTCGATTTTCATCGATCACGGCCGACATTTTCAATCCTCGGAGCGACGAGTCGTTCCATTCCGTGTCAAGCCAGGCGTTTAGTGTTGGCAACTTAGACAATGAACTTCGGCGCTCGCTGTCATCACAAATTGGCGAAGCAGTGGCCTTTGGTTTCAACACCGTCACCGTGGTGCCGGGCGAGTATGAGATTGCGTCTAACAGCGGATCCGGTGCTCAGTTGTTCATTTCTTACGCAGAACATCTAGACATTGTCGCTGATGATGTTACCGTGATTGCCACTGAGCAAAATACCGCAATCCGTTTACAGTATTCCAATGACGTGACGCTGCAGGGGCTGACCGTGGATTACGCTCAGCTACCGTTTACTCAGGGCACCGTCACGGGCATCGCCGGTGATGGATCTTGGTTTGATGTTCAGATCCACGATGGCTATGCGTTGCCGACAGTCGGTAGCACCACTCGGACGATTACCCATGATTCGAATTCGGGTGAGGTCAAAGTGAACTCGACGAGTCGGTTCGGTGCAACCATCTCCTCGCGCTCGTCGCGAACGGTTAGGATTCAAGCTGTTTTTGCGGTGTCAGATTCAACGACGGTCGGAGATTTCGTTTCGTTAACGCTACCGACTCAAACGCCTCATACAGTCTGGGTCGCCGATTCGGAACGTACCCGTCTGGAGGACGTGACCGTTCATGCGAGCACAAGTTTCGCGTTTTTTGAAACAGGTGGCGGTGCCAATGAATACGTCGGTTTGACCGTAGCCCCCGGGGCACGCCCCGAAGGAGCTACGATCGATCGATTGTTATCCAGCAATTTCGATGCGTTTCACAGTAAGAACACTTATCAAGGCCCTCAGATCGAACGAGCACATTTTTCTGCTATGGGAGATGACGGAATTGCCATCAATGGTGATTACCAAATACTTGTCCAAAATGATGGCGATTCGATTGTCATTGCAAGGAAGTGGAACCTGTCAGTGTTTGAGATTGGCGACCGTCTTCGAGTTTTCAGTGAAGCGGAAAATCGTTTTTATGAGACCACGATTACAGGTATTTCAGCTGCCACTGACACAGGTATCAGTTTTACTGCTGCCCGAGATCTCTATTTGCCTCAGTTGGCGGGCGCTGAATCTCAGTTTCGTGATGGTCTGAGGTTGGAGTTGTCAGACCCTATCCCGAATGACGCGGGTGATCTGGTTCAGAATCTTGACCGCAATGGAGCCGGATTCCAAGTCCTCGACTCAGTGATAGAGAACACGCGTGCGCGTGGGTTGGTTTTGAAGGCCGACGGAGGAACGGTTGACGGGAACACGATTCGCCACGTTGCCACGACCGGGATTCTGATCGCTCCCGAGGCAACGTTCTTCGCCGAGTCTGGGTTTGCGACTTCGGTAGCCATTCAAAATAATCGCATTTCTGATGTCGGTTTTCAGTATGCCACACCATTCAGTTTGCAGGGTGGAGGGATCTCGCTCACCGCTGACCCGTCGACCAACTCCCGTGGTCACCAAGATTTACGAATCGAGAACAACTTGCTGGAACGCGTCACTGGAGCAAACATCACGATCACCAATGCATCCGATGTCACCGTGACAGGCAATATATTCCGCCAATCTCATTTGGAAGATCGCGGGCATGGAGAAGCGTTTGGGGTCGATCGGAATTCGCTGGTATGGGCAACGAATTCTGACAATCTGACGTTCAGTGACAACTTGGTTGATCGACCGGGCCGGTTTCTCCAACGGCATGTCTCGCTGGTATCGCCAA
>CAZLYM010000020.1:21547-29269 GCA_964563475.1 uncultured Pirellulaceae bacterium
TTGGTTGATCGACCGGGCCGGTTTCTCCAACGGCATGTCTCGCTGGTATCGCCAATTTCGAATGTTGTGGGCCGAAACACCTTCAGCGAGATCAATCAGGCAACGCAGGTTGTCGGACGTGGAGTCGCCTACGGTGGGTCAACGGAGTTCGGAGATCTTCAAGTAGACACGACAATCCAGGCCTTGTTGCCGGGCGAAGCTTCCGGAGCGAACAACGTGACCAATTTCGACCGTGGATTGAATCGAGTGGTGATCGATCTGGCGGGTCTCCCGCGTGACGAGTTATCCGTTGATGACTTTGAATTCCGGGTTGGGAATTCAGGCGATCCCGAAGCGTTGTCGTTGCTGTCTGCCGATTCGGATATCCCTCTTCCGCTGGTACGAACCATCGATGGTGATTCGCCCGGAGTGACACGCGTGGTTCTCGAGTGGCCCGACAATGCGATCCAAAACGAGTGGCTGCAGGTAACCATCAAGGCAAACGGCAGTACCGGACTTGAAGCAGACGACGTTTTCTACTTTGGCAATCAAATTGGGAACGTGGCCAATTTCAACTTGTCGCCAGGCAGGCCCGTATTTGTCAATCTTTCCGATGTGCGGGGCGTGTTGAGAAACTTGACTCCTGACACTCAGGGTGACATCGGGAACTCCTATGACATCAATCGCGATGGGCAAGTTGATCAAACGGACGTGGATATTGTCTTCGCCAATTTTGCTCGCTTGGGCGGCTTGATCAATTTCGAGGCACCCATCGTTTGATGCTAGGCTTTGTCCCAAAAGGGCCCGTAGAGCCAAAACAACACGGCTTTCAGTCGCTCAGAATTGTGTTTTGGGACAAAGCCAAGTTGATGTTGCGAGCTAGTTGATGCTTAAGCAGGCGTGGGCAGAGTGAAAGCCGCGTTCTATTGGGATCGGCTTGGATGAATTTCCCTCGTCGCGCTACCAATGACGGCCCATCCGGGCATGGGTCGCTAGTTTGAGACTACCGTCGCCCGGTGGAGAGTAGTTCACGGTTGTCGTTAAGACGTTTTCGAACCTGTTCGCCTCGCTTGAGGTCGGCTTTTAGGCCGTTGAGATCTTTTTGCTGACGCCCGAATTCCTCGTCGTGCTTTTTGAGCCGCTCTTTTAAGTCACTCAAGATCTGACTCAGCTCGTCACGACGAATCTTCTCTGCATTCATTTTTCGCTGCATCTCGGTGACTCGATCGGGGATGTCGCCCAATCGTTGAGCGAGCTCTTCGAGTTCCAAGTCGATTTTGACAATGGCTTCCTTGTTGACGATTTCTGGTGCCAGATTACCGGTTTTCAATTCGGCAAGGATTGGCTCAATGGTCGTCACCGGCAGCGAGTAACTGGCGACTCGACCGGCGCGTGCGATGTTGATTCCAACGACATGCCCATCGATGTTGACAACCGGACCGCCACAGTTTTTTGCGGTCAGCATGCTGTCGTGCTGAAACGCGTCCGGGAATGCCTTGCGGCGTCGACTCAAGCGACTGCCCATGCTGTTTTGCTGGTTGCTACGTTGGTTTTGCGGACTGATTTTGTCTTTTTCCGCCAATGTTAGTTTGATCTTCTTTTCCTTGTCACCTCGCATGACGGTCAACGTAATCCGTTCCCCAGGATCGTACTGCCCCAAGGTTTCTCGGAGAGAAGCAATTTTGGTCGTGTCTGTCGAATCGATCTTTGTGATCACGTCGTTGACCCACAATCCTGCTTCATCGGCAGGAGATTTACTGACGATGAACGTGATCCGAACTCCATCGCGATCCTTTAGGTCGGTCATCCGGATACCGATAAACGGTGTGGACGGTGGAATTTCTCGCGTGTTGACGCTGACGATTCCGACCAAGGGGTTTTTCTCCGGTAGCGGAGAGGCAACCCACTGTCCGATCTGAGGGTTAGGTGAGGTCGCAAACTGAACCGCGTTCAGGCTGACTGCTTTGACTCGCAGCATAGCCAGATCAGATTCAGCGTGAATGCCGTAAACTTCAGCTGGAAGGAGTTTCCCATTGGGTAGCTGACATTTGAGTTCGCCTTGCAGCTCGCTGGCTTTGGTTAGGATCAAACCGTCGGAATCCACAATCAACCCAAGTGCCAACTGTTTGCCACCCGAATAAACCTTGACCACGGACTGGCTGGCTGATTCAACGACCGGCTGAAACAGGGAGACGAAATTGTCGGCTCGTTTTGAGTACTGTTCAACTTTACGTTTGTTTCGTGAGCGGCGTCGACGATTGGGGCTTAGTTGATACGGTTCTGCTTCATCTTCACGTTCTCCTTCTGCTTCTTCCTGATCCGGCTTTTCGTCTTCTTTGTTGGAGTCACTGGAGTCGTCTTGATCTTCTTGCACCACGGCGGCGAAGGAGCAGGTCGGAGCGCAGATTGGGCTCACGGTGATTGCCAACAGAACCAACAGCGTAAGAATGCCGCTAGTTCGCAGGGTCGAATTGTACAAGTCGAGGATCATGCTGCTGTGAACGCTGTTAATTGTTTTCGCCGACGATCAAATCGAACGAGAGCGTCTTGCTGCGTCGCTTGATCTTGAGTGTTGTTTTTTGATAAGGCAAAAGCTTCGCGATTGCCAGTTCTAGTTGGTTGTAGGTTTCAATTTCGGTTCCATTGATTTCGATAATGCGATCCATCGGTTTGATTCCCGCCTTCTCCGCAGGGCTTCGATCTTTGACGTCGCTGATACGGTTGGAGTTCGGCCGAACGGTGAATCCCATGTAGGGATTTCCATCGATCACTACGCCACGATCCATCTGATCCCAGTGGTCTGAATAGACATCGATGGGTGCGTGCAGGTTGTCCCAGAGTCTGGAGCCGATGCGGCTGTGAATGCCGATCACTTCTCCATTCATGTCGACCAGTGGCCCGCCCGAGTCACCACCAACAAGGGTGCAGTCGGTCTGCAGCTTTCCCGGTGCGTTGTCAATGATTCGTCCCGCACGAAAGACAAGTCCTCGTTTTTTATCGATACCGCCAGGGTGACCAATCGCCATGACCCACTGACCGGGTTGTAGTTCGGCCGACAAGCCAATGTCCAGATGCGGAAAGTCATCCCCTTCTTCTTCCTGGATCTTCAACATGCCGTAGTCAAGTTGCCTTGCTAGGCCCAGGGTGTCGGCTTTAACTGTACGACCGTCGGGAAAGGTGATACTGGCAACGGCACTCGGTCGACCAATCACGTGTGCCGCCGTCAGAATGTAACCGTCTTCCGAAACAACGACGCCCGATCCTTGAGCTGTTCCCATCTGGATGTTGACGGTTGCTGGAGAGACTTGTTCAGCCAAGGAAGCGAAATGCTTCTCCATCGCTTTGAGTTCGTCCAAAGAGGACGGCGATTTTCCTTCGAACAGAAAGTCAAGCGACGCAGTTGGCAGATCGCGATCGACTTCCGTCGACAGTGCACCCGAATCGGATTCGGCTTTTGGTGCAGGCGTTGACAGTGTGGCCGGGCTAGAATCGTCTTCCGGTTCGGGAGCTTGGTTTTCCGGTTTATCGGAAGGAGTCGCTCGGTCAAGCGGAATGTCCAGCGGCAAGTCATCGTCGAGTTCATCTTCGTCGGCGGGAACAACTTCCGGCTCGGGAACTTGGTTTTCCGGTTTGTCGGACGGAGTCGCTCGGTCGAGCGGGATATCCAGTGGCAAGTCATCGTCGAGCTCATCTTCGTCGACGGGAATAACTTCCGGCTCTTCGGCCACGACTTGAATCATCGCGGCCGCTAAGTCCGCTTTCCAGCTGAGTGAAACGACTCCTAGGGCGGTCATCAAGATTGCCAGCAGAGCGATCGAAGGTCGTGAAGTCGACAGCATCAAAACGGTTCCGGGAGTGAGACAGGGTTAACGGCTTTTCCGGCAAATGGGCGTGAGCGATTTTGCCCGCCGTGTTTAATCGTGCAACTGTAGGTTAAAGTTACGTAAAATATAGGGAAAAATCGAGCCCTCCGTAAATTATGTGAAACCTTACGACGCGGGCTAAATCCCGGTTTTTACCGGGTAGTCTTATTTTAACCGAGGTTTTGGTCATTGGGAAACGCTCGGCCGCATGCATGTACCCTGAAACTGGGCCTAAATGATTGACGGGATAACGATGAAACGACGATTGGTGTTCGGTTGCGGCTACCTTGGAAACCGAGTGGCTCGGTTGTGGAATCAGGCTGGGGACGACGTATTTGCGGTGACTCGGTCGGTAAATCGCAGCAAAGCCTTGTCTGCGGAAGGTTTTTCGCCTTTTGTGGCTGACATCACACGCCCGGAAACGCTCGCCGATTTGCCGGAGGTCGACACCGTTTTGGTTGCCGTCGGGATGGATCGATCGGTGTATTCCGACATCCGAAAAGTTTATGTCCAAGGCCTGAAAAACATACTGGACGCTTTGCCAGCATCCGTCGAGCACGTGATTTATGTCAGCTCGACAGGTGTCTACGGAAATTTTGATGGAGCGTGGATCGATGAGGACGCTCGGACGGATCCGCAACGCGAAGGTGGAAAGGCGTGTCTGGAGGCCGAGCAACTGCTCAAGGAAAGCCACTGGGGATCCCGAGCGACAATTCTTCGGTTCGCGGGGATCTACGGGCCTGGCCGAGTTCCCACGCGTCAGCAAATTCTGGACAAGCACTGGGATCGGTTGTCACCTGCCGGTTATCTGAATCTGATTCAAGTCGATGACGGAGCCAGCATCGTGCAGTTGATCGCTCACAGTGTTGATGTCGATTCTGACAACACTGATACGCTGGCTCAAAGCTTTCTGGTTTCCGATGGACAGCCGCCGTTGCGTGGCGACTACTACGATTGGATTGCGGAACGGTTTGGTGTCGGCCCGATTCCTTGGGATCCGAGTGCAGTTGCTCCGCAGGAATCTCGCGCGGCAAGCAGCAAGCGGATCAGCAACCGGAAATTGCAACAGCACTTCTCGATCGATTTCCGGTATCCGGATTTTCGGGCCGGGTTGGCTCATGCGTTGAACGAATAATCGCCGACGGCTCAATTGCATCCCAGCTTGATTTCTGCCCTTGATTTCTCCCTGCTAAGCTGGGTGAACGCAGGATGTGCAGGTTGATGCGATGCTGTGTCGCTCTTAGAATCTTGCCTAGCCAGCCAGCTTCTTTTGTCGCAAGCCAGCCAACATTGGACACTATGTTAGATCGCAAGCCCATCTTTCCGAACATCATCGAAGTCAATCATCAGGTTGGGCAGGTGCTCGGGTGCAACGTGTATCTGATTTACGATGGTGACCAATGGGTGATGATCGATATCGGCTACGAAGATGTCGTGGACGATATCGTGAAAATGATTCGCGAGATCGACATGCCGTTCGCCGGCTGTCAGGGACTGATTGCGACTCATGCGGATGTTGATCATATTCAAGGCTTGGCCAAAGCCAAGCAGATTCTGCGTTGTCCCGTGATGGCTCATCCGTTGGCGGCCGAACCCTTGCAGAAGGGAGATCGGATAAAAACGTTCGCGTTGATTGAAGCCCAAGGAATCGACATGGCGATGCCTCCGGTCGAGATCGAACATTTGCTCAACGACGGAGACACGATCGAGGTCGGTGATCTGAAGCTGGAAGTCTGGCTGACCCCGGGGCACACCGATAGCCAATTGTCATTTCGCTTGGGCAAGTATCTGTTCAGCGGGGACAACATTTACCGGGATGGCGGCATCGGCGCGATTGATGCTCATCACGGGAGCGACCTTGAGTCATTCATCAAGTCTCTGAAGCGAATTCGTGACAGCGATGTCGAGTGGCTGTTACCCAGCCACGGGCCAATTTTCCGTAAGGATAACGCGCTCATTGATGCCGCGATTGCTCGGGTTGAGGGCTATCTGCACTTGTCCGACTTTGGGACATGCGCGATCGACTGGCCGATGATGGACCAGTTCGAGGACGATATTGCTGCCGGAAAAATGCCGGAGTAAATCGGGTGCAGAGTCCAAAGAACGCCGTTTTTGGGGCACAGGGCGACGGTTGCGATGAATTCGTGTCTGAACTGTCCTCTTTCTGAGCCGCATAAAGTCTGACGGCTGCGGTTGGATTTCTGGTTCTTCCGGAAAATCGCTTAATTCTGGCAATAACGTTTGCCGATGAGAACTCAGTCCCGGAAACCAACCCTGGTTCGTCGCTGACGGTTCGTCGCGATTGAACGTACTCGGAGGAAACCTCCATGATTTTTCGTCTTGCACTCGCTGTTTCTGTTTCAGCGGTCGTTATGCTTTCGGCTCAGTCCGTTGAAGCTCAAACCCACGCCTATGGCGCCACTTGGGGAGGTAACAACACGTCGCAAAACTACAATCGTTTTTACCACTATCCCTATGTGACTTACCCACACAACTATTACGGTAACAATTATTATCGTAGCGCAGATAGTTTGTACTACCGGTATCCCAAAGAGATGCGAATCCCGGTTTACAACAAAGCTTGGCACAACTACTACCCAAGCAGTCGTCGCTACCACTGGGGCCACCAGTTCGTGACCGATATTTTTTAATCGGTTGAAGCGAAAATCATCCTACGTAAACGCAAGCGAACCATTGGTTGCTTGCGTTTTTGTATGCGCTGAAACTACCCTTGTATCGTGGTGGTGTTAATCTTGATTGTTCTGGTCGTAGACGGCTTGAAGGAGCGTCTCGACATCTTTGAACTTTTTCTTGCTGGCTAATGGGACGTCAAGCAGGTGGCGAGCCTCGGATTCGCTATGCCCAAGTGATAGAAGTACTTGGAAGGTTTCGTCGGCGACGTTGTTGGTGGAGGTTTCTCCCTGAGTATTCATGTCGGCCGCGACCAACAAGGCAAACCGAGCCATCTTGCGACGAAGTTTGGCCACAATTCGCTCGGCCGTTGCGGCTCCGATTCCCGGTAGCGTGGTCAAGGTTTTGACATCCTGTTGCTCGATTGCCGCA
This sequence comes from uncultured Pirellulaceae bacterium, assembly GCA_964563475.1. Taxonomy (GTDB): domain Bacteria; phylum Planctomycetota; class Planctomycetia; order Pirellulales; family Pirellulaceae; genus Mariniblastus. Next base: position 28,453 of record CAZLYM010000020.1, read on the forward strand.
GCGATATCCGGCACCGGACGTACCATCGCTCGCAGGGCCTTTTTGACTCCCACGCCATCAACGCTGCAGAACATCTCAAAAAACTGACGCTCGATGTCTCCATTGAACCCGATCAAGCGCGGGGTCATGCGACCGCCTTTCTGAACGTTGCCGTCGATGTATTGAATCGTATGCAGTTGGACGGTTTCCTGAAGCTTCATTTGCAGGTGCCGGCGAGTGAAATCGGGCACTAGCACTTCGTATTCGAAGGGGTCAATCGCAAGCGTTGCCGCATCGTCGGTAAGTTCGATCAGTTGTCCGGTAATTTTAGTAATCAAGTCAGGCTCGATGGTTTCAGTGACAGGTAGTAATGGCAAATCGCGATCGCAAGTGCGTCAGCGACATCGGGTGGTTCGGGAACGTCGTCCAGTGCCAGATGTCGGGCAACGGCCAGTTGGACTTGAGTCTTGGGTGCTCGCCCGTTGCCGGTAAGCACTTTCTTGACCTGAGTCGCGGCGTAGGAGACAAGCGGCAGGTCTCGCTGGCCAGCCGCCAAACAGATGACACCGCGAGCGTGTCCCATGATGATGGCTGTTTGAGGACGTTGGTAGTGGCTGTAAAGTTGCTCCAGTCCCATGCAGTCTGGCTTGAGCGAATCAATTACGTCCAGCAAACCGTCATGAATCGACTTTAGCCGCAACGAGAGATCCTGCGAGCGCACGCTACGGATGACCCCGGCCTCGACGAGCTCAAGGTCATTTCCATGGACAGCAAGGACTCCGTAGCCGGTGATATTCAGGCCCGGGTCAATGCCGAGAATTCGGGTTGTGGATTCGGT
>CAZLYM010000021.1:0-2778 GCA_964563475.1 uncultured Pirellulaceae bacterium
GCTCTTGTCCGTGCGGGTTGCCGATATGCGGTCTGCGTTGGCCACAATTGCTCGACGTGGGACGACTCGGTCGATTACGCAAACATAGAAGTCGACCCGGAGCTATCCAAGGAGCGCTTTGTCATGACGTCGTGGCACGAAAACGACACGCCTAACCAGATTGCCCGCTTCTTTTTAAATTGCACGACATTCGGTGGCAACGTCTTCACAAATTACCTTGTGTTGTCGGTTGGGCGAGATGATTCTCTTCTATCGGAAATCACTCGTCAGTGCATGGTTGTCTAATATGCTTTTTCAGCAAAGGGCTGCCATTGGTCTTCGCCTGTTTGCAGAGGGGGCGCTGGCATCGGTTTAATTTCACTCATTCAAACTCGCTTGGTTCCAGTGGTCGTGGTGCGAGGCTTTGTTCGGTGTGTGAATCGAATTTAACTGGCGTGCTGTGCCACTTGCTGTTTGCGGTGAGCAACGGCTTCACGTTTTTTGGCAAACGTCTTGAAGCGTTGAACGCCTTCCTCTTGCCACGTTACGACCCAACGGTCGTACTTATTGCGACTGACGCCGGTGACTCCTGATGAATTGTTGGACGCTCTTTTTCGAGGACCGGTCTTCCAACGCCGCTCCCCCAAGTCGCGCAGCAGTTTGTCACGCCAACGTGAGGCGGACGCGAGCGACTTGCGGACGCCTCCGTCCGAGAAACGGAAATACCGAGAATATTCGATTCCGTCGCGAACCATACGGACGGTCCAGCCCTGAGGGCCGCGGCTGATATTGGTGAGTTTTGCCATGAGTAGAGAAAGTCTGTTGCTTGTGTAACCAAAGAAACAATAAATTGGAGGACATTCAGTGGAGCGATCTTTTAGGACCAGCCGTAAGCCACTGTAATCGGGGCCTTGCCTTGCCGGCGTCAGCGGGTTTCTTTCAAGATATTTTGATTTCCGTTGCCCAGCCGGTTCTTCAGAATACTCCAAAGGTTCCGAACGGGCGGTTTAGGTGGCCCAGAAATCGAGATTGACTGGTCAGCTGACCTTTGATTTTCGGTCGTCCGTCGACTATTCTAGACGATTAATATTCTATCGATTCCACGTTGATCCACAATTCACAAGTCTGAGCAATGGCCACTTCGACCACCACGCTGAATACTGCCGCCGCTGGCACGACGTCCTCGTCCGGATGGATGTTTAAGATTGCGTTGCCTTATGCGATCGCGATCGCGTCTCAGCTTCCAATGCTGCTACTGTATTTCCGTGATTTGTCGGGATTACCTCACTATCAGTTTTTCCCGTTTTCGGTGCTTGCCACAGCAGTGTTTGCGTTTTGGCGTTGGCCACGCGACCTTGAAAACCCGTTCCATCGGAGCTGGGTGAGCAACGTGTTGTTGGTGGCTGGATTGTTTTGTGGGCTGATTTGCATTGTGTTTCATGCTCAATGGTTTGCGGCGCTCAGTATTATGCTGCTGGTTGCCAGCCTTTTGACGCGTACCACCGACGGTGAATCGCTTGGAAGTCTGGGCCTCGCCTCGCTTCCATTTTTCACCTGTTTGATGTTGCCACTTCGACAGGACACTCGGCTGATTGTCTGGCTCCAGCAAGTCAGTGCGTCCATCACAAGCATGGTTCTCGATCTGATCGGACTGAAGCACTATAAAAGTGGAGTCGTGATTAAGGTCCCCGGGACCAACGGATATGGCATCGAAGAGATGTGTAGCGGCGTGCAGTCGTTCTTCACTTTGTTTTTCTTTGCGGTGGTGCTGATCGTGCTCTTCCGCAGAGCTCAGACGAACGCTTACCAGTTTTGTGTAGGAATTGCCTTGGCGGCGTTTACGTTTGTCATTGGTGCGTCGGCATCGATTTGGGTTATTAGGGACTTGGTCGCACCTGCCTTTCTGCTGTACGGTTTAACAGGGGCCCGTGCCACGCTGGTGATAATCGCAGCATTTTTATGGTCCATCTTCATGAACACGGTTCGGATCGTCACGATTCCAGTTGCGGAGCAATGGTTTGGTATTGATCTGACTCACGGTCTTGAGCACGCCTTGCTGGGATATGCCGTTCTTGTTGCCGGAATCTTGTTGCTGTTCAGCACCGACCAATTGGTTCAGTTTGTACTGGGACCACAAGATCCTGATGGGGGTGTATTTGCTCGGCTGGCAAAATCACTTAATAAGACGAAAAAGAAAACTTCCACCCGAAAGCGCCGCAGTATCACGCCTGGTACCAAAGGATTGATCTGGACATCAGCAGTGATGTTGGCCTTGTGTGGTGTGGTCCAAGTTGGTCAAGTCGCTACGGCTCTGGCTGATCCGACCACCAAAATTCACGTCTTTGACCCGAATGTCACCGTTGCTTTTGAAGAGGGTGACATTCCGAATGAAATCGACAACTGGCAAAAAGTTGACTACAAAAAAGAGGTACGAAATCGAAGTGCGGACTTTGGCTTAAGATCGGATGGCTGGCAGTTCCGTGCACCACGTTGTACCCCGTACGTTTCATTTGACCAACCTTTTCCTGGCTGGCACGAACTGACCACGTGTTACAAAAATTCTGGCTGGAATTTGATCAAACGGACACGGATGGAACCCAGTTCGAATACTGTCACCCAAAGAAGTGCCCAGCCTTGGTCTTATATCGAAGCGACGTTTAAGAAAGAGACAGGCGAACATGCTTATATGTTGTTCAGTATCTTTGATGGGGTGGGCGACCCGGTTGACGCACCTACAAGTTGGGGTGGATTCGGTTCTTTCTTAATCCGACTCAAGGGACGAATGGCTCATCAATGGCG
>CAZLYM010000021.1:2878-16031 GCA_964563475.1 uncultured Pirellulaceae bacterium
CTTTTATCCGACCGCCACTAAATTTAGATCTGGGGATCAATGCGCGATTGCAAGAGTACGCGATGGAGCTGTCGAGTCGCTTTTTATCTTTCGTGGGTGCACAACTGATTCATGTGCGAACCGATTCGGCTTTCGAATTCCCTGGCAAAGAAACGATTCTTCATCTTGATTCCATGATTGGGATCGGTTCCGTGTTTTCCCTCATTTTTGTCGCTCTGGTCTGTGTCGCGGTTGGCAGAAAAAACCTATTTCAAACAGTACTGTTGGTGCTAAGCTGTTTTCTGTGGGCGGTTTTGCTCAACACCGTTTACTTAATGTTGCTCCCGTTGCTCAACTACTTTCTTGAGATCGAGATTGCCACTGGGTCCGTCAACCACAACATGATTCGTGTCTTTTTACTGTTAGGCACGGCGTTGATAGTCTTCAGCACGGCTGAGTTTTTTAACTTTGCATTCGGCCCTGTTAATCCCGAGGAAAGTCGTTCGTACGATTTTGGTCGGTTTATTACCGCCGTCTGGAACTCGTTACTAGCGGGCCGACCCTTTATTAACGAAACTGGGCAGGCTGTAGGTCGACCAGCATCGAGGATCACAATCCAACCGGCTACCATGATTGTCAGGTGGTGTATGGCGGGCATTCTCCTGGTTGCCAGTGTGCTACCTTTGGTTTCTACCAGCTCGTTTGCGTCCGTCAGTCGCAGCGATATCGTCACGCTCGCTAGTGATGACATGCCCGAGTCGATTGATGATTGGGCCGCCATCAAAAGTAAGTTTCGATCGCATGCACTCCTAGGTACTGGAATCGAAGGTTTCGAAAAAGAAACGTGGGTGTATCAGTCACCCGATGCTACCGCTTACGGTTCAATTGCTGAGCCGTTCAGTATGTGGTCGGAACTTCCTAAAGTTTACAATCTTCAGGGGTGGGCTACGAATCAGCGATTGGTCGTCACCCCAGCGGACCCTTCTGACCCTTGGCAGTATGTGATGACCGACATGTCCTTCGAGACCGGTGAGAAACAACGGGTGATGTTTTGCTACTTCGATGCTGCTGGACAGCCAGTAACTCCGCCCGCCAGTGATTCCATCGGTGGTAAATTGTCAGCCTCAAAAACGAATGCTCAAGCACCATTGTTTCAAGTCTCACTGACTCATTCTCGCTTTCGAGAAATGACACCCGAGACGGATGCTGCACTAGCGGACCTGTTTCTGAAGTTCCGACAATTCGCACGAGACCGTGTTTTGCGAGGCTCAACCGGAGCGAATCCTGACGCCGCCGTAGCTGAGCCCAATCCAAACGGCTCAACCCCCGCTGCTGCCGCCCCAGTTGAGCCCAATCCAAATACGGATCAGAGTGTAGTACCTAGTGCTGACACGCCTGCTTACCAACCAAGCAACAACGATTTCCGGTAAGAGTCTGTCATTCGCTAACTTCGGCTCCAAACCCACCTCCACCAGGTGTTTCGATCCGAAGGCACTGGCCCACGGAAATTGGAATCTCACACCGCCAAGGCAATACCCGAGTTGTTTGATCAACATCGATCAACCAGTTACCACCAGCCTTTCCAGCTTTTCCGCCGTTCAATCCGTAGGGCTCTGATTTCCTGCGCCCGGTCAACAGCGAGAGCGTCAAAGCCCGGGTAAATTCAATTTGGCGAACGATTCCGCGACCTCCCGAGTTCGCTCCCGCACCTCCACTATCGCGCCGGACCCCAAACTGCCGCAAGATGCAGGGGTAACGAGTCTCCAGAATTTCAGGATCGGTCAATCGAGTATTGGTCATGTGCGTGTGAATCGCATCAACCCCCGGCGATGTGTGAGTTGCTCCAGAACCGCCGCCGACGGTTTCGTAGTAGCCGAATGAGTCATCGCCAATCAGCCAATTGTTCATCGTTCCCTGACTGGCGGCAGCGATTCCCAGCGCCCCAAGGATTACGTCAACCACTCGCTGAGACGTTTCCACGTTGCCACCCACAATGGCAGGGCTGTTGTCAGGATGCTCACTACCCGCCGTTGGATTGAGCAAACAATCAGACAAGCGTATCGTCACCGGACTTAGCAGACCCTCATTGAGCGGAATATCTTCATCGACAAGGCATCGCACCACGTACATGACCGCTGACGAAACGATTGCTGAATTGGCATTCAAATTGTCCGGCGTTACGGCGTCGGTCCCAGCAAAGTCTATCTCAAGCCCGTCACCGATCTTCTTGATGGAGACGACAATCTTGGCTCCATTGTCCAACTGATCATGGAAGCTCATTTGTTGGTCAGGTAGCTGAGCGATCGCAGCACGAGCTTTCGTTTCAGCAGCCAATCGAATGAAGCCCATGTACTGCTGCACGGTGTCAACAGAATATTGCTGCACCAGACTCAACAAATCCTTCGCTCCCGATCGGTTTGCAGCGACTTGGGCCGCCAAATCGGCAAGGTTTTCTTGGACGTTTCGCGAAGGATAGGGAGACGATCCAAGTAACTTGCTCAACTGCTCGAACCGATCCACCCCCGCATCGATCAGTTTAAAATTATCGATCAGGACTCCTTCTTCTGCCAACCAACGAGCATCCGCAGGCATTGAGCCGGGGGCTTTCCCTCCGATCTCCGCATGATGGGATCGACTGGCAACCCAGAACAGCAGCGACGATTGGGCGTCATCAAAAACGGGCGAGACAACCGTCACGTCAGGCAGATGCGATCCTCCGGCGTAGGGATCGTTGGTCACAAATACATCACCGGCAACCACATCACGATTGCGACGAATCACCTCGCGCACTGTTTCACTCATCGCACCAAGGTGGACAGGAATGTGCGGCGCATTCACAACGAGGTCTCCAACAGTCGTGAAAATCGCACAGCTGAAATCGAGACGTTCCTTAACGTTGACACTGACCGAAGTTTTCTGCAACGCGATTCCCATCTGTCGCGCAATGGTCGCAAACGACCGGTTAAAGATCTCCAATTGAACCGGATCGGGCTTCTCTAGCACGGGATCAGGAACACGGATCGCGGATTTTCTTGTACTGGCCGTGCGTTCAATCAACAGTGTCCCTTGGCCGACGCATTTTGCCGTCCAGCCCGGATCAACGATGGTGGTTGAGTGACGATCGGTAATAATGGCGGGGCCCACGATCTGAGCACCCGCTTCGATGCTTCCACGTTCAAACCGACCGGTCGAGTAGCTTTGTCCTCCAAAGCGAATCTCTTGAAACTTGGTCGGTTCCAGCGATTCAAATTGACGAACCGGCTCAAGTACCGCCATTCGATTACCTTCGAGAATCGCTTCAACTCGCAACGCGACGACCTCAATCGATCGATCCTGAACGTAACCATACAGCTGGCGATGCTGTTGGAGAAAAATTGCCTCCCACGTTTCTTCGGAAGTTCGTTCGACCGTCAAAAACTGGTTGGTTCCCGCGTATCGCATGTCCAGCCTTCGCCGCAAGACAATCCGTTGGTCGGCATTTCGATCCTCCTTGCGTGAACGCTGCAGGCGCTCGGTCGCTCGACTTTCCAGCTGAGCAAATTCATTTTTGGCCCACTGCTCCAATTCTCCGTCGCAAATCTTCTGGACCGCTTGCGTCTCATGGCTGGTTCGATCCGCCAGCCGAATCCCAACCGCGCTGAGGATACTACTTTGAGGATGATCGAGGATCTGACTCATTCCCAAATTTTCAGCCACGCCACAACAATGCTGAGCCCCGGCGCCACCGAACGACATCAGCACGTGGTCATCCGGATCGTAGCCTCGAGCAATCGAAACGGTTGCGATCGCGCTCGCCATGCTATGGTTGGCGATGTTGACAAAGCCCTCGGCCAACTCCAGCTGTGAATAACCAAAACCCGCGGCGGCAAGTTGTTCGCACATTCGTGTCAGGCGGTTCTCAACCGCCTGGCGATCAAGCGGAAACGGAAATTGGTCGGGAACAATGCGGCCAAGGAAGAGATTGACATCGGTGATCGACAATGGCCCGCCTCTGCCATAGCACGCCGGTCCCGGATTGGCCCCGGCACTCTGGGGTCCGACGCAAAGCTTGACACCGTCAAACCAACAGACCGAGCCACCGCCCGCTGCCACCGTTTCAACTGCCATCATGGGCGTCACGATACGAACGCCCGCTTTTTGCGATTCGTATTCACGCTCAAAGTGGTCTTTCCCGTCGACCGATTCATACCGCGAAACATCTGTGCTTGTTCCGCCCATGTCGAACCCAATCACTCGATCAAAGCCGAATTGAGCCGCCACTCGAGCGGCTCCAACGACTCCACCGGCAGGCCCGGAAAGCACGGAATCCTTCCCCGAAAAATGATCGCGTGAGACAAGCCCGCCTGCGGAAGTCATCAACTTCAGACTGCTTTTTTCCGAAAGACCTGCCTGAATTTCATCCAGATAGCTTCCGATCACCGGATTCAAGTACGCATCGAGTACCGTCGTTTCGCCGCGAGGAATCAACTTGATCAACGGTGAAACCCTGTGCGACATCCGCACGGCCTTAAACCCAATTTCGTCCGCAATCCTACCGACTTGTTTTTCATGTTGCGAGTATCGATAACCATGCATCAAGCAGATCGCGATCGATTCGATACCCGAATCTTTCAGCTCCATCAACTGCTGCCGAACCATGGCTTCATTCGGCTGATGCTCGACCGTGCCATCGGCCAGAATACGCTCTTCGATTTCGATCGATGTTTCGAACAACGGCTGCGGCTTGCGAATCGCCAGCTCGAACAAATGCGGTCTCGCCTGATCGCCAATCGTTAGAAAATCCCTCAAGCCCTTGCTGGTAATCAATGCAGTTCGGGCACCCGACCGAGTCAACAGCGCGTTCGTCCCGCGGGTTGTACCAAGGTGAACCGAGCAATCGGGCAACGGATCGGCCATTGTGACTCCGGTAAGAATCCGCATGGCTGCCAACGGGGCGTGAAGACCCGGAGTCAGTTCGTAGGCGACGGTTGAGCCTGCCTTTGAGATCTCCGCCGGAACAGGGCGATCGAGCGTAAACTTTCCTGCGTTTGATGACAAAACTTGGGCGGAGAAGATGGAATCGCCGGCCGTATTCAACAGGCTCAGTTGAACCGAATCCCATCGACCGGGCGGCTCGTCCAAGCCGGCTGAGTCCGCCGATCCAGCGACATCGGCCAAATCAGCCAAGCGCAGTTGTCCCTTGAAAACGCCCGAGCTGAGCACTTTCGTTTGGTGTATCTTTCCTTCGGGCGATTGCGCTAAGCAGTCGGTGAAAGTACCACCAACATCAATCCAAAATTGCCACATGTTCGTTAAACGCCTAGAGTCGACTCAGTTGCCAAAGCAGATCAATTGACTTTCGGTGCGAAAGAAAATCTTGTCGTTCACGATCATTGGAGTAGCCCCAGTCGATTCACCAAGCGAAAATTTACCAGCTTGTTCGAACGCTTTGTTGGCTTTGATCACGAACACCGTCCCATCTTCATCGGCGATATAGACGTGAGTTCCGTTGGCGACCGGGGATCCAGAAAATCCCGACGACAGGCGTTGCTTCCAATGCGGCTTTCCCGTTTTCGAATCGACGCAATAAGCAATTCCTTTGTCGTTGAAAATGAACAGCAAATCGCCCACCGCAACGGGGCAGGGCACGTAATTGGATGAGCGAACCGTATATTCAGGTTGAGTTTTTTCGGCTTCCTCCGTATTTGAGGAGTCGATTTTCTTGAGGTCGATCGCAACCAGATAGTTCCCGCCTCCGCCCGAACCACAGCTTCCAATCAGCAAGTCACCGGCGACCAACGGAGTTGCAACCACTCGCTTTTTGAACGGCAAGGCTGACCAACGTTTGCTACCGGTCTCCAGATCCACACCGTAGAAACCGTCACCCGTGTTGCAATTGACCAACTGTTCCTTTCCGTCCGCATCGCTCCAAACGCATGGGACACTGTAACAGACTCGGGTCGTCGTCAGGTCAGTCGACCATACGTCTTCACCCGTCATGCGATTCACGGCAATCAAACGACTTTGTCCCGGAGCAACTCCGGCGGGCAGTTGTTCCTTCGCCTGAGAATGGCACAGAATCACCAGATCGTCATGCACGATCGGGGACGCGCTGAATCCATGAGACGAAGCAAAGCGACCGAAATCCCGCCGCCAGATTTCTTTTCCGTCGTGATTGAGCGCCACCATAATTGTGTGGTCCGGATCCGCGATGCACCCGTAAACATGGTCCTGATCAACGGCAGGAGTGCTGGAAGCAAACCGGTTCTTGCCATGAAGACGGTATGGCGTGGACTCGAACAGCCTGATCCATTTTTCGACTCCATCTTTCATCGACAGGCACTGGAGCCGAATCTCGGCCGTTTTCATATCACAACTGGTAACGAAAATTCGATCGCCCCATGCAACCGGACAACTGTTCCCGACACCGGTCAACTTTGTCGTCCACAGCGGATTATCTAACGACGTCGGTAGATCTGCTTGGTCGACAACGCCCGTTCCATTGGGGCCTCGAAATCGCGTCCATTGCTGGGCTGTTGATTCTGCATCGAGACCGAAAAATACGGACAGCAGGGTGAAAGCAAAGATTGATCGCAACATGTTGGCTCCTGAACAAAGAAGCGACCATGATATCAAAAACACGAAATGATATCCGACAGAATCAGAGGCACATTGCCAAAAACTCTACGCGTACCGTCGCTCGCGGATTCGTTTCTTGATTCGTTCTTGAAGTTCTGCGTGCTGATAGCAGGCCTCGTCGATCGCGGTCACCCACTGACAGATGCGCCAATCCATCCAATAGGGATCCAGATCTTTCTCGATCGGTTGCTTACTAAATCGGTTCTGACGACCCTTTGTTTTGGGCATCGTCCCGATGAAACCCAGATGGCCTCCGTGGTCGGTCGTGACCCTGTCGATAAACGCGGACATCGGAAACCGGTCGTACATCTCGTACGGAACGACGGGATCGTCTTTCGCCGACAAAATAATCGTCGGCACGTGAATGTGTTGTAGGACCGGTCCGGCGCTACATGTTTCGTAGTAGTCTCGTGCTCCATTGAAACCGAAAACGGGAGCAACAAACTGGTCGTCATAGTGAACCAAGCGGTCGGGCATCGGGGTGACTCCGCTGTCAGCTAGGTCTTTTACCAGACGACGTCGCCGAGCCAACCGAATCCTCAGCCGCCGCATGAAGTATTTCTCGTAGATTCGATTGCCACCCTGACGAAGATTCCAGCTGCAGTGAATCAGGTCCACGGGAGGTGAAACTGCGATGGCCGAATCAATTTCCGGCGGCACGAGATTTCCCCACTCGCCCAGCGCTTTGAGCACCACGTTTCCGCCTAGGGAAAAACCCACTAGGCTAATTTTGGACAACGGGCTTAACTTTTGCACGAATGCGACGACGCTTTGCAGGTCCGGACTGCAGCCACCATGAAGATGAGAACGCGAAATCAGCTCACTATCACCGAAGCCTCGCATATCGACACGAATCACTCGCACTCCCAACCGACGAAGCTTTTGAGCGGCCCGGCGAATGTAAGGAGAGCCATGACAGCCGCACAAACCGTGCAACATGATCGCGATTCGATCTCCTGTAATCCAACGTTCAGGTTGATCATCATGAATAACCAATCGGTCTCCGTCAGCTAAGTCAACGGTCCGCTTGACCGCTTTGTACTGCGGCATCCGCCCCGGCATCAGAAACGCGCCAATTGTCTGGCAGTGACCGTTAGGGAAACGGCGACTGGGGATGAACGGCGGATGGTCAGAATTCAGCAAGATCCGTGCCTTCGATTGTTACACACACTGGATGGAATCGCGAGAAGAAGGGCTCCATCGTAACGCAATCGACCGAAAATTGTCACCTCAAGGAAATGCAATCCAAAACATGCGATTTAAAACATGCTTGCGGTCAAACCGGCGATGCTGGCAGAGTCGAGCGGCGTTTGCTTTGCGAGCCTTTGCGAACCTAACGCCTTATGCAAGCATATTCGAGTTAACGCAATCTATGAATCTGTCCCAGAACCAATAAGCCGAGCGGCGCTAGCCGCGGTTGTGTGATAGGTTCTAAGCTGCTGCCCTACACCAAGTCGCGGGACTCAAGCAGCTCGATCACTTTTTCGATGCACTCATGAGCCGGCACCTTTTCGGTGTCCAGAACGAGGTCCGGATTCTCGGGCACTTGATACGCGACGGCCGATTCTTGGCCATCTTCTTCGGTCAGCTTTTTAGCCGACTCGTTTCGAGCCGCACAAACTTCATCGGAAGCGTTCAAGTGGACGACGATGAACTGCTCTTCACCGACCACTTTCGCGGCACGCTGACGAACTTCTTCGTTAGGAGCAATCAGCGACATCAGACAGATCAAGCCTGATCGGTTCATCAACCGAGCCACCTCGGCCGCCCGACGAACATTTTCACTTCGATCGTCGCGACTGAATTGCAGGTCGCGGCTTAGTCCCATCCGCATGTTTTGGCCATCCAACACGGTGGCACTGCGGCCCATGTCAAACAGTTTTCGTTCGACGCCGTAGGCGGTGGTCGTTTTACCCGCACCTGGATTACCCGTAAACAGAATGGTCACCGGTTTCTGACCGTATCGAGCCTCGCGTTCTTCACTGGTCACGTTGCTGATTTCTCGAGTCAACGATGCGCTTGATGGTTCGGCGTCCCAGTGATCGCCACTGTTTTCGCTGGTTTTGCGATCCATAATCATGCCCGCACCGACCGTTACGTTGGTGATTCGATCAATGATGATGAACGCTCCGGTCGAACGGTTGCGTCGATAGCCATCGATTGCCAGTGGCTGACTGAGCGAAATGGCAACGCGACCGATTTGGTTCAATTCCAACGTCGGCGTCGGCTTGCTGTGCATCGTGTTAACGTCGACCTCGTATCGCAAAGTCGAGATCGAACCGGCAACCGTGCGCGTCGTCTGCTTGAACAGATACTGCTTACCCGGCTTCATCGCGTCGTCCGCCATCCAGACGATCATCGCGTCGAATTTTTGCTCGAGCTTCGGCACGTTCCCCGGCTTGACGATCATATCGCCCCGACTGCTATCGATCTCGTCTTCCAACGTCAGCGTGATCGACATCGGTGCGTACGCTTCTTCGATGTTGCCGTCGTACGTCACGATCTCTTTGACTTTACTCTTCTTTCGCGAAGGCAAGGTCATGATCTCGTCGCCGACTCGAACGATCCCTGAAGAAATCGTACCTGCGAAACCGCGGAAATCAAGGTTCGGCCGAATCACCGTCTGAACCGGCAAACGGAAATCTCGCATGTTGCGGTCGGAGCCAATGTAAACCGTTTCCAAGAAGTTCATCAGCGTGTGGCCGTCGTACCATGGCGACTTTTCGCTACGGTCCACCACGTTGTCTCCGTGCAAGGCAGAGATTGGGATGAAGTGCAAATCGGGAATATCCAACCGAGACGCAAACGCGCGGTAGTCACGCTTGATCTCTTCAAAACGTTCTTGGCTGAAGTCCACCAAGTCCATCTTGTTCACCGCGACCAGCACGTGCTTAATGCCCAATAGCGAGGCAATAAAGCTATGCCGCTTGGTCTGTTCGATGACACCATGGTCAGGTCGAGCGTCTACCAAGATGATCGCGAGGTCGGCCGTTGACGCTCCGGTGGCCATGTTGCGAGTGTATTGCACGTGACCGGGCGTGTCGGCGATGATGAATTTTCGCTTGGCGGTCGAGAAATAACGATACGCCACATCAATCGTGATGCCTTGCTCACGCTCTTCTTTCAAACCGTCGGTCAACAACGCCGGATCGAATCCGCCACCGGTGGTCCCGTGGATGGCCGAGTCCTTTTCGATTTTGGCCAATTGATCTTCGTAGATCATTTTCGAATCGTACAACAAGCGACCGATCAAGGTACTCTTGCCATCGTCGACGCTACCACAGGTCAGAAAACGCAACAGCTCCTTACGCTCGTGCTGCTGGAGGTACGCGTTGATATCAGTTTCGATTAGGTCAGATTGATGAGACATGCTTGTAAATCGGAATTCGGAGGTCGGAGGTCGGAATTTTGGATTGCGAAACGGCAACTGGCATAGCAGATTCAAGGTAACAAAGTCACGAAGCGGAAATCAAACTCGGAAGCAACCAACACGATCGCTCGTTCCGAATTCCGACCTCCGAATTCCGACCTAGAAATACCCTTCTTCTTTTTTCTTCTGCATCGATCCTTCTTCATCGTTGTCGATCACGCGGCCTTGACGTTCAGATGTCGTGGCCAGCAGCATCTCTTGGATGATTTCGGGCAGCGTGGTCGCAGGTGATTCGACCGCTCCGGTCAGTGGGTAGCAACCCAATGTTCGGAAACGAACCATTTTCTCCATGGGCTTCTCGCCCGGCTCAAGCTTGATGCGATCGTCGTCCAGCATGATCAGCGTGCCGTTGCGTTCGACCACCGGTCGCATAGCTGCGCGGTAAAGCGGAACGATTGGAATGTCTTCCATGTGGATGTATTGCCAAACGTCCAACTCGGTCCAGTTGGAAATCGGGAACACTCGGATGCTTTCACCCTTGTCCACCTTAGAGTTGTACAAATTCCAAAGTTCAGGTCGTTGGTTCTTTGGATCCCAGCGATGATTCTCGTCACGGAAGCTGTAAACACGTTCCTTAGCACGCGACTTCTCTTCGTCCCGACGACCACCACCAAAGGCAGCATCAAACTGGTGTTTGTCCAACGCCTGTTTCAGCCCTTCTGTTTTCATCACATGGGTGTGCTTGCCACTGTTGGTCAACGGATCAAGACCAAGAGCTCGACCTTCTTCGTTGACGTGGCTAATCACTTCCAGCCCAAGTTCACCTTTGACGTACTCGTCGCGAAACTTGTACATGTCTTGGAACTTCCACGTTGTATCAACGTGCATGAATGGGAACGGTGGCTTGGCCGGATAGAAAGCCTTGAGCGCCAAGTGAAGCATCACCGACGAGTCCTTACCAATCGAGTACAGCATGACCGGGTTATCAAACTCGGCCGCAACCTCGCGGATGATGTGAATACTTTCCGCTTCCAACTGTTTCAGATGAGTCAGCGAATACGAAGGCATCGAGGAAGTAGTTGACATGGTTTCGGTACAATTCCGATAGGTATGACAATATAAACACTAAGCAGGCCGCCAGCACGAAAGAGCCAGCGGACAGCCGTGGGACCGTTCAAATCACTCTGAAAGTCAGATTTAAGCAGCCCACCAATATAGTTACGGGTTTTGAAAGCAACAACGCAGAACGCCCTAAACTTCGGCTTCCCGGCACTCATAGGCGATATTTCGACCGATTCGGCGAACAACTAGCCACCCAAGTGCTCTCAATCACCCAAAATAGGGAAAAACGAACATGAAAATCCGGTCCGAGATCTTCCAATCGTCCTTTCGATCATGGAAAAGCCTGTGTGAAGAGGCCACCAAATTCGCCAATCGGATTCCCGCCGAGAACCTAATCAACATCAGCCACAGCTGCGACCAACGAAAAGGGTGCGTCATCGTCTGGTATCGATCCGACAAATAGGCCCCGGTTAGAACCGGCTAAGCGCCATCTAAGGCCGGTCGGCAGTGATTAAAAGCGAGGCTTCTGCTGACTGTTGGCGACCACGGGTGAGTCGTCTCCCTCGCGCAGATTAAACTCGGCCCAGACGGGCAGGTGAGTCGAAATCCGCTGTGCGTTTGCCAGCCGCAAGTTGTAGTGCTTCATGAAATCAAACACACCTCCGCGCTGAGTGAATTCAACTGTTGCGGCTGGGTTGAAAACAAGATTGTCAAATTGAGCCGTCCGATCCGTGTTGGTCGGCGTCCCCGAGATCACCCAAGTCAGCCCGGACTTTTTCTGAATGGGAGCCAAGCCTCGATCACCCGAGTTAAAGTTCCCGACAATAATCACGTCGTCTTCGCCTCGACCATCATCACGCACCGCGCGGAAGAGTTCGCTGACATATCGCAGTTCACGATCAGGCCGCTGTGAGTCAAGCTGCACGTTGGCCAGCGAAAACGTAAACGCTTGGTCAGTCGGAACGCCACGGGTTCGAAACCAAGCAACCATCGGTTTGTGAACCAGAATATCTTCCGGGTCTCGCACTTGATACCAGCGATCATTATCCAGCGACACGGCCGCTGCATCGTAGATGATCGCCAATTGAGTCGGATTGGAACCGACATGCGATTGAGCCTGATCGATCAACACGCGGTAGTTGGGTTGCGGGCCGGCCGCCTGCGATCGCTCCATCGAGTTCATCTGATCGACCAACGACGTTGCCGAGCTAGGGCCGACTGACCGAATTCCCTGCAACGCGATGATATCGTATCGACGGCCAATATCGGCAAGAATCACATTAGCGGACTCGTCCGAGTGTCCGTTCGCCGATTCGACCATCATCGACGCGATACGGATGCTAGTTCGTTGTCGGCGATGGCCCGCCTGAATCACAGGCACTGGCTGAGCATGAGGGTTCGCTTGCCGATTCAGTTGAGGTTGAGAGAATCCATCTTGAGCAAATCCATTTTGACCCGACCTAAGCTGAGGGAACCTCGAACGATTCGGTCCGGATTGGCCTGAGTAGTGGGGCGAGCCGGGATGGGCATTTCGAAAATCACCGGAGCGCGACCAGGGTGAATCGCCGGAGCGCGACCACGGTGAGGCCGATGGCGGAACGACCACACCGTTATCTGTTTGCATCGTAGCTAACTTCTGCCGAGCTAAGCGAACCACATCCCCTGGTTGGCGGATCTGATCCTTGTTCAGCAGCAGCCAGACGCCGGCGATCACCACTAACAGCAGCAGCGACGTTTTCAAAAATCGGAACATCTTTCGGACTCTCCGTAGCATATTCTCGCCGAACCATTCAGCGCAAAATCACCTACTAGAATCATCGGCACCTGAAGTATGCGAACTCACTTTCAGACGGCCAGCCAGCCCAGTCGTCATAACTGAATCGCACATCAGCGTCGCGTTACACGGAAGGTCGTAACTTAGGAATTGCGGATCAACATAAGTTACTCAATGGACATGCTTTATCGTCGATATTTCACGAGCGATTTGAGGCTGAATCCGGCAACTTATTGTTGGGCAAATCCTTAGCGGCTGTTTCGACTCACGCGACCGGCATCACATCATCCGAAGTCGTTTTTCGTTTGCGAACGCGTTCGGCTAGTTCGTTGATTGCGATCCGCCCTTCC
>CAZLYM010000021.1:16131-21283 GCA_964563475.1 uncultured Pirellulaceae bacterium
CGTTTTTCGTTTGCGAACGCGTTCGGCTAGTTCGTTGATTGCGATCCGCCCTTCCACATTGGGTCGGAAGAACACCAGCAGCGCCAGTGGAACGTACCATGCGACGTACAGCCCTCCGCCAAACCCGTGCCAGAACTGAACCGACACCATGATCGCGGCAGAGTAACTGATCAGGACGCCGATATCCTTCTGCCGAGGCCACCAGACAAACGACCCAGCCAGCATCACCGATCCGATCAGCAGCGGCAGTCGATTCCATTTGTTCCAGCCGAGTGCCCAGATGCCTTCCAGATCGTCTCGCAACGGCTGAAAGATTCCGAACATCTGCTTCAGCTGAAAGAAGAAGTCGGAAACATCGGCCGAGGTAAAGATAAATCCAGCCACACCAACAGCTAGAGAAACGATCACTCCGGTGGCAAACCGTCGGACACCCCGATCCCAATAGTAGCTGCACCACAACGGCAACAGAAAAATTGGGTAATACGAAACGCTCGTCGCTAGGCCGATCATGGCGCCTGACCAGAACGGAGATCGAAAACTCACCAGCGCCCAGATCACTAGAGCGGCGGGAAGCGAGTGCAGCACATGGCCGTTGTAAAGCGCGGTGTAGGGGAGCATCAAATGAATGGTCGCCAGCCCAACGCCCACCGTGAAATTGTCATAGTGATGGTGGCAGAACAGAATCAGACCCAACACGATAAAGATCTGACTGATGATCGCCAGCGAGCGAGCGGCAACCACGTAGGGCCACAGGTCGGCCGATGCAACGGGGGTCTGAGCCGATCCGTCTTCCATGTTTGGCGATGCCATCGACGGCTCCATGGTCGATCCCGCATCACGCAGCGTCTGCTCTTCGAATGCAGCTTCGCCGAACGAGGGAACTGCTGGCAGCAGATTGAACAACCAGTTTCCCGGCCCACGTTTTTGTAACTGCACGATATCGCTTTCGCTAGCGGCCTCGCGCTGCACCATCTTCAACGCATTCTGCACCCCGCGAAGATCATCGTTGGTGGGGGACGAGGTAAGAATATTGGCAACCAAAAATGCCATCAGGCTGCACGCCAGAAAGACCAGACCGCCGATCGAGAGGTTGGGCTCCAACAGCGGGCGTCGCACCAGCAGAGGATCAATCAGCAGCCGAATCAGAAAAATACCACCGATCGAAAACAACCAGATGTATCCGAATCTCTGCAACCATTTTGCATAGTTGATATTCCGAGTCAGCAAACTGGGCGCCATACCCAACGGAGCACCAACGTTCCCCTGATTGGCTGTCGCGACTTGATCAAGTCCCGGATTCACGCCATCACGTTCGCCACTTTCGCCCGCAGGCGATGACTCGTTGGGATCGCTTTGCCAACGAGAATACGAAACCGTCTGCGCTGGGACATTGGACAGATCATTGGACTCAATCGTGGGCTCGGCCTGCTGCATCAAGGCCGCTCGAACCTCCATCCGCCGCCCGGCGTCGATCATCAACAAACCAGGGGCCAGCATAATAATCAGGAACAGGTCCAGATTGCGAATGCTCCAGCAGCGGTTGAACTTGAAGAACAGCGCAAGCATCAGCAGCGACGCGAGATAAGCCCAAGTCGTGGCGGCGATCGGTTCAAAAGCAAAGGGAAAAAAGTTCATAGAGTGCCAGCGATTATAGTCGGAGACGTTTCTGCTCCGTACGTTTGTCTCTGAGACGATTAATCAGCTTAAATCATTGGAAAAACCAGTAAGTTTCGCCAGCGTGGCCGGAATCAGAACAAAGATGCTCACTTCATTTCAGATTTAACGGAAGCGACATCGGCTAGGTCACACGCGTTCACTACAATCGGCAAATTCGGGAGACTCTATCGATACGTCGCTCAATAGGGCAAGGCGGAGCATCGCTTAGTAGCCTAGGATGGATCAGCAATCTTTTCGCAACCGAGTCATCGTGATCTGATTGCCCATTAGATTATGAGTCATCTGATCCATGAAAGATCGGATCAGGAACAAGCCGCGGCCACTAACGCGATGCAGATTCACTTCCTCGCACGGGTCGGGCACGTCTCGGGGACTGAAGCCGGGCCCTTCATCTGAAATCTGAACGCAAATGTGCTGATCAGAAAACTCAGCCTCTACGCGCACGCGCCGTTTACAGTACGGCTCTTGTTGGCGACGCTGACAAACGGTTTCGTTGTATAGCTCGCAGTCGCTTTCCTTTAGCGAAGAATCGACTTCCAAGTTGCCATGATGCATCGCGTTGACCAGTGCCTCGTTCAACGCCATGCCGATCTGCAGGCGATCACGGCTTGACCAATCAGGCAGACTGTTCTGCAAGTGTTCGATCGCCGGCGCTGCCAGTGACAGGTCGTTCTCTAGGACGAACGCCACTTGTTTGGGAGTCGGCTCGATGCGCAGCGTGTGACCGTATCGCATCCGCTGAGAAAGCTCCAAAACCTCGCCCACTTTCGGAACTAAATCCCCCGCCAACATGCTCTTAGGCGAAAACGAAGTCGCACCGGCTCTCAAGGCTTCGATCGCGATTTGCTCACTGCCGACCGATGTCGTCAGCACGACCGGAATCTCAGGGTGATGCTCACGCACATGTTTCACCAGCTGCAGACCATCCATCTCAGGCATGCGCAGATCGGTAACGATCAAATCGGGCTCGAACGAACCAATCGCCTGCACGGCCTGAATACCATCGTTCGCCAGTTCGATCTTCCACTCGGAACGAACAGACAGCAAACCCGAGATCAACGTGCGATCCAGAGGACTGTCATCAACAACCAAAATTCGGGCCATAAGTCATCCGTCGGTCGAGCGTATTCGGTGGTGTGTTCCGTGGATGGTGATCCATTGCGGACAGACAATCCGTCTGATCTGATTTTTTCGCCCGCGAGCCACAAAAGCAAGCTCACAAACGGTTATCGTTCATACATTTTCGACAATCAGGGTCACGATCGTTCACACAAAATTGCTCCACCGGTGCATTCGCACGCCCAGCAGGCCGTTTCGCCACATCCCATTGCTCTAAACCGGGTCGGATGAGGATACTCAGTTGGACCGAACTGGACTGCTGAGCGGGACTACCGTGGGACTACCATTAAAGGTTCGATGTGAAAAACGTTGGTTGCCAATCATTGGTCGCCAATCGCGACAATCATACCGAATACATTGCGGCAAAGCGCGGTACCACAGGTTCTTCAACAAACGGCCAATCGGACCGAACCAAAATAATGGGCACTAGGATTTTCATTTGTGGAAACAATTAACGAGAGTATTTATGATCACCCAAAGTATTACGACTTGGTCTTTGGGAGCGACGTCGCCGCGGAATTGAATTTCATCTGTGACGTTAACTCAAAGCACCTGAATGGGAAAGCGACTCTGCTGTTCGAGCCCGCGTGTGGAACTGGACGGCTGATGTTCGCGCTAGCTCGGAAAGATTTTCAGGTCGCAGGCATTGACTTGAATGAAAAAGCGGTTGACTTTGCCAATGAACGGCTGGAAAAACGGGGTTACAAGCCTTCCGCTCGCGTGGCCGACATGTCTGACTTTCGCTACGCGCCGAAATGGGATCTGGCGTTCAATACGATCAACAGCTTTCGTCACTTGACCACACCGAAACTCGTTCGAAATCACTTGGCCTGCATGGCCGCCGGAACGAAACCCAACGGCATCTACTTGGTCGGTCTGCACCTGACGCCAACAACCATTGCCCCGATGGATGAAGAATCTTGGTCGGCGTCCCGAGGTCATCTGACGGTCAACACTCACATGTGGACCAATGAACGGGCACCCAAAAAACGAATCGAACGATTTGGCATTCGTTTCGATGTCTACACACCGACTCGGCAGTTCCGCATCATGGACGAACTGGTCATGCGCTCCTATACCTACCGACAATTCCAAACAATGATCGATCGGCAGGGTGATTGGGAAATCGAAGCAGCCTATGATTTTCGATATGACATCAAGGAACCAATCGAAGTCGATTCCTCCAGCGAAGACGTCGTCTACGTGCTACGCAAAAAATAGAGCAATCGAAATCCAACGATTGACTCGCTCAGGCTTCGGCTTGTGATTGGAACGAGAGTTTTGAGACAGACTCAAAGACTTGAAAACCGACTGGTCGCTCGAAACTTCCGCACACCAAATTCTACATTCCGCCTTTGATCGCCTTCATGGATCCTCAAACTCAAACCATCGTCACGACCACGCTGTCAGTCTTTCTGATCGTCGCCATCGGGTTCATCACGCGCCGTGTTGGCATCATTGACGACTCCACCGAAGCCAACATTATGAAGCTGGTGGTATGGGTGCTGGTGCCATGCTTTATCCTGTCCAAAGTTCCGGGGAATCCCAGCCTGCAAAATGCCTCGACCGTCGCCGCCGCCATGGGAATTGGCACCGCGATCATCGCCGCCAGTTTTGGGATCAGCCTGCTGACGGGGCGGTTGTTCGGGATATCCAATGAAGGCGGAGTCAAAACGTTTTCTGTTGCCACCGGAATACAAAACTACGGTTTTATTCCCATTCCGTTGATCGAGGGCATCTTTCCCGAGACCGCCGATCAGATTCTGGGCGTCTTGTTCGTTCATAACTTGGGGGTTGAGCTGGCAATCTGGACGCTGGGAATCGTTTTGCTTAGCGGTTCGGCAACTGGGGCGTGGAAACGTCTGATCAATGGTCCTTCGATCGCGATCGTCGTCGGTTTGCTTTTGAATTTCACTCGACCGTGGGACATGCTGCCACCTCCAGTGATGCCGGTGGTGGAAGTGCTCCAACGCGCGACCACGATGACCGGAACCTGCGCAATTCCGATCGCGTTGTTGCTGGTCGGAGCCACTTTGTGCGGAATTTTGCAGCGTGAAAAGTGGCAACCGGATTGGCGAGTCCTCGTGGCATCTACCGTTTTGCGTTTCGCTATTTTGCCGGCCATGATCCTGTTGGTCGCCAGTTTCGTTTCTTTTTCGGAAGAACTGCGGTTGGTTTTGGCAATTCAGGCCACCATGCCAACCGGCATTTTCCCAATCGTGCTTTCGAAACATTTTGGCGGCAAACCCAGCGTCGCCATTCAAGTGGCTTTACTCTCTTCGGCGCTCAGCATCGTGCTGACACCGCTGTTACTATCGATGGCATTGAAACTGTTCGTCGCGTCGTAGCTGGCCAC
>CAZLYM010000021.1:21383-23834 GCA_964563475.1 uncultured Pirellulaceae bacterium
GACAAAACAACCGCGCCAATTTTGTGTCCTTTGTGAATTTTTGTGGCTAGAGAAATCCCACTTGCCCCTTTTGGGGCGCGGTTTCCAAGCCATTTTTGCAAATGTGGCATCAGCTGATTATCATGCATTCATGAACACAACTTCTGAAAGCCTGTTGTTTCGCTTACAGCACACCAATGATGGCCAATTGGATCAATCAGCTTGGGAGGAATTTGTCCGGCTTTATACTCCGCTGATGTTCTATTGGGCTCGCAAGACCGGACTGAACACTGCGGACGCCTCGGATTTGGTCCAAGACGTTGTGACTCGTGTGTTTCAGAAACTACCTGACTTTTGCTACGACGCCTCCAGAAGTTTTCGTAGTTGGCTTCGTACGATCACACTTAACCGTTACCGCGAGATCAAACGCCGAAAGTCCAGCGGCATGGAATTGGCGACGGATTCAATGCTGGAACAACTGGCTCCCATCGAGGCGGCCGAATCCGCTTGGGATGTTGACTACGCCCGACTATTGGTCGCTCGGGCGATGGAGCAAATGGAATCCAATTTCGCTCCGACGACTTGGGGCGCGTTGCGCCGAGTAATGTCAGATGGAAAAACGGTCGACGAGGCAGCAGCCGAAACGGGTGTTAGCCCTTGGACGATCTATTCCGCTCGATCGAAATTGATGAAGCAGCTGCGAAGCGAACTAGAGGGATTGTTGTAGGGCAACCGTTCACCGGTCAGCTGTGTTTTCGTGCCACATTGGCGGGCTGACACGTGCCTTTTTGTTGCCGGGCTACAAAAATTTGATAATCCGACACAAAAACCTTCCACCTCGCGCATATCCTTTTCTAGCGGCTCAAACTTTCGATTTGCCAGCTAAACTGTGTGGAACTGTTAAGGTGGAATGATGAACCAACCCGACGTTAAAAACTGTCCCGACGCCACAATTCTAGAAGATTTTCTGCTGGGGCGACTGGAACCTCCCACGTTGTCCGAGTGCGAATCCCATGTGGCTGAGTGTCAAAGCTGCCATGAAACGCTGCGTGGATTGAACAGCCATGACACGCTTTCGGAACACGTAGCCGGTGCGTTCCTTGGCTCCGATTCGTTTTTGACAGAAGCAGAGGACAGCGAGCAGGTTCATGGGCTGGTTGATCGCCTGCTTGAGCAAACCGGTTCCAATGCGCCACCGCGATCGCATGGCCCGAAACTCTCCGCGACGGAAGCCGAAATTCTGGCCGACCGAGCGGCGGAAGTTCTGCGATGCGTGACGCCGGCGGACGATGACCAGAAAACGCTCGGTTCGATTGGTGACTACCAACTGATCCGGTTGCTGGGATCAGGCAGCACGGGCGTGGTATTCCAAGCGATCGATCAGAAACTGGATCGCACGGTTGCGTTGAAAGTTTTGCGACCTTCATTAGGGTCGGTGGCTCGGGATCGGTTTATCGCTGAGGCTCGCTTGGCCGCTTCGATCGAGCATCCCAATGTGGTCACGATCTATCAAGTTGGCCAGCATGATCGGCTGGCGTTTATCGCCATGCAGTGGCTGCCGGGCGAAACACTCGAGGCAAAACTGAACGCCACGGTGACGATGGATGAAGCGGACGTGCGATCCATTTCTGCTCAGGTTGCCGCCGGTTTGCAAGCCGCTCACGACCGCCAGTTGGTGCATCGCGACATCAAGCCTGCGAATGTTTGGATCAGCGACGAATCAGAAGAAGTAAAAATCCTAGACTTTGGACTCGCGCGGATTGTGGACGACGATCCCGGCTTGACCGCCACAGGGATGTTGGCGGGCACGCCCAACTTCATGTCTCCCGAGCAAACCAAAGGTCACGAACTGGATGGACGCAGTGATTTGTTCTCACTCGGCTGCATGATGTATCGGATGGCAACGGGCAAACTGGCCTTCGGCGCCACTTCAATTCTGGGCACCTTGCAGGCCATCCAGCACGAGCAACCGACGCCGCCAAAGCGGGTCAACGCTGAGATTTCGGATGACTTGTCCGACCTGACGATGAGCTTGCTTGAAAAGCAGCCTGCCAATCGCCCCGAATCGGCGGCGCAATTCATGACCATGCTGAAGACAGATCGCAAAGAATGGCCGATTCAGGTTGGATCGTATGACGCTCCCGCCTCGAATATAGCCCACCAAGCGAACCCAAAACCGGGTGACGGTGGGCATACGGGCTCTGGTCGATCGCGATGGTATCGGAGAATCGCAGCCGTCATCGCAACGGGCTTGATTGGTGCAGCCGCGTTTCTCTTTTCACCTCAAATCATCCGCATCGCGACAGACCAAGGTGAATTGGTGGTCGAGTCGGAGGACAAAGATGTCGAAGTGCAAATCTTGCAAGACGGCAATGTCATCCGTGTACTCGATACAAAAACGAAAAACTCGTTCAACATCGAATCCGGTGATTATCAAATTAAAGCGACGGGTGAGGGGAACTCGTTCGAGGT
>CAZLYM010000021.1:23934-25955 GCA_964563475.1 uncultured Pirellulaceae bacterium
CAAGAGGTGCCCAAGGAATTGCTCCATCTCTTTGGTGGTCCCGTCGTTGCCGACGCTCCGATTCTCAAGAAGTACGCGGTGACAACTGATCTAGAGCTCGCGATCAACGTTGTGCAAACGATGCTCGAAGGACACGATTCGGTCAGGATAAGTATTGATGCGAAAACAGGTTCGCTCATTGTGCTGGGCAACGAAGATGACCATCAACTTGTCTCCAAAACACTAGCCACACTGTCGGCTCCACCAGAAAACAATTCCGGTGGCTTACTCGATCTATTTCTTTCAGCCGATAACAAAAGCGGGGAAGCTTCTTCAAAACCACCAGCTTCCAATCAACCCATCTTCAAAGGCAAACCTTTCTCCCACTGGATCAACATCACGAAGACGGAGCGGAGCACGGACATGCTGTGCGATGCATTGCGAGCAGGAGCGGAATTGGCCACGACGAAGGAGGAAAAGGCCCGGCTGCTGGAAGTTGTTCGGGCATTGGCTCGAAATCACGGGACCACGAAGCTGGGTGCCGATGCCGAACTGGATCAATATCACAAAGCTTTAATCAGTGCGATGAAAGCGTTTGATCCGCCCGAGATCATCCAATTCGTATTGGACGAGTTGGAGAATGGAACTGTCCAAAGCGTCGGGTTCAGTTCATGGCTGGTGAACCATGACTCGTACCGCATGGTGGGAGGAGCCGGGACTGCATGGAAGAATGGTCTCAACGCGGCGTTAGTGGAACGTGCCCACACACTGTTAAGATTGGTGGTGGCTCAGCTTGATGGGGGCGGCCCTGAATCCGTTAACAGAAGCGCCATGCTCCGCAATGTCATCGCAGCCTTGACGGGAAAAACGCGAAAGTGGGACCGAGTGGGAGACAGCGACAGGTTTTACATAAGAGGTTGGTCTTACCACTCGTACGACGACGAACATGTGGCATGGGCGAAGGAGAAAAACGCGGAGTTAGCACCCGCGATTCGACAGCTGTTCATCGATGGCGCCCCCACGACCAAACATGACTTGATTCGGCTTACTCGAAACCTCTTTCCAAATGACGTAGAAATCGAACGGAGTTTACAGTCAGCGCTGTTCAACCAATCAACGCCCGTGAAAACTCGCGACCTTTTGTATGCACTGATTATGGGTGCCAACCCCGGGCACCCAACCAGTCAACAAGGCCCCCCGTTTAGCCCGAAACCGATCGCCGTTCGATTCTTAAAGAAGCTGCTCGACAATCAATTGGGACCCGAGAATCAACGAATCGTTGTGGTGGACTCGGTCTCCATACGAGCCAGCGACCAAATTGTTCGTGACCCGAATATCCGCCGCATCCGTACGCGCCGCATCAACGGCAGGGGCGCCACAATCTGTCACATCCTCGGGGCAGCAGTATTTTTTTTGCACGAACAGCCTGCCGAAGACGAGGCGGCGCCACTCAGTGAAATCCTCGAGCAGATTGTTGAGGTCGTCGATTCGGATGACCCGAAAGTCAAGCAAGAATGGGATAATTTCAGGTCGCTGAAAATTTTCGATGAGGCGAAGCAGTTGCTCGCAGGAAGCGAACGCCCCGAGACAAAAAAGAAGGAGATTGATTCAAAACGACGTGTTACCAATCTATCCACCTTCAAAGGCAAACCGTTTACTCACTGGATCAACGTGACGAAGACGGAGCGGAGCACGGAGATGTTGTGCGATGCGTTGCGGGCCGGATCAGAATTGGCCACGACGAAGGAAGAAAAAGCCCAACTGCTGGAAGTTACTCGGACGATCGCCCGGAAGCATGGAAGAGAGAAACCGCATCCGGGTTCTGACTCAGAGAAATATCACAAAGCTCTTGCAAAAGCGATCCGAGCGTTTGATCCGCCAGAAGTCATTCAATTTATGCTGGACGAACTTGAGCACGGGACCGAGGAAAGCGTTCTGTTTTGCTCCACGGCGATGCGCTACGCTTCGTACGACCTGGATCAACAAAGTGCCGAATTACGGTATCGGTCGCTCTCTCCCGCATTTGTTGAGCGGACTCCGCA
>CAZLYM010000021.1:26055-28951 GCA_964563475.1 uncultured Pirellulaceae bacterium
TACCGCCAATCGTCGGTCGATACCTTGAACGAACGGAACAAAGAGCTCGCTCCAACTATTAAGCAGCTGTTTCTCGATAGTTCCACGTCCACAAAACTTGAACTGATTCACCTCACGCGAGCTATCTGCAACAACGATGAGGAAGTCGAGCAAGCTTTGTCAGCTGAACTGTTCAATCTATCGACCAAGCCTGAAACGCGAGACCAAATCTATGAGACGCTTGATGGCCGTCAAAAGCCCATGCCATCTTCTGTTCTATTCCTGAAGAAACTGTTGGACAATCAGTTGGGGCCCGACGAGCAACGAGTCAAGTTCTCAGACCTAGAAGAAGTCTATCTCGACCAAGGATTGAGTGGCCCATTTATTTTTGCCGATCAAGGCATGTCACGTGGAACGCGTATGGGTAAAAACCCGCATTACCGCAGCACTAGCGGAGAGACTGAACTGCCAAAAACCATTTCAGGTCGTTCGGCGGTGATCTATGAACTTTTAGTTTCTTTAGAGTGGCTCACGCGTGCTCCTGTGAAACTCCGAGACAAGCGACTGGTCGAACCCGAGGCTATCACGCCAATCCTCAAACAAATCATGTCGATCAAGGATTCAGAAGACCCGACGATGAAAGCGACCGTCGACGAACTTGATGAGCTACTGGTTTTCGAAAACGCCGCGTGGGTGCTTGGGCGAATCGAGGAACAGCGTTGAGATTTCCAGCCACAAAAAGGCACAAAATCCACAAAACAATAGCGCGACAAAACAACAGCGCCAATTTTGTGTCGTTTGCGAATCTTTGTGGCTAGAGAAATCTCGCTTACGAAATCCAACTTACCCTTCGGGCACGGTTTCGAATTCGTGCATGAATGTGGCGCGGTTGCCGCCGGGAAGACGAGCGTAAACGCGAACCTTCTTCAGCTGGTTGTATTGCAGTTTGAATCGAGCACCCGAACGAGTGAGAAATTTCTCCAGCTTGTAGTGCTTCGATTCGCCAGCAGGGATTAGCTCGATATCGTGAATCTGATAGAAGCCGTTGACCTGAATGTTCAAGTGGCTCCAATCGTCCTCGCTGTTGTTGTGCAGGATTAGCTCGCCGCCCGTCCATGGCGGTCGTAGATCGTAACGAGGCAGATAAAAATCAGCCGGCGGGAGTCCTTCGGATGTTGCGGCCGCGTCAAGCTGACCTTCATACACTTGAGGTAGGAAGGCCCAAATCGCCAGCACGGTGCCGATCGGAATCGCCGTCATGATGACCAGCGCAATCGTTAGCCCGCGGGCACTCAGGCGAGGCGATTTCTTTTGCGGTCCACTCAGGCTCTGCGGAGTGGAAGCTGTCGCATGGCTGGTTGTGCCGATCGTTTGGTTTGTTTCTTGAGTCATCATTGCCGTTGTCGTTCGCGGATTCGCGATTTGGAAATTCGATTGTGGTATGATAGCAGGAAGTCCTAACGTTCTCGCTGCCACTGCTTTATTTTTACGATCCGCCCGTTTTCATGCTCAGTCTCTCAAACCGATATCAACGAAACGCTGCGTGGCTGATTCAACTGCGATGGGTGGCCGTGATTGGGCAGATCGTGACCAGTGCCGCCGTTGTGTGGCTTTTTGGGATTGAAATCCCAATGGCTCTGACCGTGATTGGATTGGTTCTGCTGACCATCATTTCTAATGTCTTGCTGACGGTGATGTTCCGCAATTGGAAAAGCCGACCGGACGGCCACACCTACCCGTGGAACCTGATGCTGGGGTTGGTGCTGATTGTCGATCTACTGTCACTAACCGGTTTGTTGTACTCGACCGGCGGCCCCAACAACCCGTTCCAACTGTTCTTTTTTGTAAATCTCAGTTTGTGCGCGTTACTGTTAGACCGAAACTGGACGCTGGCCATTAACGCGCTGACGGTACTGTGTTTCGCGGGCTTGCTGATTCATCACCAGCCATTGCCGCCACTGGACTTGGGATTTCGGCCGCTCGAAAAAGGAAGCGAACTGAAGCTGCAGCATTTGGGAGCCTTGGTCGCGTTTTCGACATGCAGCGGCGTGATCGTCTATTTTATGACTCGGTTGACGGGTGAACTGGCCGAACATCAGGCCGCCGTCCGAGAAGCCGAAGCCGTCCAGGCTCGCAGTGAAAAAATCGAAGCGTTGGGAACGCTGGCAGCAGGAGCAGCCCATGAGTTGGCGACTCCGTTGAGCACGATTGCGGTCGTGGCCAAGGATGTGGAGCAAGCGATTGAGGAACATTCGACATCCGTGCCTGAGTTCACTGATGTCGTGGAGGACGTTCAGTTAATCCGAAGTCAGCTGACTCGCTGCCGCGTGATTCTGGACCGGATGGCGGGTCACGCGGGCGAAACGATTGGAGAATCCTTCCAACGGTGCTCAATTAGCCAGTTGTCTGATGTCACGATTGACGGTTTAACCGAACCGGGGCGAGTCCAAGTTTCATTGCCAGCCGATTCGGAGAATTTGACCATTTTTGTTCCGCTGGACGGCCTTTCGCAGGCTCTGCGGTGTTTGATTCAGAACGCGATCGATGCCGATCCGACGGAGCGTCCGGTGTTGGTCAAGATTACTCGCGAACCGCAAGCTACTGGGCTTGTCTGGAAGTGGGAGATCCGTGATCAGGGTACTGGAATGTCGACCGAACAGTTGGGCCGAGTCAGCGAGCCATTTTTCACGACCAAGCCACCGGGGAAGGGGATGGGATTGGGAGTGTTTCTGGCTCAAAACGTACTGACACGGCTTGATGGCACTTTGAAATTTGATTCGAGCCCCGGGCGCGGAACCTGCGTCACCATTTGCCTTCCCGAAGATTCACGCGAATCTTTTGATTAGAATATGTACATTAGAATAAGAGCCTATCCTAAAACCTCCGGCGTAAAATCCTAACCCGACGCGTAAGCGAG
>CAZLYM010000022.1:0-14581 GCA_964563475.1 uncultured Pirellulaceae bacterium
CCGTCCGCCGCAGCCAGTGGCATTTTGATGTTGAAGTCACCTTCCATCGCGACCACCTTGAAGGTCATCACAAAGAAAACCAGCAACTGAAACACGATGTCAATCATCGCGGTCATGTTCAGTTTGAGCTCTTCCGGTTCGGAAGTTTCAAGCAGCATGCGGCACCCCCGTCAAAATCCTTATTGCCAACGACAAATGATTGCTGTGCAGTGGCAGTTCAAATTGTTTGCTGTTATTAGGCACGGCTAGTACTCGGTGTCCTTGACGCGAAGACTGAAGTTTTCCAGTTCGGATTCTTGGCACTTTGCGATCAACTGCTGAACCAATCCGGTCGCGGTGTCTCGATGCGAACGAATGATCACGGCGATCTCGCCGGGGTTGGTAACGCCTTCACGGCGAGCAAAATCGATCTCTTGGCGAAAGATGACGCCCATAAAATCAATCTTTTCAACTTCCTGACCCGCGAAAGTAACAGTGCCGTTGGGCCGCAGGTTCAAAATGATTTGGTAATCGGGGCGAGTGTCGGGGGCGATGGCCAGCGTGCTGACAGGCAGCATCAGATCTTCAGCTCGATCGACTTCCGAAAAATTGATCAGCAGCATGAAGAACGCAATCAACTGAAACACCATGTCAATCATGGGGGTCAGGTCGCCCTCAAGCACTTCAGTCGATCGATTTTTTTTATTGAATCTCATGAACGTTGCTGATGACTTTTGTTTCGTTACTGCTGTTCACACGCGAGCGATTTGCCAACCGCTAAGCCATTTGGAATCGGAAATCGGAACCTAGAAACGCTGTCCTTGTTTCCGCCTACTTTTTGCCTACTTTTTCAAAACGGCCCATCAGGTTTTCACTGGTGCCTCCAACTTCCAACACCAGCCGTTGCACTCGGTTTTTCAAAATGTTGTATGCTGCGATCGCAGGAATCGCGATTGCCAGTCCCAGCAGTGTCGTCAGGAGCGCGGTCGAGATACCTTCCGCCAGTTTGGCGGGGTCAGGCGTCGCACCGGCGGTGGCGATCGTGAAGAACGAACTGATCATCCCGTGGACGGTGCCGAACAAGCCGATCATCGGGCTGAGCGTTCCAATCAAAGCCAGATAGCTGAGCTGATGTTCCAACTTCATCTGTTCTTCCGAACCCACTTCCATCATTGCGTTGACAGCATGTTGGTAGCTGGTCGACAGCTTCGCCAAACCGCTTGAAAGAACATTGCCAAGGAAGGATTCGTCCGTCTTTGAAAGTTCGTAGGCTTCTTGGTACTGCTTCTGATCCAAATGAGCCTCAAAGCCTTCAATCAACTCAGCCGGGCAGACCGAGTTTCGTCGCAACGAAAGAACGTTCATGATGAACAATGCGACCAGAATAAAGGACAGCGCGACGAAGATCAGGATGTAGCCTAATCCCAATGCCTCGACCAACCAGCCCAGCAATTTCACATCTGACTCGACGGCATTGTCGTCTTGGGCTAACAGGTTGGCCGGCAACATCAGCATCGTTGCCACACCCATCACAGCGACCGTGAATCTGGTCGACAACCGGTTTGTAAACATAGCGAGTCGTGACTCGCCATCGTTGGTCTTACACAAAAATCGTGATTGCTTCATTTGCCATCGTCCGTTTTCAAACATCGTTAACTGCGGTTGCCTGTGGTATGGATTGTATCGCCATCTGTTCAGCCCGAATAGCGTCTTCGGCTGACCGGTTGAGGACTCAAGCTTATTTACGCGTTGCCCACCATGAGTTGGGGTACAGATTCTTGAGTCTTTCTTTCGCCTGAATTGCTCGATCGTTTTCGTTCAGCTGAGCCCATATCTTAGTCAAGTAATAGAGTGCTTCGGCGTGTTCATCGACCGCCGTCGGGTAAAGAAGTTCTGTTTTCAGGAACTCGGTACGAGCTTCTTTGAGTTGGTTTTGTTTGAGATAAACGCTGCCAAGCGAATTAAAAGCGGTCGCAAACAGACGGGAATTGTCCGGGTTTTGTTCCTTGATAATTTTTTTCAGTGAGGCAACTGCGGCATCCTTGTTCCCTAGTTCACCTTCGCAGCGAGCAACTTGGCACGCGGCCATCAGTTGCCACGTTTCCGACTCTGGGCCGCCAGGTTTGATGGCTCCGATTTTTTTGAACAGGCTGGCTGCCTTGTCAAAGTTGCCCTGTTCGCGTTCCGAGGCTCCTTGCCAGTATGCCCCTGAGCGTTGGAACTTTGGAAAGCCTGACTGAATTAGTGTCTCGAAGCTTTGGCTGGCATTCTTCATCCGGCCAAACGCGAACAGTAATTTGCCTAACCGCTCCATAGCGGGAAACTTCAAGTAGCTTTGCGAATGGGTGTTCAAGAATTGGTTGACTTGATTGCCGGCATCTTGGGCCGTCACGTTTCCGCCTGACAACGAAAGCTCTGCGTTGACAACGGCTCGTAAATAATCGTATTCCGGTTGCCATTTCTGTCCCGCCGGATCGTCCTTTATTTTATCCAGTGCTTCTACGCATTCGGAGAACCGGGCGTCCTCAAATCGCTCCCTCGCGCGTGTCAGCGTGGACGGCTGGCCCTCAAAGACGACGCGGACGATTTGGTCAGTCGAAACGTTTTGCGTCCCGCTGTCGGTCTTGATCGCGACTCCTTGAGGGCTGATTTGCTCGATCGTGCCACGAAGGCGAAGGGGCTTCTTGTCTTCACGAAATTGATAAACGGTGTCCTGGGCAATTGATTGGCACGGTAAGACTCCCATCAGCAGAACAGTCGCGATCGCAGCGCAGACCGTTGGCACAAACGTCAAATTTCTGGTGTCGTGATTCATTCGAGTTACTGTTTCTGGATCCGTTGTCTGAGCTGGGCGAATTTCTGTTTCCAAATTCCGTTGTCAAAATCGGGGTCTCGCTTTTGCCAATCGTCAAGTTGCTTCAGTGCTTTCCCAATTCCATCGGCCGACTTGTTGACGCGACCCATTTGGAATCGCGCTTCGATCATGTGGTACAACGATTGGTAGAACGCGTTTTGAAATTGAGCTTTACCTCGTGTTACTTGGACCAGTTTCTTCCAGCCCCAAATCGCGTTCCGTTTGCGTTTTGTTTTCGGATCGGCAACTGGGCTGGAGCCAAGGATAGCAGTCGCAAAAGCGGACGCATTTTCCTGAGCCGCAGCTTTCTGTTGCAGGGTCATCGCCGCGTCCACTTGGATGTTCAGGTCGCCCGCTTGATCGGTCAGCAGTTGAGTAAATTGCTCCAGTGCCGCATCAAAGTTTCCTGCTCCACGCTGAGCCAACGCACGCTGTCGTTTTAGCTCGCGAGTCATCGCGACGGCGTCATCTCCGTCTCCAAACCCAAGCTCTTGGGCTCGATCAAGTGCGGAAACGGCATTCGCATAAATGGTTTCTGATTGATCGTTGGCTCCGTCTTGACGAAGCGTGTTGGCGACCGACAGCAATGTCGACCCCGCCCAAACGACGGTCCTTGCGTCTTGGGACTGTTTTTCTATTTCGGTCAGAAACGACGCTAGGCGAAGTGCAAAATCAGCGCGTGGTTGACCGGCGGGTAGCAAGTCAAATTGCTCGATCAAACGTTGGCTGATCAGGCGATAAATGCCCGCTAGCCGTTTCATGTCGGCAGGGTCTTTACTGTCTTTGAACCGTTGCTGCAGACCGGTAATCACTTTGCCCGATTTGTCGATCCATTTTTCTTGTCCGGAAGTCGAGCGGGCCATCGCCGCCATGTAGGTCTTGATGGCGGTAATGACTGTTTGCTGGTGGTAAAGATTGGTGCGTCCCGTCGATTTGAGGACAGGATGCACCGGTTTGATCAACTTCAGGGGAGCGATTTCATCGGACTCAAGTCGCTTGATCGCTGCATCCACGTCGCCCTCAGCAAGTAATGCCTGAGCAAGCAGCAAGGCACCTTCGGCAGCGGCGTAGTTGAGGGTTTTCGGATTGGAATTGGTGACTCCTTCGGTCAACTGTTCTTTCGCGACACTCAGTTGTTGTTTTCCGTTGTCAGACTGGCCGGCATTCGATTTTGACCACGCGAACCAGTTGCGACGCCCCATGCTCAACGCGAGACCAACACGCTGAGGTTCTCCGGAGGGGATTTTGTTGAACCATGTTTTGGCTTGTTCGACATCGTTGTCTCCCAGCGATAGCCAAGCCAATCTGGCTGCGGCAGCGGAGGCCTCTGATGTGTCGGGATAGCGATTGAGGACGGATTTGCAGGACTGGGCCAGTTGCTGTTTCTCATACGTTTTGTCGCCCGTTGTCTGGTCAAGCGTCGCTGCTTGATTGCTCAGGAGGATGGACGCCGCTTTTTGAGTGCCTGCAACGTTCGGGTACTTGTCGAGCATGAACTTTGCAATGACCGCCGACTCAATGTGCTGTCCCCGAGCGAAGTAGCAATAGCTTTGCAAGTAACGAACATTGTTGATCTCGGCCGGCGTTACCGAATCGTCAGCAAGCCGGAGTGCCTGATTGAACAGGTTTATTGCGGCTTTGGTGTTCGCAAACTGTTGGGCGTTCAGTTTGTCGACTTCTTTTTGTCGCTGTTGTTTTTTCGGTGTAGTTTCTGCTTGGCGGAGACTTTGTTTCGCGACGTTGATCTTCCGAAGTAGTGATTCGATTTCGGGCAAGGTGGCTCGCCCCAACTGGACGGCATTGGCGAACGATTCGGCTTTCACGTCGGCCGCGACGGTGCTCACCGGAGCCGGCACACTACCGCCGGCGCCCCAGTTTTGCAGAAGGCTAACTGCTTGTTCACGGGCGTCACCTGCCGCCTGAGCCACAGTCTGAGCCAGTTTGATCGCGGCCGCGGAGGCTTCCTGCGATTCAGTTTTGGCAGTCGCTCCTTTCTGGCCGGCAAGTGATTTGGATTTTTCGTGGAGTGCTTGGGCGAGGGCCAGTTGAACGTCTTGCCACTGCGGATGAGTGACCTCTGCTGGCGTCAGCCGTGTGACTGCGTTTTCAGTTTCGGCCAGTACGGTCTCCCAAGGGAATGGCTTGACGCTTTGCCAATTCTTCGCCGCGATTGACAACATCTCGCGACGAGTCGTGGCTGGTACTTGGGACCGTTGAAGCGACAGCAAGTCGTTAACCATCTGCTGGGAATCTTCGAATTGCCCAAGTTTCTGATAACATCTGGCTGCCGTCAGGGCTGCCGTCCGGCGGGATGAAACGGCCGTTGAGTAGTCTCTGTATTTTGACCAAGTCTCTTTGGCTTGGGTGGCTGCCCGCTTCAGGAGCTTCTTGCGTTTTCTTCCTTTTGCGTTGGCGGCCATTTCCTCGGTGAGTATCGGATCGCGAGTTTTCAGGTGTGCGTACTGAGCACGCAGGCGTCTCAGCTGGGTTTCGGAGGAACTGTCTTCCGAATCAAGCTGAAAGTTCTTCAGCGCGGCGACCATACTTTTTATCGCCGACTGGTAAGCCTTTTGACTGGCGGACAGGTAGGAGGCACGTTCTTCGGCCAGTTTCTTGCGTTGACTATCGCTGAGTTTCTCGCGGGCAAAACGAGCCTTCGCGATTTGGGCTTGGTTGAAGTGCAGGTCGCCGCGAAACTCAGCCGTATTGGAGGCATCGAGATCCGTGGCGTCTTTGGGCTGATAGGTATCGATTGCCTTGAGCGCGGCGGTCAGCATGGTTTCCGCTTCACGAAGATCCCGCGAACGCGTTGCCGCTTGGCTGTAAGTGGTCGCTTTCTCCAGCGGCAGGCGTGAGAGCGAATCAGCCGAAAGTGCGGACCGTTCAACTCCGTCCAAGTATTCGAGAGCCACATCGAAATACTGGCGGTCTCGCAAAGCCTGAGCAAAAGCCGTCATCGGTTCGTCGGCGGTAGCACCGATTGGTACTCCCACAGACGTCAAAATCAAAGCAGCCAACGTGAGTGCCGACAGCGTCGCCGGAAGCCGTCGCGAGCTGGAATATGATTGGGCAGGCATCGAGTTTGGCTGACTCGAACAGAGAGTCAATCTGGTTTTCATTCGCTCGACCGTGTTTTCAAAGCTTGCCCCGCGTCCTTCCAGCCCATAGTTTATATTTGATCCGTCTCAGGGAAAACCGCTGCCTCGAAAAATTCCTGCGACAAAATTCCTGCAAACGTGAGTCCTAGCACGCATTTTGGCACTCGATATTCATTTATGAACATCCAATTACAGATCGACGACGATGAACCGCTCCAGCGGCGACCGCTTGGCCCGCCGCCCGATTATCAGTCTTTTGGTTTTCGCATGCGCTTGGCGACTCTGTTTGCGGCATTGTTGTTGGTTTTGGTCTTGATGCAGGAAGCAGGAAAACCCGAACGCTGGGAATGGATGGGGTTTGATCGCGCGGCGCCGCAAGTCGACTCCAGCCAAACGGATTCAGCGGATCCAAAGTCAGCGGTGGGCTCAGCTGCTGTCGAAAAGCGAGAAGCGTTGCCTGTCGCGTGGAAGTCGGTCACCGATGGCACGGCTGTTGGACACGTGGGTGATTCTGAGGCTTGGTCTGATGCTTGGCGGATGGTGAACGAGGCAACTCTTTCTGTGCTGAAGACAGCCGAGCCGGTGCAGCGGATTCAGTTGATGTCTCAACCCAAATCGTATCGTCGCAGTTGGGTACAGTTTGAAGGCTGGGTACGATCGGCTCGTTTCGTTGATCGACCGATCGCTGCGTTGGGACAGAGTGCCGACGATTACCAAGGGCAAGTCGGTCACTACGAATTTTGGATCAGACCCGAAGAAACCAATGCGGGGCCTTATTGCGTTTACGCGCTCAATTTGCCGGCGGGGTTTCCAAAAGTGGGCCAAGCACATCAGGAGCTCAACGAAAAGGTTCGAGTCGTAGCGTGCTTTTTCAAAAACCGAAGCTACGTCGCGGCGGATAAGAAACCCAACGTCTGTCCACTACTGCTGGCCACCTCGTTTACTCGATTGAATGATTTCGGAGCCGCCGCGTCTGGTGAGGCTTCATCGGATGAGGTATGGGTTCCCGGTGTTGGGGCCATGATTGGAATCGCGATTGCATTTGCGTTGTTGGCTGCCGGTCTGGCGTGGCTGGCGAAACGAACGGTTCAATCGCCTCGCTATCAGCACGGGACTCAAATGACCGAGCGAATTCATGATGGACTGGATCAGCTGACCGATGACCCTCGTGTGGCGACGGAGCAGGAGAACGTGATGCAGCTTCACCGTTATGTCGATACGGATGACGTAGATGATGCGGGCGACCTAGATCACTCGGATGGCGATAGTGAGTCGCAAACGTTGGACTCGGACGATTCGGATCGCGAGGAGAACTCGGGTGAATGAGCGATTGCGAGCCGTGGCCGCGTTGGTGATTGTGGTAGTTGCCGTTTGGACAGCCCTGTTGAGTTGCTCGCCGACGCTGGCGATGCAAGCTGACAAGCCGCCAACGAATGAGTCATGGACTCGCTTGGCGGAAGCCGGTTTCGACTTGCAGCAACTGGAAGGTTTGAAGCGTCGGAACAGCCAACCGCTCAGTGGCGAGGATCGACAGCCGATGGACGCGTTGCTGGCGATGGTCAAGCAATGGGACAACAACGACTTTGATTCGATTCAGCCGCTAAGTTTATTGGATTTGCTGGCGGACACGCCGAATAGCGTTTGCCGCCGCGTGCAAATGATCGGCAGGGTCCGGCAGTGTTTGCGGATCAAAGGCGACGGAGCCGCAGATCCGGGGGATTCTTTTCAGCTGACGATCTTCCCAGATTTGGATGGTCAGAAAATCACCGTGAAATCGCCGCAAGGAAATCGGGTGCCCTACGGTCGTTTTGCGGTGACGGTGCGGGTCTCCAAGCTGCCGAGTGGCGAAACGGAGAAGTCGCTGTTGGACAAACGAGTCCGGGTCGACGGCTTTCATTATCGGTTCTGGCGTTACGATTCGGTTTTCTCGGGGCAGCACGGTTTAAAAGGGCAGATTGGAGCGCTGGTGATCGGCGGACCAATCAAAATTCTGAAAAAACCTTCGGCGGGGCTGCTGGATGAGGGCCTGATGTGGGTCGTTGGGTTGCTGACGGTTGGCTTGCTGGCGATGGGGTGGTGGTATGGTCGAGCCACAAGTACGCGTGATCGAACCTACGATGCGTTGCCCGATCTGCTGCCCGAGGATTGGAAGGCCGATTGAGCCACAGCCACTTACTTTTTGGCGCGGGCACTTGAATTGAGCGATCAAGTTCGGGATATTTTCCTGCCTGAGGGTCAAAACTTTGCGGCAAACTTAATGCAAACGCGAAGTGCAAGTGAATCGATGGCTTCGGCGACGATTCACTCATTTGCGTGTCGTGTCTTTAGTGACGACCCAGCCCTGACTTTATCCGCTCAAACAACCACCACAAATTGGGAATCCATCGATGAAACAACCTGTACGAGTCACCGTGACCGGAGCCGCTGGCCAGATCAGTTACAGCTTGCTGTTTCGTATTGCTGCTGGCGATATGTTGGGCCCCGACCAACCCGTCATCTTGCAGATGCTAGAAATTCCCCAGTCGATGGAGCGTCTCAAAGGCGTCGTGATGGAATTGGAAGACTGCGCGTTTCCTCTGCTGGCTGGCACGGTCGCGACAGATGATCCGGAAGTGGGCTTCAAGGATTCCGACTACGCGTTGCTGGTCGGCGCGATGCCTCGTGGCAAAGGGATGGAACGCAAAGATCTGCTGCAAGCGAATTCAAAGATTTTCTCCGTTCAAGGGAAAGCGATTGATGCCGTTGCGAAGAAGGACATCAAAGTTCTGGTGGTTGGAAATCCAGCCAACACCAATGCGTTGATCACCGCTGCGAATGCTCCAAGCATCAAGTCGGGTAACATTACTGCGATGACTCGTTTGGATCACAACCGCGCCTTGAGTCAGTTGGCGACTAAGACCGGGATTGCTTCGAATCAAATTACCAAAATGACGATCTGGGGAAATCACTCGGCCACACAGTACCCGGACGTCAGCAATTGTCTGATCGACGGGAAGCCTGCCGCCGAATCCATTGACCAGAGTTGGTATCGCGACACGTTCATTCCGGTTGTTCAAAAACGAGGCGCCGCGATTATTGAGGCTCGTGGTGCGTCGAGTGCTGCGTCTGCTGCGAGTGCTGCGATTGATCACATTCGAACGTGGGTCTCCGGGACGCCTGATGGGGATTGGGTCAGCATGGCGATCCCAAGCGACGGTAGCTATGGAATTGATGAGGGACTGATTTACTCGTTCCCAGTGACTTGCAGTGGCGGCGAGTATTCGATCGTTCAGGGCTTGGAGGTCGACGATTTTAGTCGCGAAAAGATGGATGCCACGCTGGCTGAGTTGAAAGAAGAGCGTGACGAAGTCAGTGAGTTGCTGTAGGGCGGAGTGCAAGGCGCGGAAAACCTACGCACAGACAATGGTTTTCAGTGTGAAGTAGCTGAACACTGGCGTCTGGTGCCTGATCTGCTAGCGACGCGGCGAAAAAGATTTCTGACCAGACTCTGGAAACGGATTGGCACGGAAATAATCGATTGCCGTGAGGATCATGCGCGGATGAGATTGACGAAGCGAAGAGAGTGAATTAAAAACCAGTTCGGGCAGGTTTCAAAACCAACGACTTGCCCAAGAATCGATTCTTCACGATTCGCGGTCACAGCCGCAACTGTCGAGACGGAACGAAAACGACAATTGAAACTTCTGCGAAACGGATTGAGGCAGGCATGAACAGGATCAAAATCAGCCCTTTGGCAGCGATTGAACCCCGGTCATCAACCCCCGAGGAACTGAAAGATCCTGACCTGCAAAATACGGTTCCCCAACCTCAACCGCTTGATTGTTTCGAGAACCTCGCGTTCGGAGCGGTTGACGATCTTTCGCTTTTTCTCCCGCTACACTACGAGAAAAAATACGCGTATCCATTGATAGTCTGGCTGCATGGCAACGACCAATCGGCCGATCAGATTCAGCAAATTATGCCTTCGGTCAGCATGCGGAACTTTGTCGCTGTGGCTCCATCGGCCCCCGCGATTGATCGTGAGCGGAACCAGCTATGGCTACAAGATCCGATCGCGATTGGTGAAGCTCATGAGTCCGTTGTGCAGGCCATCGACTACGCGACGACTCGGTTCAACATTAACCCGGATCGTATTTTTCTAGCCGGAGCGGAGCAGGGTGGAACGATGGCGTTTCGTATCGCGTTTCAACGCCCTGATCTTTTTGCCGGCGTTATTTCGCTCAACGGACCTCTGCCGACCGAGCGATCGTTGTTGGGAGATTGGGCTCGGTGTCGTGACTTGCCAGTTTTCTGGGCCCACTGCCGGGACTCCGAGGATTTTGATCACGACACATTGTGCCAGCAATTGAAATTGCTGCACGTGGCTGGATTTTCGGTCACGCTGCGACAGTATCCGGGCTTCAAAATGATGTCAGACAAGATGCTCTCAGACGGCAATCGGTGGGTCATGGAGCAGATCAGCTCGGTGATTGCCTGAGTGGAATCTCTGATTTTCGTCCATTGACATCGATCGTAGATTTCCTCTAAAAGCGGTCTTCCTGATTACGGAATTCGTCTCCTGCAATC
This sequence comes from uncultured Pirellulaceae bacterium, assembly GCA_964563475.1. Lineage (GTDB taxonomy): Bacteria > Planctomycetota > Planctomycetia > Pirellulales > Pirellulaceae > Mariniblastus. The sequence continues at coordinate 10,498 of CAZLYM010000022.1, forward strand.
AGTTAACGCTATCAGAAACCACTACGGGCGAATTTGCCATGCGTCTGAACGATCCTACTTCTCATGCTGCTCGCGCAACGCGACAGACTTCCGACCGCGATCGAATTGCGATCGGTCGACTGATCAACGAAATGGTGCTCTCGTTGAGCGAACATTTCACCAACCATCGAATCACCGTGGAGTTGGACGTGCAACCGTTAGAGGTTCAGGCAAACCTACCCTTGATTAAAAACGCATTCAAAGGGCTGATGCAGAACGCACTGCAATCGATGACGCATGGCGGCGAGTTGTCAGTCACGCTGATCGATTGCCCACACCAGTGGGAGTTGGAAGTCGCCGATACGTCGACCAATCGATTAGTCGAAGCTTCCATTTCAAAAGATCCAGCCGGTCGTAAAGATCAACAGACCGAACAGGTCGCAGCCGGCTTGAATCGTCGTGAATCGCTAAAAGAAGTTCATGCAGCGGCAGACGCTCATGGCGGTCACGTGCAAACGTGGAACTGTCCCAGCGGAGGCACCGCCAACGTGCTGGTCATTCCCAAGCTTCACCGCAACGCGGCCTAACGCCAGCCATTCGTCGAGGGCCGATAAACGATCTGGCTCCCTCGAATGATTTTCTACCAACACCGGAGACACCTCAATGAATTGGCAACCAAAGTCATTTCAGTGGCTTCAACGCCCGCAAACAATCGGGCTGCTTGTGGGAGCGATCGTGATCGTCGGCTTGATCGCGTTTCAGACCAATTTGCTCGCGCCGCCCAAGGCGCAGATGCGCGAGCTGATTTCGAAATGCCATTTGCGGCATAGTGACTTGCAGCGAATTCAAGTTGCTTTGGGTGAATCGGGCCTGAACGATTTTCAAATTGAGGGCCAAAAGCTGCTGGTGCCGCAAAATCGGCATACGGAATACTTGCAAGCGGTGTCCGAACGCGATGCATTGCCGATGGATTTACGAGAAACGTCGTCCGATTCGATATCCAATCCGCTGCTCTCTCGTTCACAGCAACAAGCACTGAAGTGGCAGCAAAAGAAGCGACAACTCAAAGAGATGATGTTGCGATTGCCGTTCGTGCAGCAGGCGTGGTTGGAGATCGATGTGGCTCCTTCGTCGTCACCGTTTCAGCCGGCCCGCCAGTCCGCCGTGATTTCGATCCGGCCCGAAGGTGATCGGCCACTGGATGGCCAGCATGTTGATACGCTGCGAAGGATGATTGGCGGAGCCGTTGCCGGTTTGCAGGCCGATCAGATTGAGGTCATCGATCTGGGAGAAGGTTTCGCCTACGATCGCGCTGGTGATTCGACAGGCGGCTTTGACCAGCACTCGCGGCAGCAGTTGCGTGCCAGAGAAAACCAGTTGGAAGATCAGATTTCGGTTGCGCTGAGCCGTTTCCGTGGCGTGGATGTGGACGTCCGTTTGAGTGCCTGCCCTGATTCGTTTTCGTGCAAAGCTCAGCTTGTGGCCGAGTCGGTGGTGCCCGAGCGTTCGGTTGCCTCGGTTTCGACCAAACCGGTAAAACGTTTGACGGCCGGATCCAACGGCGCGGCTTCGATCTACGACGAACAGCCCTCGCAAATCAACCAACCAGATGACTCAGGGGTGCCGGTAAGACAGATCAGTCATTCAAAACAGATTGCCGCGACTTGCGACGTACAAAGTGGCGCGCCGTGTCGAGTCTCAGTTCAAGTCGATGTTCCCGAATCCGCTTTGGCCAACGTTGCCATGTCATTGATGCATCAGCGGCACTCATTGAGTTCCGGCAGTCAGGAAGTCGATCGTGTCGAGCAAAAATTTCGATCGGTACGGCCTCAGATCCAACGCGAAGTGGCATCCATGTTGCCGGCAGACTGGTTGAAAGCGTCCGGTGCTTCGCCGATTGAAGTGACTCTTCGCCGATCAGCGGTATCGCCGGTTGCCGATTCGAGCATGCAGTTTTCTCAGCTTTTTGAAAAGTACTGGCCCGCGGTTGCCACTTTGGGCGTGGCGATGCTTTTGCTATCGCTGGTGATTCGCAAACCGAATTTTGACGGAGCTGCTGATACCAGCGGAGGCAAGGTTCTGTCGATGTCCGACCATCGAGATTCAGGCTCGGACGCGGCAAAAAACGCCAAAGAGCGTATCAATCGCATGTTCCGGGATGATCCCGATAAGGCTGCGGCGGCTATCGAAGGCTGGATCAAGAAAGCCGGATAAGGACTGGCTGGACCGCATCGTTCGCTAGAACCCGTTGGGGTTGGCGGTGGTGGTCGCCGTTTTGGCAAAACGCTTGCCGTCAGTGCTCGATATTGCTTGCCATTGCTGCTTGCCGTTCCGCTAGCGTTTGCTGGTGCCGTCTTCGCGAACGATTGATCTTGCTGTTGGTTCTCAATTGAGCGACAACAGAGGGTGCGGTGCGGCACTTCACCGATCCGGCTTCAGGAAGAAGCTTGGCTATCATGTCGCAGCGACTCTGATCCTTCATCATCATTATCGTCATGGATGGCGCCAAAGATGAATTCTTATCACGCAAAAATGTACTTCAGGCTGATAGCCTCGCTGGTTACGGCGGTTGTTGTATCAAGTCATTGCAGCGAAGGAATTGTTTTCGCGCAGGGCGATTTTGGTGGGCTTCGAGTCCAGAACTCATTTGCTGAAGGCTCGCAAGCCAGAACGCAAGCCTTCCAGCCCCCTACGATCAACGATGCGGTCAATCAAGCTGCCACCCACCTGAGCGATCAAGCGGACAAGGCGATCGGACAACTTGAATCCCAACTTGAATCTCAACCCATTTTGGCTCGCCCACAATCATCGCAGCCAAATTTGAATTGGCCCGAGAAACCCGTCAAGTTTGATGACTTTGTCAGGCAGACGAACCTAGAGCAATCGGATTCTTCAAAGGGCGTGAACGGATTGATCGGGAGCACCGTTGACTCGGCTGGCCAATTGTTGGGTTCGTGGAAGGACAAGATTGGACAAAAAACAAATCAACTGATGGGTGACGGTTCACACGCAGCCGAATCAGCCAGTTCAACGGGACAAGGTTGGTTGAACACTCTCAAACAAAAAGCAGGCTCGCCCGATATTCGACGCATGGTGGGAAGCTTGGCGTTGGTCGTCGGTGGTTATCTGGCGTTGGTCGTGGTGTTGCGAAAGTTCAGCGGCGGCGGCCAGCAAGGGATTCCAGCGGAAGTGGTCAGCGTGTTGGGGAATTTGCCCTACGGACACAAACAGAATCTTCGGCTTGTTCGGCTTGGCAGCAAGTTGGTGCTGTTGCTCAATGGGCCCGAGGGCACGCATCCCATCGGTGAAATTACAGATCCGGGCGAAGTGGATTATCTAGTGTCGCTGTGTGAGGGCAAGCGAGCCATTCGGCCTGCGGCGCCTTCGCCAAGTTTGCGGCGGACGGTGCAAACCGTGCCGGCAGATTCAACAGTGCGTGGCATCACGGACGAACGACTTACTCAAGTCATCAATCGTCTTGAGCAGGCGACTCGTGGTGGAACAGCCAGCTACGAGGCATAGGGTAAATTCAGATGCAAAATATCGCCACTACATTCGCCATGAACTTATCTTCGGTTTGGCAGCGTTGCTCGTTCCTCGCATTGGTCATTGGAATGCTCTGGGTCTCCAGCACGTCTGCTCAGATGCTGCAGCCAAATCGACTGCAACCGGATCGAAACGGTTGGGGTGATCCCGGGGCGACTGACACCCAGATCAATGACTGGCCCTACACACAGGAAAGTGCGCAGGAAAGTCAATCGGTTCCAGTGGATCGATTCCCTAGCGAGCAAACCAGAAACGAAATCGGGCTGGCCAGTTATCAGCAGGAAACGCAGCAAGAATTAGATACTCGACCGCCGGCAGCGGCGCCTGTTCGAACAGCGGTGTTAGTGCCGCCTCCACGTGATGCGATCACTGATCCGTTTTCGCAAACTGGACCGCCGACTCAGTCAGCCGCTTTGGTCAACGATTTTCCGGTACCCGTCGCTAAAGCTCCACCCGCGACTGCCACTGTCCATGCCGGTTTCTTTTCTATCGCGGGAGAAGCGGATGTTGCAACGGTCGAGCCGGTTGCGACGTCGACGGCTTCATCGGAAACGCAGCC
>CAZLYM010000022.1:14681-18008 GCA_964563475.1 uncultured Pirellulaceae bacterium
TTCGATTTTTCCTCATTGAATAACGTGTTTTCCGGAACCGATTCGGCGTTGCCCCGATCAGGTTTGGGCTCGTCTATTCAAGCCATGTTGCTGCTGGCGACATTGAGTCTGGCTCCGGCCATTGTGTTGATGACCACATCTTACGTTCGCGTCGTCGTGGTGCTTTCGTTGTTGCGGCAGGCGTTTGGATCGCAACAGTTGCCACCGACTCAGGTGATCACAGCACTGTCATTGTTTTTAACAATGCTGGTGATGGCGCCCGTTTGGAACGAAGTCAAAACCGAAGCGATTGACCCGTACGCGGCCGAGGGCAGTGAGGTCTCATGGCAGATGGCTTGGGATGCGGGAGTGAAGCCCGTCCGTCGCTTTATGCAAAAACAAATTCAATTGGCCGGTAACGAAGAATCGATCGCCACTTTCTATCGCTACCTACCGGAAGCGTCTCAGCAGCCGCCGAGCAGTTTTGATGATGTTCCTTTAAACGTTTTGCTGCCCGCGTTCATGGTTAGCGAGTTGAAGGTTGCCTTCCTGCTGGGCTTTCAGGTGTTTTTGCCGTTTCTGGTGTTGGACCTAGTGGTTTCGTCAGTCACTGTTTCGATGGGCATGTTGATGCTGCCTCCGAATATGGTCAGTTTCCCTTTGAAGTTGATTTTGTTCGTGATGGTCGACGGTTGGAATTTGGTGATCGGCATGTTGTTGCAGAGTTTCGGCCCGTTTGTTTGAGAGCTTACAGCCCCGAAGGGGCGGCACAGTCTATCCCGCGATGATCGTGGGAGCATTTTTATAAAGAGCAAGGCATGGATGCCCAAGACGCAATTGATCTCGGTCGTGAAGCGATTCGAGCCTGCATGATGATCGGTGGCCCGATTCTGATAATTTCATTGCTGGTCGGTCTGGCGATCGGAATGATTCAAGCGATGACTCAGGTCCAGGACCAAACCGTTTCGTTTGTCCCCAAACTATTGATTGTGATGGTCGGGATCGCGGTTTGTCTGCCTTGGCTGTCCGATCGGATGATCGAATTTTCTCATGATGTGCTCAGCAAGCCCATGATGATGGCTCACGGAACTGCTCAACCGGCGATGAATCAACCGGCCATGAATCACTCGACCAATCATTCCGTCAACTTCGTCCCCGTCGCTTGGCCTAGCAAACAACCGGTCGACTCGGTCGCTCCTTTGCCGGCAAACGATTTAAACAAAACGCCCATTTGGTTTGATCAACCGAAACGCGAAGCGGACAGAAAATCACCCTTTCAATTGCCACACTATCGATTCTCTAGGAAACCCACCGACGATCTGGAGGGGTGATTCATGGAGTCCATGGCGATTCTGTTTCTGCTGATTTTGATTCGTACCTCCGCGCTGGTGATGACGGCTCCGCTGATCGGCAGTCGAGCGATTCCGATTCGATTTCGCGTAGGGATTGCGATCATATTGAGTCTAGTCACGTTGCCGATGGTTCACAGTCACACGGCGGCCATCGATTCATTGTCGTCCAATCCGGCCAAGCTATTGCATTTGGCGTCGGCCGAATTGGTCATCGGTTTTGCGTTGGGCGTCGGAGTCAGTCTGATGTTTGCAGCGGCCCAGATGGCCGGCACGTTGCTTGGGCAGATGGCCGGCATTCAAATTTCTGATCAACTGGACCCGACCACCGGTCAATCGGGAACACCGGTCAGCCAGTTCTTCTCAATCCTTTCGCTGGCCACCTTCGCATTGATGGGCGGACCCGAATTGGTGTTGTCCAGCCTGTTGAATACATTCATCCAGTTGCCGATCGGCGTGCAGATTTTGTCCGGCGGTCAGGGCGTCGACGGAGCCGCGTTGGCTCGAACGGAAATGGCTGACTTGTTGGTCGAAATTTTGCGCCAGAGTTTTCTGTTGACGCTTCGAGCGGTCGGACCAGCCGTGGTAGCCATGATGATCTCGACCGTGACCATCAGCATGATCGGTCGCTCGAACCCTCAGATGAGTCTTTCCGGAATCGGCTTTGGGTCGAATGTCGTTATCATGCTGCTGGCGGTGTTTTTGTTCAGCGGAGGTTGCGTGTGGTTGTTTGTTGACGACCTGACGGGCGTGATCGAGCACATTCAAACGACCTTGGTTGCCAACCCGGCGGTCTCGGTCCGCTGAGCGAATAGAGAGCAAATATTTCGGAGTCACAGTTTTATGTCGGACACTTCTCAAGGCGATCGCACGAATCCCGCCACGCCGTTACGGCTGGAGCGGGCTCGAGCCGAAGGCGATATCGCGCGAAGTGCGGATTTGGCTTTTGCAATTCAATTGTGCGGCGTGATTGGGATTATCTGGTTGCTGTCAGGCGGTATTGGACACTGGCTGAATTCGTCAACGACTCAGATGTGGACGGGAGCCACGATCCGAGCCGATCAGTTTGATCCGGCGACCATTATGCAGCAGAGCATTTGGTCGGGAGCCCTGACCGTGGCGCCGATTCTGGTGTTGATGATGCTGGTGGCGGTGGCATCGTGGTGGTTGCAGACTGGGCCGTTGTGGATTGTTGACAAGCCAACGCCCGACTTAGGCAGAATGAGCCCCGCGAACTGGTTTGCGCGATTGTTCTCGGTTTCCAGTTTCGCCTACGTGCTGATTGGACTTCCACGCGCCGCGATCGCCGCTTTGGCGGCATTGACTAGCGTTTATTGCCAGCGTGATTCCATGTTTTTGATGGCCGGGCTACCTGCCGACCAAATGGTAATTCGCATGATGGATTTGGTTTTGTCCACCGCGTTGTTTGTTGCGTTGGCGATGCTGGTCACATCGAGTGCCGACTACGGTATGCGTTGGGTTTCACATCGTCGAAAGTTGCAGATGTCCGATCAGGAAATCCGCGACGAGCAAAAGATGCAGGGCGCCGACAATCCATTTCGTGCTGCACCTACGATGAAGAGGTAGTTGCTGCTGACATTTTACCCCGCTGGGGTAATGGTTGTGATGGGGCGGCGGTTGCTACCAACATTTTGCCCCGCCGGGGCAGGTGTATTCGTAGCGACTTGCTCCATTGGGGCACGCATGTTTGGAGCAACACTACTTTACCGGGGTAGGTATATCACTGCCACGACACCATCAAAAATGTGCGTCCCGGTAGGGACGCAATGTCGGTAGAAAAACGAGTCGTACCAGAAGTGCGTGCCCCGTAGGGGTACAATGGTAGAAACGCGAATCGCATCACAGCCCCGTAGGGGCTCCATGTTGGTAGGAACACGATTCGCACAAAAAACGCGTTCCGTAGGAACGCAATGTCGGTAGAAAATCTACCGAGCGTCTTCGACTTGCTGGATGTATTGGCGGAGACGTTCGTTTTCGT
>CAZLYM010000022.1:18108-25682 GCA_964563475.1 uncultured Pirellulaceae bacterium
CGCACTGTATTAACTCACGGATCAGTTCTCAGCGTAAACTCTTGTCCACAAGAATGACAAATGACAATTGACAAATAAAAAATGACAAATCCTTGACGTGGGCGGGTTCAGAGAGGGTTTGTGCATCACACGAGTGTGAAGTGGCCTAGTGCTGACTATTGGCTCGTGAACACTGATGCCTGAATTCCGACTTGGCAGATTGTATGATCTCCGGCCCGTGTTTGCGATTGGTCTGAGCTTCAGCTAGCCATTGCGTGCCAGCCATCCCGCATTACGTGGATTCGCTGCGATTGAAACTGGCCAGTAATTGGCGGCCCTGCCAGATCGAGTACGCAAGCTGGCAGTCGATCGGCGCCTTTGGGTTACCTGCCGGAATCCACTCAACCGAGTTCGATTCCACAATCAGCGTGCCCGGTTGGTCTTCCTGAGTCGCCGAAGCGATCAGGACCAGTTCGCCGAAAAAGCTACCTATCGATTCGATTTCTACCGATTGAGCATCCGAGGATTTGAGCGAATTTTCCAAGCGGCGAAAGTCATTGGAGAAATTTTTCTGAGCCTGTGCGACAGTCATCTGGAAGACGTCGGTATGAATCGTTTGCCAGCCCGCGAAGGCGGCGTACATGTCGTCGATGCTGAGCGACTGAATGTCGGCGGCGAACGCATGCGTCAGTGGGCCGCAGATGCCGATGTTGGTGAATGCCTGATCGCCCGAACCATATGTGAATCGAAACAAGTAGCACTGCAAGGGATGTTCGTAGCTGGGCCAGTAGTATTCGCGCTGGTCGATCAGTTCCAGCTTGCTGGGCGCGAGGCCCATTTGCTTGGGCTCGGACAACCAGATGGCCAGATGACTTTCGGCGATCGCCAACTCGCCTTGTAGTTCTAGGGAAATCAACTTCGTCAGCCCCAGCTCTTCGGCATATGCCAGTACTCGCATCCGCGCTACCGGTTCTTCGGCAAGACGGACGAGTGCTTGGGTTCCTTCGTCGTCGCCCAATCGAGCCAACGCGGAAGCGGCTTCGGTTTGGATACGGCGATGTTTGAGGTTCAGTGCTTGCCGTAGTTGCGTTACTGCGGACTGGTGGTCAAGCAGCGCGAAAAGATCGGCCAACGAGATAATCATGGCGACCGAATCGGAGACCAGTCGATTGACTTTGGCGGGAGTGATGCCTTGCGGGAAACTTCCTTTTTCAATTTTCTGCATCTGCATGACCAACTGGCCCAGCAGCGAGGTTAGCTCTTCGCAGCGGGGCGAGGCCGGATGATGCTCCATGTGGCCGCCGCGAAAATAAAAGTTGAACAGGTCAAAAACTGCTGGAGCAACTTGCGGATGTGCGGTAGCGTGGTGAAGCAGTTTCGTCAGCACGTCGCCCGATGGAGCAAACCCCGGCTGCAACAGCGGCGCGAAGGCAAGGCCGATGCTTGGCCGGTGCTCGGGTGGATCGTCAGCCAGCAGATTGCTCCAGACCTCCAAGGCGTCATTTTCTCGGGTCAGCGCCAGCAGGTGAAGAATGTGGTTGCGCAGTTCCTGATCCAGAGGAAGTCGATGATATAACTGAGCCACCGCGCCGATGCGATTGGGCGACCAAGTGGGGACCAAGGTAGAATCGCTGTCGGCCGCCTCCTGCCGCGCGATGGCCTCACGCTGGTTCATCTCGGCCACGATAGGCTGCAACGCTTCGTGGAAGTTTTCGTCGGTCAGCTTATCCGGCCCAACGTACCCCGGAGCGGCCATCGTCGCCTGCAACTGCAGCAATTGTTCCAGCAGTTCGTCCAGCTGAGAATCGGTTAGTTTGCGGATCACCCGAGCGGCTTGAGCTACACGAGCCAGCCAGGCGTGGTGATCTCCGCCGGTAAGCGTGATCGTTTCGATCAGGTTTTGAAGCATATGTCTGTATGGGATATCCGCCGAGGCGGGAGGGATGTCGATGAAATGAGAGGCAACCACGTTGACCGGTAGCGGTGACGCAGATAGCCTATACCACTCAAATCGAGCGCTGCTGCGTTCGTTGATCGTCTTTGAGCCGCTCCATCATGATCTGAGGGGCTCGATCAGGCGAGTGGCCAGATGAAATTTGCCTCGAATCGTTCAGAAAAATCCGTGATTCTTTGTTCAGGATTTTGACGCGAGGGCGGCAGATTTCATTTTGCCATTTGCCAGCCACGGTCACAATCCGTTCTGATTGATAGCTTGGGCAAGTCTTGAAAAGTAAACAAATTCTTTCGTTTGATCGGCTGGGCCTGTCAGACAAGATGTTGGCGACGTTAGAAAAGATCGGTTACGAAAAACCATCTCCGATTCAAGCGGGCGTCATTCCATTGGCGTTGGACGAATACGATGTCATCGGTCAGGCTCGCACGGGCACCGGCAAGACGGCCGCCTTCGCGATCCCCATTCTTGAACAATTGGACCTAGATGTCCTCAAGCCAAAACCGCAGGCGTTGATTTTGACGCCGACGCGTGAGTTGGCGGTTCAGGTTGAAAACGAATTTCGACGCATGTCGGACGAGCGTGAAGTTCGTTGCTGCTGTCTGTACGGCGGTCGCCCGATCAAGAAGCAGATCAATCAACTTGAGAAAGGTTGCCACGTTGTTGTCGGTACACCGGGTCGCGTGATTGATCACCTTAATCGCCGGACCTTGAATATTGATCAGCTATGGTTTGTCGTTCTGGACGAAGCCGATCGAATGTTGGACATCGGGTTCCGACCTGACATCGAAAAGATTTTGCGTCGCTGCCCCGAGGAACGCCAAACCATGTTGCTTAGTGCGACGTTGCCGGAATCCATTATTCGGCTGGCGAAGACTTACATGTACCGGCCCAAAGTAATCAACTTTTCGCAGGGCAGTGTAGCGGCCGACACGATCGAGCAGTTTTACATCACCGTGCCGGGCGAAATGAAGTACGACATGCTGGTGAAATTGCTCAAGCGAGAAGAACCCGAGCAAGCGATTATTTTCTGCCGCACCAAGCTCGGTACGGAAAAGCTCTATCGAAAACTCTTCAAATCGAATCAGTTCCCCGGCGTGGCCACACTGCATGGCGACATGACTCAGTCGGCTCGTGATCGCGTGATGAAGGATTTCCGCTCAGGAAAGGTTCGGTACCTTGTTGCGACCGACGTGGTTGGCCGCGGTATCGATATCACTAACGTTTCGCACATTATTAACTTTGATATCCCCGAATTGAGCGACGACTACGTTCATCGCGTCGGTCGAACTGGCCGCATGGGGAAGCAGGGCGTCGCGTTTTCGATGGTGCGGCCCGATCAAGGGAATGAACTGACGGCCATCGAGCAGAAGATCAACGTGCAGTTGAAGAAGGATCCGATGCAGGCCGATATCGACAAGATTCGTGCCGCCAACGAACCCAAACGTCCCGCGCGTGAGAAACCCAAGTCTCGTTACCGTCGAGGGTTGTAGTGGTCTGCGATGGACAAGGTTTCTCTTGCTGCCGTGCTGCAAAACCCGGCCATGACCACAACGTGGCTGACCGAGTCCGGGTTTCGGAACATGATCGCCAGTGCCGCCAATCTTCGGCAGGTGGCGACTCTCTGGGAAGCGGCGCCGCGCACGAGTAATCTGTTGGGTCTGCTGGAAACGTTGCTGCCGGATGTTTCTGACCCCGATGCGGCGCTCAATCACTTGGAGCGTTTTCTTTCTTTCCATGACACCGCTCAATCGTCGGAAGACGAAAACGATCGCAGTGTTTTGCTCGACCAGATGCTCGCTCAGGACACCGCAGCACTACTTGGAATGCTGACGCTATTTTCCTCCAGTCAATATTTGGCTGACCAGTTGGTTAATGCTCCAGAGCAGTATCCCGAACTTCGAAAAAACCGAGGTGCCCGATGTGCTCGCGAGGTGTTGGACGCCAGACTGAATCCGTTGATGGAGGCGGCCGAGACAACGGAGGAAGCGATGCAGGCACTTCGTCAGTTTAAGCATCAGCAGACTTTGCGAATTGCTTACGGCGATTTGATTTCGGGGCATCGGGTCGAATTGGTGGCCGAGCAAATTTCGTATCTGGCTGAAGCATTGTGCCAAGGTGCTTTCGCGTGGGCGGTGCGTCAACTCAAGTCCACGACGGGCGTGCCGCGAAAACGAGACGGTAGCGAGAGTCAGTTTGTGATCCTTGCGATGGGTAAGCTTGGTGGGCGCGAGTTGAACTATTCCAGTGATATCGATCTGCTAATGATCTACGAACAGGATGGGTTTATCGAATCGCCGGCGGGTGGCAAAACGTCTCGAACCAACGAGCAATTCTTCGAAAAACTGACGCAGACGATCGTCAAATTGCTCAACGAAGATACCGCGCTCGGCCGAGCGTATCGAGTCGACATGCGATTGCGCCCGCACGGTTCGCGAGGCAAAATCTGTCCCTCATTGCGAACGGTGCTGCGATACTACGATTTGCAAGGAAGAACATGGGAACGGCAGGCATTGATCAAGGCCCGTGCGATCGCGGGCGACATCGCGTTAGGGCAGGGCATGCTGCACCAGCTTTCGCATTGGGTTTATCGCCCCAACCTTAATCGTATGGATATCTCGGGCATCAAAGCGTTGAAGCGAAAGATTGAACGGCGAGCACGTTTGGAAGGCGAAGAATATACCAACATCAAAACCGGTCGTGGAGGAATTCGTGATATCGAATTCGCGATCCAGTTTCTGCAGTTGCTCAACGGATGTTTGCTGAAGGAAGTCCGAGGCAAAAACACCTTTCGGGCGATCAAGCGGCTTGAACGCGCGGGATGCCTGACGGTTAAAGAAGGCAATTTGCTTTACCACAACTACAGTTGGTTACGAAAACTGGAGCATCGACTTCAGATCGTTCATGATTTGCAGACGCACACGCTTCCTAGCAGTCAGAACGATTTGAAAATCGTCGCTAGACGGATGAACTACGTCGATACGGATGATTGCACGGCGCTGGAACAATTTCAGGATGACCTGAAAGAGAAAACGGAGATGAATCGGTCGATTCTCAATCATCTGCTGCACGGCGCGTTTGGGTCCCCGCCGGATGATGAAGAACAGCCCGCCGAACAGCGTAAGGATGTCGATCCTGAGAATGTGCCCCCCGAGGTCGACTTGATTCTGGATGCTTATCCCGGTGAGATGATGATTCGCGAGACGTTGTCGGGGTACGGATTTCGTGACGAAATGCAGACGTATCAACGGCTGATGGAGATGGCGCGTGAATCGACTCGATTTCTATCGCCGCGTCGTTGTCAGCATTTCTTCGCTGCGATCACTCCGTCGCTGCTGCGTGAGGCATGCTTGATGCCCGATCCGGATGCGACGCTGGTTGCCTTGGCCACGATTAGTGATTCTTTGGGAGCGAAGGGCGTTTTGTGGGAGTTGTTCAGCTTCAACCCGCCGACCTTGCGATTGTACATTCGAATGTGTGCACTAACGGACTATCTGGCTTCGATTTTGAAACAGAATCCGGGCATGATCGACGAATTGATGGACGCGCTACAGTTACAACAACTGCCAAGCCGGGCATGGCTTGGGCAGAACCTGAACGAGCTGTCGCGTGGAGCGGAAGATCTGGCGCTCGTGCTGCACAGTTTTAAAAATACTCAGCACATGCGGATCGGAGTTCGCGATCTGTTGCGACGCGACGATATCCGTGATATCCATCAGGCGCTGTCGGATGTCGCCAGTTTGTGTCTGCAATCGGTTACCCGTCATCACTATGAAAAAATGATTCGGCGTTACGCTGAAAAAGGGAAAGTCGATTTTCTATTGAACGAATTCGAATGCCCGTTCACGATTCTTGGCTTGGGAAAGCTGGGTGGGCGGGAGCCGAACTACCATAGCGATTTGGATGTGATCTTTCTTTATGATTCCTCGTCGGGAATTGAGGAACATCTGGCCAGCGAGGTCACGCCGCCGTTTTTCTTCAGTGAGCTGGCGGCAGAGATTACTCGTTTCATCATGCACTCGCCTCGCTACGGTCAGTTGTTTGAAATTGATAGTCGCTTGAGACCGACTGGAAAGAGTGGCACGCTGGCGGTTTCGCTGGATGAATTCAAACGTTATTTCTCGTCTGATACGGGGCAGCTTTGGGAACGCCAAGCGCTCTGCAAGGCGCGGCCAGTTTTTGGCGAGGCTGCGATTGCGACGCAAGCGATGGCGGTGGTCAAGCAAGTGTTGCAGCAGAAACCATGGTCGTCTGACATGGCAACCTACATCCGAAAAATGCGTTCCGCTCTGGAAACCGATTGCGAACCGACCAATCTTAAACGAGGCATTGGCGGAACGATCGACATCGAGTTCGCGATCCAAATGCTCCAGTTGAAACACGCAAGAGAAGACGATCGAGTGTTGGTGCCGGGGACGCTTGACGCGATTTCTAATCTGGTGGCCGGAGGTTTTCTGGATCTTCGACGTGGGAACGAACTGACGGCATGCTATCGTCAGTTACGGCAAGTTGAAGCCCAGTTGCGTTTGATGAACACAACGGCTCGTCACGATTTGCCTACCGATCCGGGCCAGTTGGCGAAGCTCGCGAAGTTGCTAGATCACGCCGATGCAGATGAGATGTTGGAAGCGATCGCTACATGCAGGCAACAGGTTCGCGGCCTTTTTGATGATATTTTCGATCAACAATGAATATCGGCTGGCTGGTCTCTCAGACTGATGTGGCGTTGTTTTGTCATGCTCCGGTACGATGAGGGTGACCAGAAAAATGGAAATCATGCTGACGAGTCATGGAAACGACACTTCACCGACAATTGAAAGACTACTTCCGGCAGTCGGATTCTCAGTTGGAGGTCCGGTTGGGCCGATATCGAATTGATGTGGTCAACGGCAACCGTTTGGTCGAAATTCAGCGCAGTGGGTTGGCTTCTATTCGCAGCAAGATTCAGAAATTGTTAGAGGATGGGCACGTTGTCGATGTCGTCAAGCCTTTGATTCGTCGCAAGCGGCTGATCAAATTGGATTCGATCAACGGTCGTGAGGTCGATCGGCGTTGGAGTCCAAAAAAAGGTTCGGCGTTGAGCATTTTTGATGAACTGCTCTATTTCACGCGAGTGTTCCCTCATCCCAATTTGACGTTGATCACGCCGTTGATCGACATCGAGGAAATCCGTTATCCGGGGCAGGGCAAACGTCGCCGTCGCAGAAAGAACGCGTTTCAGGTCAAGGATCAGAAGATTCTGGAAATGGGTGAGATAGTCAGTTACTCGACCGTTCGCGATCTTCAAAAATTGTTGCCCAAAGATTTGCCGCGAAAATTCGACACGGCCGAACTGGCACAAGTGTTGGGCATCCCTCGCTGGGAAGCCCAGCGGATTGCGTACGTGTTGAGAAAAACGTTTGCGGCGATCGAAACGGGCAAGCGAGGCAACGCGATTGTGTGCCGTCTGGCGACCGCCCGCGAGTCGAGCAAGCAGTTGGCAGCCAAGCGGCCCAAGCGAAAACCAAAATGCAAACCGGGGCAAACGTTGTTGGATGGAAAAATCCGAGCCGCAAAAAAAGCGGCGACGCCCAAGCCCAAACGCCGCAAGACGACGACAAGAAAACCGGTCAGCACGTAGGGGGCTTTGCCTAAGTTGCTTTGC
>CAZLYM010000022.1:25782-28832 GCA_964563475.1 uncultured Pirellulaceae bacterium
AAAAAAGCCGAATCACTAATGTGATCCGGCTTTGAGTTACGTTCGCTGTTGGCGAAAGCTGATGGAAATGCCTCGGCTTCCGCTATGACGACGATGCTTCGGCTTCCGCTTTCGCGCGAGCTTCGCGGAGGCCTCGGCTGAGGATGTCGCGTAGCATTGGCGAGTAGTCCTCGAACTTTGCCTCGTCAGGGGCTCCGTTGGAGTATTGATAGATCGCATCGCGTGGCTTTTTGCCCAACGCGATCAAGGTCGAACTGACCGTACCGTAGTCTTTTTCGTGGATGACCATGCTCGGACGATCCGGTGCAACTGGTGGACGGGCCAAGACCTTACTAGCGATCGCTAGGAACTTGACGGGCGAATCGAGCGTCTGCAACGTTAGCAGCCGACGAGCCATCGCGACGCGTGCGTCACGAGCGTCATCGATATCTTTTTCACCGACGATTCTCAAACCCTGCTGAAGCTCGACCACGTTGACGTCATTTCCACCATGGACGCACCAGCCGTTTTCGTAGTCAGCGACCACGAAATTGGCTCCGTCGTAGTCACCCGTATCCAGCTCTTCAAGAGCCATGTCGACCGCTTGTTGGGCCGAATTGCAGCGGAGCATCTCACGGGCGAGGGCTCCACGTGACTTGGGGCTGATGGGGGAATCGAATTTACGGCGTCGAATCACCCCTACGAACAATCCGTTTTGGTTGACCCCGAGACAAGTGCCACCGGTAGCCTGATCCATGCTGGCCAAAACGCGAGGTTTTCCAGACTGAATTGAAGGGGCGGTGCAAATACGCTCGAGGGGCTCGTCTCGGTTAAAGGCGACCAAAATCGGTGCCTCAGGGACCAGCTTGTAGACAACTGCCAGTAGGCTCATATGTTCACTTTTCCAAAGAACAATTAACGATCATGCGTCGTGAGACGCACGGTTTTTACGGGCGACACTGTCGCTTTTCACATTCCGTGTTGGCGTCCACTGTATCGTAATAAACGGCGATAAACACCCGAAAAACGGGCAGGCTAATGAGAATCAGCGTTTTTCGAACCAAGTCGCCTTATCCACCCGGAAAATTCAATGTAAAGTCAAACCAGCGAAAGGGGGGAGGGTTCCGGTTTCTTGCGGACAGCCTTACATTTGAACGCGTTTTCCGCATTTGGAACCAAAGCGGGCTCGGACCCGATTGAGTCACCTGAGCCCTAAAAACCACATTTTTGACCTAATTTCCTCGCCGCGTCATCAAATTGACTCTGGCGGCTTCAATAACTTACGGACAGCTCATTGGCAGCAACAACTCTTAGCGGAATCTCGATCCTTGCCTGTAAATACGCAGTCGGAGAAGAAAAGGTTCCCAATCAAGCATTGGCGGACCTCGGTTGCGACCCGGAATGGATTATCAAGCGAACTGGGATTCAACAACGATTTCGAATTGGTCCAACCCAAGCCACAAGTGACATGGCGATTGAGGCAGCGCGGGCATGCTTAGAATCAGCCAACGTGTCGCCCGAGGAAATCGATTTGATCGTCGTGGGCACGATGACGCCCGATCATTTCACGCCTTCGGTTGCCAATCTTGTGCAGCATGCATTGGGTTGCCAAGCAGCGGCGATTGATATGAATGCGGCTTGCAGTGGATTTGTTTATTCATTGGTGGCGGCCAGCCAGTTTATTAAAACCGGCTGTAGCAAACGGGCGTTGGTGATCGGTGCGGATGCGATGACGACCGTCTGCGATCCAAAGGACATCAAAACATATCCACTGTTCGGGGACGGTGCTGGAGCGGTGTTGCTAGCGCCTGCCAGCGAATCAGATTCGGTTGATTCGAATCCCAACAACGCGCCAGGGATTCTAGGGTACGACCTTGGATCCGACGGTGGCCAAGCGAGTTGCTTGCTGGTGCCTGGCGGCGGTTCGCGGTATCCGCTCAGTCACGAAGTGCTGTCTGAACGCTCGAACTTCTTTAAGATGGATGGCCGCGCGGTATTCAAATGGGCAGTCCGTCTGATTCCTGAAGCAATCCAAACAATGCTCGATCAATCCGGTTTGGAATTGAGCGACATCGATCTGATTGTTCCTCATCAAGCCAATGTGCGGATCATCGACGCGGCGATTGAGTCGATGGGGATTGAGCGGGAAAAATTTGTGGTTAACCTTGACCGTTTTGGTAACACGTCCGCCGCGAGTATCCCGATTGCGTTGACAGAAGCGTTGGATGACGGTCGCATTGTCCCCGGCAAGCTCATCATGATGTTGGGCTTCGGTGCGGGGCTGAGCTGGGGGTCGTGTTTGTTCCGCTGGTAGTGCGGAGTGCGGAGTGCGAACGAAAATTGCCGGTCGATTGGCCTGAACGCCACGTGTTCTGTTTAGACCTATCCGACAACCTCGATTGCGAATGAGCCGTTTTGGCGCTAGCCACGGTTTTTCGTTTATCACCCGCAGCTAGTACCGTTCGGCTTATTGATTCTGGGATAGGCTCTTTGTCCTCAAGGCTCCACCCGCCCCGAGACGCAGTCGGCTTGATATTGGCTCAAGTCGATATTTTTAACTTGGTTGGCCCCATCGGCCTGCTTGGGACAAAGCCAACTGTCTCGCAACGATCCTGCACAGACGTGAAATCGCTCATCTTGCGAGTCTCCGCAATCCCAGCTCGCACCGGATTCAAATCGACGTACGCGCTGCAGGCACGCAAGAATGCCCCCCAGTTTCGTTGTTGTCGCATCACGTTGGGTGTCTTGTTTAACAGTTGATAAGTGTCTTAAAAACCATGGATTTACGGGGTTGCGGGGAGGATGGGCCGAATGGCGACCGAAAATCGCTTGCCATAATTGCTTTTCAAAAGCTATAATGTTGATCCTCTGTTTTTATCTTTCCATCATTTATCAAAGGAAATGATATGCGCTCTCCCCAATCTCGCGCTTTCACTCTCGTTGAATTATTGGTCGTTATTGCGATTATCGGCATCCTAATCGGGATGCTATTGCCTGCGGTGCAGCAGGTGCGTGAAGCGGCCCGCCGTTCTGAGTGTATGAACAATTCTAGACAAATTGGTTTGGCTGCG
>CAZLYM010000023.1:0-28086 GCA_964563475.1 uncultured Pirellulaceae bacterium
GTTCTACACTTTTGTAGAACAGTTGTCTCAACTGTTTATCCAACACCGCCGTTGCGGTTCGGGACTGTTTTTGATTGCAACAGCTGGGACAGCTGCTCTACAATCAGCTGTTCTACAATGTCTACCATCGACAACAACCTAAATACGATCGACTTTCCGGCGGACGCGGCGGCGTTTCTTGCGGCAAGGCTGACAGACACCGCTGATGATCAAACGGTGAGAACGAACTTGAAACCCATGCTCCGAGGCAACTTTCGATTTGATTTCCGAAACCGCTTCGCATTGAAACTCGATCAAACTTCCGCACTCGGTGCAGTGCAAGTGATCGTGCTGAGGATATCCGTAATCGTGTTCGTAGACGCTGCGGCCTTCCAGCTCGAATTTTCCCAATAGCCCCGCATCGACGAACTCGGCAAGCGTGCGGTAGACCGTCGGGCGGCTGACATAGCCGGGCTCCCCCTTGGACGGCAGCCGATCCATCAATTGGTCGGCATCGAAATGATCATGGTCGCTGAAGACCAGCTTCAGCAGCAGCTGACGCTGCTGCGTACTTCGCATGCCTCGGCTTTGCAGATAATCGCCAAACCGCTGCTCCGGAGTCAGAGAAACTCGGACGGGAGTCAGCGACGTTGCGGAATCGTCCGCATCATCACGTTCTGTTCCGCACGTTTCCGGGGACGAAGAAGACAACCATCAATCCTTATTGAGACAACAAACGCAAATCAAGTCGCGAAAAACAAGTCTTTCGCGCCTTGATCTCAATAAGAAGTTTACTTCACTCGATTGGCAAAAGCAAGCATTGGCGACTTGGTTCAAGCCCCAAGAACCGGCCAATCAATGATCGTGAGGAGCGTGAGCTTCGATGACTCCGGTGTAGGTCTTGTCGCCCGTCTTCATTTCCACTTTCACGCCAACGGCCGTGATCGCGATCCCCAAATCCTTTTCGTCCAACGAGTAGACCGCAGCACAGCCTTCGCCATCTGGCTTCTCGGCTTCCAGTTCGAAAGGTGTTTTTTCGGATCCACCCAATGGAGTCATCGTTACTGTCGCTTTGACAGGAGACTCTTTCTTTCCGGCGGAATCCAGCACGTAGACGCGAATCACATCGTTGTCGTTGTAGTGCTTCCACTCGGCTCCGAAATCGTCGGAATCAAACTTGAACACGTGCCCACCGAACGGGCCGTGAACGCAACCTGCGTGATCACCGTGGTCGTGCCCTGCATGGTCCCCATGATCATGGCCATCGTGACTCCCGTGATCGTGGTCGTGCCCATCGTGATCGTGACTTTCGGTCGTGGTCTCTGCGGTATTGGTATCGGCACACCCGGACAGCAAGCAACAGCTGAACAATCCGAGCATGAATGCGGTAAAGAACTTTGACATGAGTTCGCCTCAAAAAAATGTATATGCGTGTAAGTTGTCGTTGTGTTTTGTTGCCAAAGGATAGCAACAGTCAATGTGAAATCAATTCAAGTTGCTTGTCCATCTGATTGTATTCCTTCGGTCCCTACGGGCTCAACCACTCAACCGTTCGGGTTCATCCGCGCCATTCGCTTCTCTTCGGCCGCGCTGGGGCGAAAATAGAGCGGGTTGAGCGTCCACAGATCGTCCCGGCGACCATTCTCAAAGTGCCTGAGTGCTACTTCCGCCACCGAAGCGGCGTCACAGTCCCAAACACCTTGATCTGCGATTTGATAACCTTGGCCCGTCATTGCGTTGGATTCTGCAGGGGCATTGAACGGGGCGTCACTCGAACGGAGCAACTTCAGGCCTGATCCGGAAATCAGGTCGCCATCGACCCACGTCTCCACCCACGCGTGGTGATCGATTATCTGATTGTCACCAATCTGCTCAACTTGCCAATCTCCCTTTGCACGATACTGGCCAGCAAACAATTGCTGCCGCTGCGCGTTAACGGCAACTCGGATCGGACCCACGTGACTAGGATTGGCAGCGTGAGCCTTGGCCGCTTGTACCTCTAGGGTGTTGACTCCAATTACTTGGGCTCCGGTTACGTAGGCAAACGTTTTTGCGGTAACCGCGGCAACACGCAATCCGGTGAACATCCCCGGACCGATTGACAGGGCAATCAACTGAAAATCTGACGTTTTCAAGCCACTCAGTTGAATCGTCGCCTGCACCAGGGGTGTCAACAATGCCGATCCGCCCAACGGTTTCACCGGTTTTTCGTTAGAATTCCCGGATTCGGCCACTTTCTGGGCGAGCATTTCCGAAGTCAGCAGTGATTGCGATTTGCCGTCAGAGAAAACTGCAACACTGGCGAGTTTGCTGGAAAAATCAATCGCTAGAATGTTCATGAAATTAGCCACTCAACTATGGAGCGAAATGTTCGGCTTAAGTCCTGTAACCGTGACAATTGCGAAGATTGATCGGTACAGTTATCATCAAGACTAAGGTTTGAGCCTGACGTAGGCCTAAAATTTATGTTTCCTCAAGGAATCTTTGTCAGCTTGGTCTCGTCGGTGCGATAACCTTTTAGTGACCCACGACACTAGGATATTTCGACCGCATCGGATTTGATTGGCCATTTCGTCTACAACTCGAAGATGAACATTCCACGATTGTTCGCCTTTCACTCCAACAGCGCCCTGTAATATCATTGATAACATTGAGTCTGTCACAAACTCGGCCACAACTCCAACGACTATTCCTCGGGCGACCCTGCCCGAAGCCGCCTCCAACTATTGACTGTATCCGGGAAGATTGATTCGTGAAACGGGCCATTATCAGTGATATCCACGGTAACTTTTCTGCACTCAGTTCTGTCCTGAGCAAGATCGACACGCTTGGCGTGGACGAAATCATCTGCTTGGGAGACATTATCGGCTACGGGCCGGAGCCGCTTAAGTGCCTCGATACGGTGATCGAACGCTGCAAGCTAACGATTCTGGGAAATCATGACCAAGCTGCGATCTTCGACCCGGAAGGCTTCAACCCAGTCGCGATGCGAGCCATCATGTGGACTCGTCAACAGCTCGAAGATGCCCCCAGCAGCCAACAAGCGGATCTGCGATGGGATTTTTTAGGTGAGCTTCCTCGTCGTCACGACGAAGGCCTCTATCTGTTCGTTCATGGATCCCCTCGTGACCCGACCAACGAATACGTCTTTCCAGAGATGGGCTTTAACAAGGCCGTGATGAATCACTTCATGGGTCGATTCGAGCGAACCTGCTTTCAGGGCCACACGCACATCCCCGGCCGATTCACCGAAGCACACGGATTCCAGACGCCAGAAGAGTTGGGCGACGAATTTTCGCTGACCGAAGACAAGTGCATGATTAATGTGGGAAGTGTCGGCCAACCTCGCGACGAGAACCCCAAATCCTGCTTTGTTGTGCTTGATACCGACGCGGATACCGCCCGTTTCTACCGGCAAGAGTACAATATCGACGAAACTGCCGATAAGATTTTCTCGATTCCGGACCTCGACAACATGCTGGGCGAACGCCTGAAGTTCGGTCGCTGAATCTCGACTGGCATTCATCGAGGTTCGCTTCGTGTCCTCACTTGTCACTCAGGTTCCCGATCGCTTATTTTGGCGATCGTCTGCGGTGTCAGTGTGGTTGAACTGACGCGATCAGCGCCGACAATAGAGCCGAGTCGTGGATCTTCCAACGTGAAGCGTTGGATGCCATCCTTCACAACCGCTCAAAATCTTATTGGAAACTTCGTTGGCCAAGCGAGCAATCATCAGTGACATTCACGGGAACCTTGAAGCGCTCACGGCGGTTCTGGCAGACATCCGTGAACAATCGGTAGACGAGATTTTTTGTCTGGGCGATGTGATCGGTTACGGGCCCAACCCGCGCGAGTGCATTGATGCATGCATCAAATTCGACATGACGCTGCTGGGCAACCATGACAATGGAGCCCTGTTTGACCCGGACGGGTTCAGCAGCGGAGCCGAAAAGGCGATCTTTTGGACTCGGAATCAATTAGAAGATCGATCGATTGAGGGAGCTGAGGTTCGCTGGGATTTTCTGGCACAGCTTCCTCGGACCCATCGCATCGAAAAACTGATGTTCGTCCACGGTTCTCCTCGCAGCCCGCTGAACGAGTACGTATTCCCCGAAGACGCGAACAACCAACGTAAAATCGAACGAATATTTGGGTTTGTCCAGCATTACTGTTTTCAAGGCCATACACACGTGCCGGGAGTCTTCACCGAGAATTGCCGGTTTTATTCGCCCCAAGAAATCAGCAACCAGTACGAACTGGCCAATCAGAAGCTGATGATCAACGTGGGTAGCGTTGGACAGCCTCGCGACAACGATCCCCGTAGCAGCTATGTCATTCTGGACGGGACGGGGGTCGAGTTTCGACGTATTGAGTACGATTTCGAGGTAACTCGGGCCAAAATTCTGGCTATTCCGGAGGTCGACAATTTTCTTGGGGATAGGTTGGTGGAAGGACGATAGTCCCATAAAATCTTCCCTTCGCGGGTGAGCCCCGCCATCCACCTTGCTAACGCCGTCGGAATCAAGAAGCATATCGAGTCCCATCGACTCAGGCTCCGGACCGATGAAATTCATTGCATCGCTCTGCTATTTTTTAATTGAATCTCTGAGGTTACCTTCGTGAACAATCGTACGATTTTGTTCATCTTCACATCGACTGCCATCATGATGGTCGCGATGACGCTGCAAAATGCTTACGGCCCGAAGCAGGTCGAGCAAGCGCCTGCCGATGCTGCCTCTACCGTCGCTTCACTTGATCCGGATCAGGAAAACGGAGGTACCGCCGCCAGTGACGCGACCCCGCCAACGAATTCGACGGACGCTCCCGACGAAGCGGATGCCGACGCCGAAGTAACTCCAGAACCGGCAGCAGACGACACCCCAATCGCCGGTGACCCACCGGCGATTGAAACCGAACCCGCCGCAGATGATCAGCAAAGCGTTCAACCCGCCAAAACTTTCTTTACACTTGGTTCCGTCTCCGCTGATGGATCGGATCGTTTCTTGATCACGATCAACCCGATGGGAGGCACGATCCGGCGAGTGGAACTCAACTGTCGCCACCAGAAGAACGACCGCATCGTCTACCGAGAACTCAGTGACAAATCAGGTTACCTTGGACATTTAGAACCAATCGAATCCGACGACGGGTTAAGAGTCCGTGTCGTTGGGCCCGGGACTCCCGCTGCCTTGGCGACCAGCGAATCTGCTGATGACGCAGGCATACGAGTCAACGACATCCTACATTCTATCGGTGACGAGCCCATCACTTCGGCGGCCGATTTTACGAAGACGCTCGAGTCCACCAAGCCGGGCGATTCGCTGCAACTTACCGTTAAACGCGATGGCCGAACGGTCACGCAGAACATTACTCTGACCGAAAAACCTATTGAGCTGATTCGGCCCGAAAACACACGCGTGTCCGAAGGTTTCGACCTGCCGGAATCGTTCGTGCTGTCGCTGCTCAAGCCGCGACCGGAGTTAGATAAACCGTGGCCCGATCTTGATACAGAACTTCGCAGTGCCTTGTGGTCTCTGGACACCGAGCGTTCCAACGAAAATCAAATTGCTCTCACGCGAACCATCAACGCCGGTCAACTGGCCGCTTTCGACATATCCGGGCCGCTTGTCGTCACCAAAATTTACGCACTGCCGACTCTGCCAGCCGAGCAGATTTACGATCTCGATTCGAAAACATTCCATTTCAATCTGACTATCGAAATCCGTAGCGAATCCGATCAGGCTCAAGAACTGGCATACGAACTGGACGGCCCCGCCGGGGCGACCACCGAAGCTTGGTGGTACACCATGAAGATTCACGGTCGATCGAGCGCGATCGGCTACATCGGGGGTGCTCGCGACGTCGTGGGCGGCAACGAAGAGAATTCGTTTGTGTTCTTCGGTGGACCGGAAATCGTCCATGGAGCCGAAGATGATCCGCAGGTCGTGAACTTTATCTGTGATCCGTACGAAGAAGATCCCGAAGCTCACCAGCTGTTGTTCGCCGGTGTTGATACGCAGTACTTCAATATTTCATTGATTCCGGAAAGGAGCGAGGATCAGCCGTTCGAAGTCAACAGCCTGTCCGCGTTCCTCAATGGTCGAGTCGAATTGCCAGACAACGCTCGGCTTGAAAAACTGGTCGACTGCACATTCCAAATGGTCAAAACTATCAAACTTGCTCCCGGCGGCACGTACTCGCAGACCTTCGAAGTCTTCGCGGGGCCAAAGGAACACAGCCTGCTGTCGGCTTACGAGTTGGGAGAAGTTGAAACGTTTGGCTGGTTCGCATGGTTTTCCAAACCGTTGTTGTGGCTGCTGCACTTTTTCTACTTCATCACGTTCAAGTTCAGCTACGGGATCGCGATCATCATGCTGACCGTTCTGGTCCGCTGCCTGATGATTCCTTTCTCGCGAAAAGCGGCGCTCAATGCACAGATGATGCAACACCTGCAACCGCAGATGATGGAGATCAAAGAAAAGTACGCCGAAGACATGCAAAAACAATCGCAAGCTCAGCGCGAATTGTTTTCGAAGTACAACTACAATCCGCTCAGCGGCTGCCTGCCGATGTTCTTCCAGCTACCGATTTTCATCGGCCTTTACCGCGGTCTGTCCGTCGACATTGCCCTGCGAGACAAACCTCTGATCCCCGGCATGTCCTGGTGCAGTGATCTTTCGGCACCCGATCAGCTGTTCTATTGGAAAGACTGGATGCCCACGATGCTGGGTGACGAAACCGGCTGGCTGGGTCCGTTCTTTAACATCCTGCCCATTGCAACGATGATCTTGTTCATGGCTCAGCAAAGGCTGTTCATGCCCAAAGCGGCTGACGAACAGCAAAAGATGATGCAGTCGATGATGTCGGTCATGATGCCGATCATGGGCCTGATGTTCTTCAAAGTACCCTCTGGTTTGTGCCTATACATTATCACTTCCAGCCTGTGGGGAATCATAGAGCGACTGATGCTGCCCAAACCGGTTCTCGACACGTCCAAGTTCGATGACGGCTCTGCTGGTTCGTTGGCATTAAAAACTCCTCAGCCACCAACAGATGGCACCGATTTCGCCAGCATGCAAACCAAGGCACAGTCGGAGCGACAAGAGAAAAAGCGAGCCGACGCGGAGAGAAAAAAGCGTTTGCGAGACCGAAAGTAGCCGCGTGATTCATGGCCAGCTTGGACATTGATGACACCATCGCCGCGATTGCGTCGCCACCCGGAGCCAGCGAGCGCGGGATCGTGCGAATCAGCGGGCCCGACGCGACCAAGTGCATCGCGTCCTGCTTTTTCCCGGACGATGGGCGCTCGCTGGCTCAGCAATCAACCGTTGATTCGGTTCCCGGCAACCTACAATTGGACACCGACTTGCGGCTGCCAGGGCGCCTGTTAGTCTGGCCGACCGACCGCAGCTACACGCGCCAACCCAGCGCTGAATTTCACACGATCGGGTCGAGCCCACTACTGCAACTGGCCTTAAAGGCGGTATGCGATGCGGGTGCTCGTGTCGCACGACCGGGCGAATTTACGCTCAGAGCGTTTCTGTCCGGGCGACTGGATTTGACTCAGGCCGAAGCCGTGCTCGCAGTGATCGATGCCCGAGGCGAGGATGACTTAAGGCTGTCCTTGGACCAGTTGGCGGGAGGCTTGGCGACTCCGTTGACTTCGATTCGCAACGAACTGATCGCAATTCTGGCAGAACTGGAAGCTCAATTAGATTTCGCCGAAGAGGATATCGAATTCATCTCCGACAGCTTGTTATTTCAAAAACTGGACCAAGCCAGCGACCAGCTAAGTTCGATTGTAAATCAGATATCAGGTCGCCATGTGACAGAGGAAAAATTCACGGCGGTCTTAACGGGGTTACCCAACGCCGGAAAGAGTAGCCTGTTCAATTGCCTGCTGGGCGAGTCCAAGGCGATCGTTACGAACATTGCTGGAACCACCACCGACTACGTTACGGGCGAGCTATCGCAGTCAGGTGTGACGATCCAATTGATTGATACAGCAGGTTTTGAGCAAATCGAAACATCCGAAACAGCTTCCAGTCAGATCCAAGCATCCGCGCAAGATGCTCGCCAAGATCGCATCGAACGTGCCGACCTGTGCATCCGATGCGTGGCCGCTGACGCACCGGTGGAAACGTGGAACGGTGTGGGCGATCTAGACTTCCACGTGGCACCTACCTCCGACGCAGATCTCCAAAACAGATCAGCGTCTATTCTGGTCGTCACTCAATCCGACCGCCCGTTGGCTCCTCATGCTGCGGCGAGGCTGGCCGAAATTGATTCGGGTTCATCGGAATCCAATCAGGGGCAACGAATCTTCCGGAACGTTATTCGGACCAGTTCCCTGACCTCGGCCGGTGTTGTTCAGCTGCGCGAAATGCTGTTCAAAATCGCGATCGAGGCCCAGACATCCGATTCGCCGATCGTCGGGGCGACTCTCCGGCGGACCGCTGACAGCCTCAACGGTGCGACAAAATCGATACAAATGGCAAGACAGGCAGCATCAGCTGGGATTGGTGAGGAGCTGGTGGCTGCCGAAATCAGACACGCCCTAGACCATTTAGGCTGTGTAGTCGGCACTGTTTATACTGACGATATATTGGATGTGGTTTTCGGGCAGTTTTGCATCGGCAAATAACGTTCGCAACCCTCGATATCCGTCGTCTATCCAATTGCGTAACTTGGCACTTGCGCGTAATCTTTAAGCTTATCCCAGAACACCCCAGAACACTTAACCGATCCCAGAACCACTTAGCCCGAGCGTGAGACGAGTCCGTCGCTGACGCGTTGGGTTGTGATTGGAAGGTGGGCTCCGGGACAAGCTCTTGAATCTGACCAGCACACTTCAAATTATCTCAAGCCAACAATGAACAACATTCGCTCTTTTACTCTTTTGAAACTCGTCCCTGCCGTCGCGATTCTGTTGCTTGTCGGATTCGACTCGACGTCCAGCTTTGGGCAAGAGATCGGTGATCGTGTTGTGGTGACCGCCAACTTCGAAACCAAAATTTTCAAAAAGAATGTCGACACGGTCGCCGAGGGTAGCATTCACACGATCACGGCTGTGAATGGAAAATGGTGTGCGCTTGAAGACGTCAAAGGCTGGCTTCCCAAGCAGTACGTGATGAATTTGGAGATGGCAAAAGTTCATTACGACGAACGTATCAAAACGAATGACCTTGATTGGCCCGCGTTAGCTCACCGAGGCATGATCAACTACGAAAACGAAGACTACGATAAAGCATTCGTCGATTTGAACGAGTCTTTAAAAGTCAACAAGAAGAACGCTTTGACGTGGAGCAACCGCGGGATCGTCCGCAACGCTCAAGGCCGTTCCAAAGAAGCGCTGATCGATATTAACTATGCGATCAAGCTGGCACCAAAATATGCAAACGCTCACTACAATCGCGGCGTCGTTCTTTCAGGCATTTCAGCGAACGAAGAAGCCATCAAGAGTTTTGGCACGGCTATTGAGCTGAACGACAAAAACCCGTGGTTCTTCATCTCACGTGGCAGTGCGTTGCAGGCGGTCAACAAACCGGACGAAGCCGAGAAAGATTACAAAGCAGCAATCGAACTAAACAAGCGAATTGCGGACGCGTACGTTGGCCTGAGCAATATCTATCTGGCCAAGGATGATTTAAAGACCGCGTATGAGTGGGCCGACAAAGCCGTCGAGACTCAGTCTCGCAACGCCATGGCGCTCAACAATCGGGGCTTGATTTTCTACAAACAGAATAAGTTTGATGACGCGATGTACGATTTGAATCGTGCGATTCGTTACGCTCCAAGACTGCCAATCGCTTACAGCAACCGTGGTATTTGCAATGTCGCGATGAAAAAATACGAGGACGCGATTGACGACCACGACAAAGCCATCGAACTGGCTGATTCGGCCGTTTCACGAATCAATCGGGGCGTGGCTTATCAGGGCAAAGGCGAATTCAAAGAAGCCAAATCCGATTTCGATGCCGCAGAAAAAATGGCTCCAAAATTTAATGAAGTGCTCAATGCAACCGCGTGGTTCTTGGCAACCTGCCCAGACGGCCAATTCCGAAACGGCAGCAAGGCAGTCGAGAAATCGGAAGCCGCCTGCGAGACAGGCGACTGGAAGGTTTGGTATCACGTGGAAACACTTGCCGCGGCCTCGGCAGAACTTGGCAAGTTTGAAGACGCGATCAAATACGCCAAACAAGCTGCTGATCTTGCCCGGTCGGACGACGAAAAAGGAAAATGCCGTGAGCTACTAGCGTTATTCAAAGACAAAAAGCCGTACCGAACAAAAATTGGTACCAGCGTCGGTCAATAAAACTGAACCATCCACTGAGTCGCATCTTTGTTTGACTGGCTACCTTGGTCTCGAAAACGTCGCCGCCAATCCTTGCTGGCGAATGCTTGGCCCGAAACGTGGGCCTTGCACCTTAATCGCAACGTGCGTTTGACGTGGAACCTGACGGACTCACAACGGCACGGGCTGCAAAACAGGATCAAGATCTTCGTCGCCGAAAAGCACTGGGAAGGCTGCGAAGGACTAGTCGTCACCGAAGAAATGAAAGTGACGGTTGCCGCCAACGCCTGTCTGATGTTACTAGGAGTCGAAGACTTCTATTTCGATAACGTCAACACGATTTTAATGTACCCTCAGGTTTTCAGCCGGCGTCAGGATGCGGGGCACTCGGCCGGCGGCGTCGAACATCGCTCGGGCGAGGCATGGCAGGGCGGGCCGATCGTGCTCTCATGGCGTGACGTGTTGCACGGAGGACGTAACGAAGACGACGGCCGCAATGTCACCATCCATGAATTCGCTCATGCACTCGATGGGCTCGATGGCGAGATGGGCGGCAACATCGCATTCGACTCCGATGAGGACGCGGCGCAATGGGCCCGTGTCGTAGATTCAGAATATGCTCGCCTCGTTGATGCTGCCCAGACGCATCGGCAAACGCTCCTAGATCACTACGGCGCAACCAATCAGGCCGAGTTCTTCGCCGTCGCAACGGAAACGTTTTTCGAATGGCCAGTAGAACTGGAGCACGAGCATGCCCAGCTATTTTCTCTGCTGCAGAAGTACTATCGGATCAACCCAATTCCGTGGCAGCGATAAACGCCCTGCGAACCAGAATTTCACCGCGTCTGTTGAAGGTTATCCAGCGGTGGCCGCAGCTAGCAGGCCTGTTCGTAACCGAGAATTGATTAACACTGTCGTTACAATCCGACCTTGCCGCATTTCGAAGCTCGTTTTTGCTGCCTATCTTCGTTCACAGCGAACATTCGATCCGCCATACTGAACCCGAACAGTCCTGCTTGCGTTATGTCTATTCCGCATCCTTCCCTCCTCTTTGCCCTTCGCACTTTTTACTCGACGGTACTGCCATGTTCTTCAAAAAAAAATCTCACCCCAAGAGATCCGGTATCCGCAAACGTTCGCTCGCCTCGGCACAGGACACCACGCTAAATTTCGATCGTCTAGAAGACCGGCAACTGCTGGCAGCCGTAACCGTCAGCAATGCGACTGATGTGACAAACGGAAACACGAATTCGATCGCTGCCTTGATCTCCAATAATGGTGGCGATGGTATTTCGCTACGCGAAGCCACGATCGCCAGCAACAACACCGACGGTGCCGACACAATCACCTTCGCTCCCGCAGTATTCAGCGGCGGCGCTGCCAATGTCATCCGATTGCTTCAAGGCGAATTGGTGATCAATGAAACACTGACGATCGATGGAACGACAGCCGGCAATATCGTCATTACAGGCGACGCAAATAACAATGACTTGACTTTTGCAAATGAAATCACGAATGTGACGGGAAGCCTTAGCGCGAGCGCTTCGTTGTTGAATGATAACTCTCGCGTCATCAATTTCTCCAACTCGGCCGGCACGCTTGCGCTTTCGAACCTGACCCTGACAGGAGGAAGAACCAACAGCGATGACGCCGACGGTGGTGGAATCTTTGCCAGCTCGGGCGACGTTTTGCTGACCAACAGTACTGTTAGCGGAAACAGTACCGCTGGCAGCTATGCCGGCGGTGGTGGAATTTATTCGTTTTCCGGCGACGTTTCGTTGACCAACAGCACCGTCAGCCAAAACCAAACAGATGGCTACATTGGATACGGTGGCGGAATTTATTCATCCTCTGGAGACGTCACACTGACCAACAGTACCGTCAGTGGAAACCGCACACTGGGTATTAATAGTGACGGCGGTGGAATCTTCACGTCGACGGGTCGTGTCACACTGACCAACAGTACCGTCAGTGGAAACAGCACCATTGGCTACGCTTCCGAAGGCGGAGGCATCCTGACCTACTCCGGCACAGTGTCGCTTTCCAACAGCACACTCAGCGGCAACCAAACCTCCGGTTTTCAAGCCTTCGGCGGCGGAATCAACACTGCGTCCGGAACCGTTTCGCTGACCAACAGCACCGTTACTGGAAACCGTACCAATGGGGGTGAAGCAAGCGGCGGTGGCATTTACGTTTTGGTCGGCAGCGTATCAGTAAGCAACTCGATCGTGGCTGGCAATATCGTTAACAACGGGATAGCCCCTGACCTGCGGCCCAGTAGCCTCGGCGCTCTGACGGTCAGCAACAGCCTGATTGGAAACACGTCCGGTTCTGGCATCACCGCTTCAACGGGCAGTGGAAACATTTTGAATCAAGCGGCATTGCTCGGTCCACTGGCCAACAACGGCGGACCGACTCAGACCCATGCACCACTTCCGGGAAGTCCAACAATCAACGCCGGCAGTAATGCATTAGCGGTCAATGCTGGCGGCGGAGCGTTGAGTTCCGACCAACGTGGCGACGCGTTTGGCCGTGTTCAGTTTGGAACGGTCGACATTGGCGCGGTGGAAGTCCAAGCCCCTGCGGCGGCGCTGACAGTCGTTTCCACGACGATCAACGAAGGAGGCGTGCTCGAACGTCCGGATTTGCTGGACACGTTAACGGTGGTCTTTAGCTCCAATGCAGCCGTCGCCGTAGAAGACCTGTCACTGTTCAATGACTCCGTGGGAGGAACCTCGGTTGACTTGAGCGGCGTTGGTTTCAGCTACGACGCATCCACCAACACTGCCGTTTGGGATTTCACGACACGTTCTCCTTTGGCTGCCGCTTTCTACACTTTCCGCTTGGATAGTGACATCGTCGGCAGCAATGGACTGGCTCTTGATGGGAACGGCGACGGGATCACCGGCGGTGATTTCGTCGCCCAACACTACGTAGCGATCCCAGGAGATGCAAACTTAGACGGGCAAGTCAATGTGTTAGATGACGCATTTATTCTGGTCGGAAATCTAGGCGCGAGTGGCAACGTTCCGTGGGCAGACGGCAACTTTAACGGAGACGAATCCGTCGACGTGCTGGGCGACGCTTTTATTCTGGTTGGAAATTTGGGACGGGACGTTCGGCCTGCAATTTCAGCAAGCACTTTCCTAACGGCTCAACCGGAACGGGGCTTCACTCAACAACCATCGATCGTTCTCGACAGCGACCCTACCAACAACACCGACGACAAGAATGATGCCATTGTGGCCACCGACGCAGCATCGCCATTACCTCCCGCTTCCAACCTGACGCTTGCCGGTTCCCAAACTCAGCGCGACGAAGTGTTCGGTAACGATTTTTAATTTCCTTTACGACCCTGAATAAATGAAGTCGCTCGAACACGGATTTACGGTAATCGAGAATTGCTATTCGCAGTCCGATTGCGTCCACATTGGCTCGCAGATCGACAAAATCACGGGCGCTGGATCGCGCTGCCTACTGAACAACCAGTGGTGTCAAACGCTCGCTGCGTCACTCAAGGATCGAATCGTTTCCACCATCCCGGAACTCGATTCGCTTGTCGCTGTTCAATGCACGTTTTTCAACAAATCCTCTTCGAGCAACTGGTTTGTCGCCTTTCATCAAGATCGAAGTATTCCGGTCGGATCAGGGGTACCCGAAAACAAATGGCCCGGATGGTCGCGCAAGGAAGGAATGACCTTCATCCACGGACCCGATGAGCTGTTGGCTCAGATGGTCGCGCTACGTTTACACATCGATGATTCCACGCCGGACAACGGGCCACTCAGAGTGATTCCCGATTCCCACCGCTCCGGCACACTTTCGCCCCAAGATATTGATGTGCTGCGTGATTCATCAATTGACCAACAGCTTACTGTCAAAGTGGGAGGCGTTGTCGCAATGCGTCCGCTGTTGCTTCATGCTTCATCGAAATCTCGGACAATGGAAAGTCGTCGCGTTCTCCATTTCCTGTTTGGGCCGCCCTCACTTCCTGAAGGGCTCGAATGGAGACGGACCGTGTAATTGGAGTGAGCAACCTCGCGACGGCAACGTGTTTTCAGACCGTTGATTAAGAATAAAGTTTAGCCCCACCCGCTGTCATCACTGCCGCGATTTGAGCATCGTCTTTCGCCGTCCACATTTCGCCACCCGTCTAACGTTGAAAAATTGGCAACATCTGATTGGGAGCGCTTAACGCGAGAACGGTCATCGCGGTCGTGTAGCAACTTCCGTAGCCCTGATCCTTTCCTTGAGTCAGCCACGCACCACTTTCCTGTTGGTTTGCCAGTAATGCGTCGACCAGTGGCGGAAAAAACCGATTCCAATACTTGCCTCCTAGTTGATACATTCCCTGAGCGCATAAAGCCGCCCCGTAGTGATATCGGTCGCCAAGCCATTCCACCCCATACGCGTGTTTGTCGCCATCATAGGTCTTAAAATCGTGTTTTAAAATCCACTCACCCGAAGCTAAGGCCGCAGGAGAATTGTGTTTCCCAGCGTGAGCCATCGCGAGGATCCCCGTGCCGGCCATGGCACGTGTCACCGTCTTGGAGCGCGTGGCCAGATAAGAATAGGCTCTTCGATTTTTGTTTTTGACAACACAGTTTTCGACGTATTTGACCCCCGCATCGATGCTTTCCTTAGGCACATCAAAGCCGGCGTCTCTAGCCGAACGCAAGAACATTAGCTGCCAACCGGTAACCGACAGGTCCGAATCCTCAGCAAAATGCACCGCCAAATAACGCCAACCGCCCACGTCGCTTTTCTTCTTGCCACCCCAACGTTGCATCTCCAACGTCGCCGCGATTGCTTTCTCGATCACGGGCGCGAGTTTCTCGCTTTGCTCCGGTGCGCACTGCCCGTACGCCTCGCACAACGCCAGTGCCGATATCGCGTGGTTGTAAACGGCAGTGACCGAAATCATATTCGGGTCCGGTGAAGTCGCCAGTCCGTCAGAACTCGCGGGATCCCGAGGAATAGGCACAGCCTGCGGTGCAACGGTTGCAATCAATCCGTTTGGTTTTTGCTGATCGGAGATGAACTCGATCGCCTTCGCCAACGCCTGTTGATCCTTTCCGTCGACCAGACTTTCCCCTTGAGCCAAAAACGCCATCAAGCATAACGATGTGACGGCAGGTTGAGCCCGCTCGATTGTCTCGTAGGAGCCATCCTCCCCCTGTTGGCTCGCCAGCCACTCAAGCCCTCGCTTCACCGCCGCATCCACTTGCTGCCACCGCTCCTGCGTCAACACATCGGCATTTGGAGCCTGCCGAGGTTCCATTTCGGCTTGAGCCAGAACCGTCCCAGCTGAAACGATCGACAAGAGCAAAATCAAAGTTATTTGCAAAACAGACATCAGCCACACCATAAAGGACATCCAGCTTTGAAATTGAGTGTTACCGAAAGAGTGTAACTCAAAATAGCCGTTTGACGGTGAGAGACCAAATAGACCAAACATTGAGCCAAGTCCTACCCCTGACAACCGACCAGTCTCCTCATCGCTGAAAACCACTCGGATATATCTGTAAAAATGGCACTTCTTTGCTGCACACTCTTGTTGAGTTACACTCGACTCGAAGAAAATGACGGTTGCTTCGGAGTCTTCGTGGCTCCAAAGTTCTACCGCACAACATATCAGGAATATTATGAACCATCTCATGCAATCCATCGGCGTGCTACTAATTTCGTTCCTGCCCAGTGCAATGTGTCTGGCTGAGCACCCAGCATCCTTGGTCGAGCAACGTCCTGTCGAAATCTCAAGTCCCGCCTCCAACGTGATCTTGATCGATTTTGGACGCGTCGCTTTTGGGAATCTCGAACTAACCCCACCCGCCGATGCGACGGGCACCATCACCGTTCATTTTGGAGAAAAATCCAAAGCCGGACGAGTCGACAGAAAACCTCCGGGCACCGTTCGATACAAAAACACCACCGCTAAACTAAAGGGCGGCGTCCCCATGGTGGTCGCTCCACCGGTGGACAAACGAAACACCGAATTGGTGAGCAAAAGACACCCCCCGGCAATTCTTACTCCGGCCAAATGGGGAGTCGTACTGCCGTTTCGCTGGGTGGAAATCGAAGGCTGGCCGGGCGAACTTCGCCCCGATCAAATCGTTCGCCGCGCGGCATTCGCGTCCAACTGGGACGATGACGCCGCCAGCTTTGAATCCTCGGATGAAATGCTCAATCGAGTCTGGGAACTATGCCGTTACTCAATCAAGGCCACGACCTTTGCCGGTGTTTATGTCGATGGCGATCGCGAGCGGATCCCTTACGAAGCAGATGCTTATCTGAACCAGATCAGCCACTACTCCGCTGACCATGACATCCAAATTGCGCGACGGACGTTTGACCATCTAATGAAGCATGGCACGTGGCCCACCGAATGGGCTCCGCACATGGTCTTTATGGCTCACGCCGACTGGATGCACACGGGTGATGACGATTGGATTGCAAAACGATACAAGGCACTCAAGTCGAAGACGTTGTTTAATCGCGTTGGGCCAGACGGATTGGTTCGGAGTAATGACAAGCAGCGAAAACGGGACGACATCGTAGACTGGCCTAAAGCAGAACGAGATGGATTCGCCTTCACGAAAGTGAACACCGTCGTAAATGCGTTTTATCTGGCGGCCATGAACAAAATGGCGGATATGGCTAGGGCAATCGGAAAAGATGACGAAGCCAATGAGATCGAAAAAAGAGTCAAACAAACGCTCACAAAATTTCAAAATCGTCTGTTTGATTCTCAAAAAGGAATTTACCGCGACGGAGTCGGTACCGCTCACTCCTCGCATCACGCGAACCTGTTCCCACTGGCCTTTGGCTTAGTCCCCACGAAAGACCGCAAGAGCGTCGTCGACTGGCTGAGTTCTCGCGACATGCGTTGCTCGGTGTATGGCGCGCAGTACTTACTGGAAGGGCTGTTTCAAAACGGTGCTGAGGAAAAAGCACTCCAACTGATGATTGCCGACAACGACCGAAGTTGGCGACACATGGTTGAGAGCGACACCACGATCACGTGGGAAGCGTGGGACATGAAATACAAACCCAATCAAGATTGGAATCACGCGTGGGGTGCCGCACCGGCCAACCTGTTGCCTCGCTTTGTGCTGGGTGCCCAGCCAATCGAAGCCGGTTGGAAGCGGGCCCTTGTTCGGCCATGCCCGGCCAGCCTGAAACATGCCAAGGGCAAAATCCCAACGCCTCGCGGTCCGATTCTGATCGATTGGAACAATGAGTCCAAGTTCCGAATATCGGTCACTTTACCAGACGGCATAACCGCCAAGGTGGAACTACCCGCCAGCGAAGGCTCCACCGGCGTCACCGTCAATGGCGAACACGCTGAAGCTCAGCAAGTCGGTTCGCGGTGGATTTTGGCCGAAGACATTTCCGGGACGGTTAAGATCGAATGCGTCAAAAAATGAAATCATGACGGGAGCAATCCGGCCGAAGTCGATTCGGTACGTTTTCACCCTTCGTTTCGTGTCGCCGGATCGAGTAAGTCAAAGTGCTTGCTCTGTTGGAAGAAGGTGCGAGGATTTTCGAACACGATCTGACGGATCAACGATTCCGCGTGCCCGCGCTTTCGCATCTCAAGAATCAGATCGGGGACGGCGGTTGGTTTGGACGGGCCCCAATCACCAGCCGAATTCACGCACAACCGCGACGCGCCTTCGGCTCCAACCCGCTCGATGATGTCCACGGCGCGGGCGGGAGTACATTTCGAAACTGGATAGAGCGTAATCCCGGCCCAGTAACCAGCATCCAACACGTGTGAAACCGTATGTTCCTCGACATGGTCGACCAGAATTCGTGAACGATCCATCGACGAATGATCGGCCAGCATGTCCAAAATCATCCGCGTGCCTTGGTACTTGTCTTCTAGGTGAGGCGTGTGAATCAGCACCTGTTGGTTGTGCTTCACCGCCAATTCCATGTGCTCCTGAAAGATCGTGGCCTCATTGGGCGTGTTCTTGTTCAGACCGATCTCGCCAATGCCTAGCACGTTGGGGCAATCGAGAAATTCAGGAATCATCGCCAACACTTCGCGCGACAGTGAGACGTTTTCGGCTTCCTTGGCATTGATGCACAGCCAAGCAAAATGCCGAATCCCGTAAGCCGCCGCACGCTTGGGTTCGACATCGGTCAGTTGGTGAAAGTAATCGCGAAACCCATCGACGCTGCCTCGATCGAATCCCGCCCAGAAAGCCGGTTCGCTAATCGCGACGCAACCCATTTTTGCAAGCGTCTCGTAGTCGTCGGTCGTCCGCGAAACCATGTGGATGTGCGGGTCGATATAGTACATTGATTGACAATCGAAAGTGTGCGGGTAACAGGGGACAGGCGTTTATCCAAACTCAAAGTCAGACTTCACGCCACGCTGGATTGTATTCACGTGAGAACAGCAGTTGGACCTGAGCCGCTCGATCGGTCGAATCTGATTGAAGGATTTCGATCCCCTGGTTGAGCAACTGACGGCGCAAATTCTGTTGAACGTCGCCCGGTGCGCGATCCTGACGATCCAACGCCGCGGCAATGTCCAGAATATGGGAGCGAATTTGCAAGTATTCGCGGTCGAGAATTTCTTCAGCGTTCATCGGCTTGGCGGATTTGAGTAAAGAGGTATCGATCGGAACTTCCAACAGGCAAAATGGTTAAACAAAACTGCCCAAAAACAC
Organism: uncultured Pirellulaceae bacterium; assembly: GCA_964563475.1. Lineage (GTDB taxonomy): Bacteria > Planctomycetota > Planctomycetia > Pirellulales > Pirellulaceae > Mariniblastus. The sequence continues at coordinate 18,955 of CAZLYM010000023.1, forward strand.
AGCTGCCAAAATCACAAGTCGGTCCGAAGGGCCCACGTCCCTGAGGCAAAAGCAGCATCAATAAGACGTTTTTTTCGCCTGTTCTCCGTTCTGTGGCTGCTAGAAGCATCAGCGAACTGGGACAAACCATAATTCACACTATACTTCCTTTACCCCACAACGAATAGTTTGCCCGGCCACAGTTTACCCAGTCTTCTCTACGTAGAACTAAATACTCCCCCATGTCTACTCGTTTGCGATCTTTCCGCCAGACCGTGATGTCAATCCTGCTGGTTGCCATCCTGTGGGTAGACGCAGCAGTCGCTCACCAGTTTGAGGACGGCTACGTCGAACGATCGGTCGCCGTGCGAATTCGAGACCGTGACGTTCGGATTAAGTACTCGATCGGTTTGAATGATGCCACGATGAAGAAGTTCATGGACCGCTGGCCCAACGATCAAGTGCTATATCAGAAGTTTCAAAACGAACAGATCGAGCAAATCGGTAAACCCGGTCAGGGTGGCAAGAAACTCAATTCGCTCGATTCTCCATTGGAAAAACCGCTCAACTTGCCCGAAGAGGGCTCGTTGGTGAACGAAATCGAACTGATTCGAGCCTTCGCGAAAGTGGCCGCTCCCCAATTACGGGAGGGCCTTCGTGTGCTATCAAACAAACAACCGATCGAGCTGAAACTGGTTTCGGCGACGCCCTCATCCAAACATCATGCGACGCTAGAGACCGTCTGGACATTTCAACTACCGCCCGACGCGATGGTGGAGATGTCCGTTCAAGACACCAATTTTCTAAAACAGCCGGGCGGCATCAAGTATTCGCTCAAGACATCCGGATCCAGCATGACGGTGCGGTCCAACGTAGCTCCGATCCAAATCCGATCTACTAGGATTGGGCTCGACTCCGTCGACATCAGGCAGCGTCTGCTCGCCCCCGGCATCCAAGCCGCAATTCGTGTCCTCGTCGATTCAGACGTAACAGAATAGGGCTCTGCCCAAAAGGCTCGACATATCAGACCGTATTTTCGCCACTTGCCCAACTAACCTTGTCGGCAGCCCGGATATCGCTACTATTGTCGATAAGCCGCCGAGCAAGGATGTTCATCCATGCGGGCGTCTCCACTCCCTAACCCTTTCCTGTCTTTTTTGGTCTACCATCCGCTCGTGTCACGTATCATTGCCATTGGCGATATCCACGGCTGCTGCACCGCTTTGCACGCACTGCTGCGAGAAATTCAACCGACCTTTGAGGACACCATCGTTGGCATGGGAGACTACGTCGATCGCGGTATGCAATCGGACGAAGTCATCGAAACGCTGGTCAATCTAGTCAGTGACTGCCGATTTGTCCCGCTGATTGGGAATCATGAAATCATGATGTTCAAGGCGTTACAAAACGGCAACCAAGACATGGAGTTCTGGTTGTCCCATGGTGGCAACTCGACCTTGGCCAGCTATGGCGGTCGAGTGCAGAACATCCCGCAACACCACCTGAGCTTCCTTCAACACTGTGTCCGGTTCTTCGAATCCGATCAGCATTTCTTCGTTCATGCGAACTACGACCCTAGCACGCCGCTGAGCGAGCAACCGGATGAGCTGCTGTTCTGGCAACACGTGAATGAGTTTCCGCCTGGCTTGCATGCTAACGGAAAAGTAGCAATCGTCGGCCACACGCCGCAACAAGACGGAGAGATCCTAGACTTCGGTCACTTGAAAGTGATCGACACGTATTGCTACGGCGACCAGTACCTAACGGCACTTGATGTCACGACAGGAACCTACTGGCAGGCGACCAACAGCGGCAAAGTCAAAGTCGGGCAACTGGACGAACAAGAAGAACTCTATTGAGTTTGGTTGTTAGGGTACAGTTTTCAGGGTACAGAGTACAGTTTTCAAGGCACAGGTTTCAGAGTGCCGTGCTCAACGTACCAGCGCTGGAATAAAACAATCGGTGGCATCGCGCCAACCGATACTGCAACCCCAACCGCCGCCCCAAACCGCTGTACCCTGTAAACTTCAAACTGTACACTCTTCTCAATGGATCAGCTCAGTTTGCAAGAGCGTGCAGCCGATCGTTTGCTGAATCTGCACCTAGCGTTCTCTGAAAATGCTGAATTCAAAGCGTGCGTTGAATCTCTTGCCGAAGGAGGCAACGCGACCTTTGACTCAGTCTGGGGCTCATCCTGCGCGCTGCTGTGCAGTGCGATCGCCAAGCAGCTTTCTCCCTTGCTAGTCGTGGTCAATGATGCCAAAGCGGCCGATCGTTTACTAGACGATCTTCCCTCAGTTTTCGATCAACCAATCGATCTCTTTCCCGCCTGCCTGCCTCGCGCGGCCAATAGCCTAGCGATCGATCTTGAATTCGGTGACCGCCTGCGGATGGTGAAATCGTTGATGGCGGGAGAGCAACCCGCGATCATCGTGACCACGGTCGATGCACTTATGCAACCCGTCCCGGCCGAAGACGATCTGCGAGGCAACGTGCGCCCGATCGCCGAAGGAGACGTGATCGACGTGAGCGATTTCGTCACGTGGCTGACCGAGCACGGCTTCCACCCTACCAGCGCCGTTGAGTTGCCGGGCGAATTCTCTCATCGGGGCGGCATCATCGATGTGTTTGCTGCCGACTGGACAGGCCCCGTTCGAATCGAACTTTTTGACGACGAAGTGGAATCGCTACGCCAGTTCGACACCGCGACTCAGCTAAGTGTCGCCAGTCTCAGCCAGATCGAAGTCTCGGTGTTTGACAAAAACCAAGCCGAGACCGAACCGTTCGCCCGTTACCTGCCGAACAACACGATCATCCTGTATGTCGAACCGGACGGTCTGCGTGAGCAAGCCGATCGCTCGATCGAACGCAGCCCCAATCCTGACGAACTGATCGGGTGGGAACAAACTCAAAAAGAGCTGGCTCACCTAGCCGCCGCGACCGCCAGCGAAATCTCGTCCGGCCACCTAGGAGCACGCTGGCAACTGCCTGTCGATTCGGTTGAGCAATTCAGTGGTGATATTGGTGACTTGCGCTTGCAGGTTGATCGCATTGGCGTCGACCCAAGCGGAAATCCTGCGGACGTGATTGTCGTCGCTCGCGTCGCCGGAGAACTCGATCGAGTCAACGAAATTCTGGCAACGACGGCCGCATTTCAAGCCGGGCGAATTCACTTGGCCGTCGGTTGTACTCACCAAGGTTATCGACTGCGCGATCAGCGAACGGTCGTGGTGGGCTGCGATCAGATGTTCCACCGTACCGAACTTCGGCGTCGCGGTCGCAAGAAGCTGGGCAAGGCGATCGACAGCTTCATGGATTTGCGTGAAGGCGATCTGGTCGTTCACCTGTCGCATGGGATCGGGCGTTTTCGTGGCCTGAAGATGCTCGACAAAGACGGACAGCGAACCGAACATTTGGAGCTCGAATTTCACGGCGGGACTCGGATGTACGTTCCGGCGTCCAAGATCGACCTCGTCCAAAAGTACATTGGCGGCAGCAAGACTCGGCCCGTGCTGGCCAAGATCGGCGGCAAGACGTGGGCCAAGCAAAAAGCTTCGGTGCAGAACGCGATCGAAGATCTTGCGTCGGAGATGATCGAGCTTCAGGCCACACGTGACGGTCGACCGGGCATCGCTTTTGGCTCCGACACGACGTGGCAGGCAGAATTTGAACACTCGTTTCCGTACCGCGAAACGCCGGACCAGTTGACCGCCATCGAAGCGATCAAAGAAGACATGCAGCGAGCGGCTCCGATGGATCGGCTGCTGTGCGGCGACGTTGGATTTGGCAAAACCGAAGTCGCCATGCGTGCCGCCTTCAAAGCGGTTGAAAATGGATTCCAAGTTGGCATCTTGGTTCCGACCACAATTTTGGCCGAGCAGCACTATAAAAATTTCAACGAACGGATGGGCGAGTTCCCACTTTCGATCGCTAAGCTTAGTCGCTTCTGCAGTCCTGCGGAAATGCGAGAAAACCTAGCCGGTATCGCCTCGGGCAGTGTCGACATCGCCATCGGAACTCATCGCCTCGTTTCCAAGGATGTCGAATTCCACAACCTCGGGCTAGTCATCATTGACGAAGAGCAACGCTTTGGAGTCCAGCACAAGGAACGGCTGAAGACACTTCGCAGCAGCGTCGACGTGTTGACCATGTCCGCCACACCGATACCGCGAACACTGCACATGTCGCTAGTCGGAGTTCGTGATATCTCCAACTTGGAAACGGCCCCCGAAGAACGTTCGGCCGTCGAAACCAAAGTGTTGCGTTTCAACAGCAAGGTCATCCGGGAAGCCATCCTGCGTGAATTGAGCCGCGGCGGGCAAACCTATTTTGTCCACAACCGAGTCAACGATATTCGTTTGATTGAGGAACGCTTGCGGTCGATCGTCCCTGAGGCGTCCATCATCGTGGGGCACGGTCAGATGCCGACGGACGAACTGGAAGACGTCATGAACGACTTCATCGGAGGTAAGTACGACATCCTGCTGGCGACCACCATCATCGAAAGCGGGCTGGACATCCCCAACGCCAATACGATCTTCATCAACGAAGCGGATCGATATGGGCTTTCCGATTTGCACCAACTGCGGGGCAGGGTGGGGCGATACAAGCATCAGGCATTTTGCTATCTGATGATCGAGCCACATAAACACCTCAACCCGACAGCGGGCAAACGCCTGCAAGCCATCGAAACGTTTAGCGAGATGGGAGCGGGTTTCGCGATCTCGATGCGAGACCTCGAAATTCGCGGCGCGGGAAACTTGTTGGGGACTCAGCAGTCGGGTCACATTGCGACGATCGGCTATGAACTGTACTGCCAGCTTCTGGAAAAGGCCGTCAGACGCTTGAAGCACATGCCGGCCAAACTTTCGATCCACGTGGAAGTCGATCTGCCCGTGGCAGCGTTTCTGCCGGACGAATACGTCAGTGATCGCAGACAAAAAATTGATCTCTATCGCCGATTGACTCGTTTGGAAAAGTTCGAGCAGGTTGATGAACTGCGTGAAGAGATTGTGGATCGATTTGGTCCGCTGCCGGAGCCAGCGGCTCGATTGATGAGACTTTGCCAGCTGAAACTGGAAGCAGCTGTATGGCAGGTCACAGCCATTTACCTTCAGGATAAATATCTGACGTTCAAGTTTCAGGACCGCCGCCGGTTTGAGCAACTGGCTGCCGGGCGGAAAGTACTGCGGATTATCGACGAACAGACCGCCTTGGTCACGCTGAAGTCGGCAAAAATCGAGCCCGACAAGATGCTATCACTGGTGAAATCGCTCTTGCAGCCCGAGACTTGAACCCACTACTGTTCGCCGTCCAAATCTGCGCCGATTGCTGCGCGAATTGCATGCCACGGCAAACAATATTTTGACTCACGCTTGTCACGTTTTTGGCGAACTGGCAATCGAGTCGATGGCAGAGAAGGACGTTTTGATAAATCGAAACGCGATCTGACTGATAACTCTGGCGGAATCATGAACAGAGACTGGCCTATACTCATTGTAGCTAACCGACTGACACACACCGCATTCGCTGTGATCGTCTGTTGTTTTACTCTGGCAACTGGAACTGCGTTTGCTCAATCCGGTAGCAGCTTCCAAGCGGGCGGTGATTTTGCGCCTGCTGCCGCGCTCAAAAGTGCCGTACAGAAAAGTGTTACACAAAAAGGTGATGCACTAAAAAACGCCGCGCTGAAAACGATTGCTCCTTCGCAAAACGATTCAACCTTCACGCCGGATCCGTACTACACGCCCGAGGTCTCGTTGGAAGCTCCTCCGAATGCCGCTCAAAGTTCTGGTAGCACGTGGACGCCGCCGGGAGCTCCCGTTGTCGTACAGCCAAAAGTCGCCGCGAATCCTGTCAAGCGACAGAAAACGGTCCGCTCGCTGATGGAATCTGAAACGTGGGAACCACCTCACACGCCTGTCACTCCCGGCTACGACCCGAGTAAGTTGACGCATTCCCCTATTCCGTGGCTGCAGCAGCCAGGACCGCCGCCTAGGCAACAGCCAGCCCCATCGCCCGGTTTCTCATTGACTGAATCCGCGCGGCAGCAGCTGCCAAATCAGCAACCCGGCAATTCGATCATTCGCCCAAACACGATCTCACCCATCGCATCGGGCACCAACAAGATGATCTCAAACTCATTCACTGGTTCCGGCTCCAAAACAGACGGGAACGGGCTCAAGCCCGCGCCTAGCCAAACACTCGCGCCGACACTAACGATTCCTCGTCCGGCCGAGAAACCGGTCGTCGCAGACTTCAAGAAACCATTCAAACCAAAGCCAACCAGCAAACCGGAGTCAGGCAGCAAGTCGGATTTTGCAGCAAAGCCATCCAAGTCCGGTTCGCAGTCCAAGACGATCGCCCCCTACGAAGGTCTGCCTGCCAAACGAAAGCTTGTCTTCGATACAGTCGATCCGGATGCCGTAAAGACCAAGCCGGTCTCCAGTGGATCAGCCACAAAATCGCCTTCAAGCGGTTCAACCACCAAGCCGGCCTCCAGCGGATCCGCGAGCAAGTCTCCCTCTTCAGGATCGGCAACCAAGCAGGCCTCCAGCGGGTCAACGACGAAGTCAAGATCCAGCAAAGGCTCATCGACTCGCCCGCCATCGGGTTCCACGAACTTTGAGCGCACTCAGTTACTGGCCTTGGTGGGTGGAGAGCCGATTTTTGTGGGCGACACCCTGTTGGAAGTCAATCAGCTGATCGAGCAACACATGGGTCGAGCACCAGAATCAGAAAAGGTGAAGGCGCGGCGGGGCTTGATCACGCAAATCCTGCCGAAATTGGTAAACGAAAAGATGCTGTACGTCGGTGCGTTGCAGGATCTACCTGAGGAAGCCGATATTGAAACCATTGTCAAATCTGCCGCGAAGGAATTTGACGAAAAAGCACTTCCCGATCTTCTGAAAAAAGTAAAAGTCGACAACGCAGGAGATTACGACAAGCTGCTACGACGCATGGGTTCATCGCTGCGACAGCGCCGAGATACTTGGGCACGTCAGCAGCTGACTCGTTTCTTTGTCTCTGAAAAGTTAAACCTTAATCGTGAAATCACTCACCAACAATTGCTGGACGAGTATCGGGCTAACGTCGAAGAATACAAGATCGCCGAGAAATCGAAATGGGAGCAGATTATGGTGCGCTTCGATCGCTTCTCCACGCGCGACGAAGCATACCAAGAAATCGTTGAGCTGGGGAATCGAATTGTCAATGGAGCCAGCCTGCCCGCCGTGGCGAAGAAAGAATCTCACGGCTTTCGAGCTTCCGAAGGTGGCCAGCACGACTGGACAGGACGGGACGCGCTGGTGCTCAAAGAGATCGACGAAGCGATCTTCACACTTCCAATTGGAAAATTGAGCGACGTGATCGAAACCCGTGATGGGCTGCACATTGTCCGAGTGATCGATCGTCAGGAAGCCGGGATCAAACCGTTTACCGAAGCTCAGGTCGCCATCAAGGAACGGCTCAGGGGCAAAATGCGAGAAGAAGCATTCAAAAAGCACCTTACTGATTTGAAAGAACGGATTCCGGTGGAATACTTCCCGTTCGATTCGAACGATGTCGCCTCGCGCCCTAGTGGTTCGTCGCTGAAATAGCAGGCCTCAATTTCGTGGCATACGTCGAGCACTTCTCGACCGTAAACTCTCGGTCGACTCTCACCCTGCTAAGCATAATCTGGGCGAGGCCCTCGTCTTCGGCCGGCAGTTCTTTTCAAGCAGAATTCGCATGTTTAGCCGAGTTTCGCAACCGGTTAAAAAACGTTAGAATGAGCGGTTCATTCGCATTCGCGTGTTCAAACCAACGCATCAGGAACGATCTCCATGACGAAAGTCGTCAAATTATCCACAGGTGACAAAGACCTGGAACTGCCTGTCATTACAGGATCTGAAAACGAAGAAGGCATTGATATTGGGATCCTGAGGAAGGAAACCGGGATGGTCACGCTGGACGTGGGATACGTCAACACGGGCTCGACCTCCAGCGATATCACTTTCCTCAACGGTGAAAAAGGTGTGCTTCGCTACCGAGGCTACCCGATCGAGGACTTGGCGAGCAAATGTGATTTTATTGAGGTCGCCTACTTATTGATCTATGGTGAACTGCCCTCCAAAGAACAGCTGGACGGCTTTCGTGGCTCGATTCGCAACCACACGATGCTACACGAGGACTTGAAGTCTTTTTACGATGGCTTCCCTCGTGACGCTCACCCGATGGCGATCTTGTCTAGCGTCGTCGGTGCGTTGTCAACGTTCTATCAAGATTCACTCGATCCACACGATCCGCAACAGGTCGAAATTTCAATCCACCGGTTGCTGGCCAAACTACCAACCATCGCCGCTTACGCTCATAAAAAGTCGCTGGGCCAGCCATTCGTTTATCCTCAGAACGAATCTTCGTACTGTGATAATTTCCTGCGGATGATGTTTTCGGTTCCTAGTGAGGAATACACATCCGATCCAGTTTTTGTCAACGCATTGAACATGCTGTTGATCGTTCATGCCGACCACGAGCAAAATTGCAGCACGTCGACCGTGCGAATGGTGGGATCGGCGGACGCGAACCTGTTCGCATCGATTTCGGCTGGAATCTGTGCTTTGTGGGGGCCACTGCACGGTGGAGCCAACGAAAAAGTTGTGCGAATGCTCAACCAGATCGCAGAAGACGGCGGCGACGTTGAAAAATACGTTACCATGGCCAAAGACAAAGAAAATGGATTCCGCCTGATGGGCTTCGGCCACCGCGTGTACAAAAACTTTGACCCTCGCGCCAAACTGATCAAGAAGGCCTGCGACGAACTGCTGGAGAAATTGAACATCGACGATCCTTTGTTCGATATCGCTCAAAAACTCGAAAAGGTTGCGTTGGAAGACGAGTACTTCATCAAGCGTAATTTGTATCCGAACGTCGACTTTTATTCGGGCGTGATCTATCGAGCCATGGGAATCCCGGTCGAAATGTTCACCGTTCTGTTCGCCATCGGCCGTCTTCCTGGTTGGATTGCTCACTGGAAGGAAATGCAGAACTCGCCCACGTCGCGTATCTGTCGCCCTCGCCAGATCTACACCGGCCCGACTGAGCGAGATTTCGTGCCGCTGGACAAGCGATAGTTTCAGGCCGTTTGCGGGATTTCAATTGTAGAACAATTGTCCC
>CAZLYM010000024.1:0-27132 GCA_964563475.1 uncultured Pirellulaceae bacterium
TAAGTTGAAGATGGGCTGTTTTGCTCTGGCCACCGTTGCTCTCGCAAAAACGGTGAGCTATCACACTGCACGGAATGTGTCTTCAACCATAGGTTTTCCCTGTGACGACGCGCAAGTCCATGTTTGGCGTTTCAGAACCGCTATATCGATGGTTTTTTCTACCGCAATTTGGGTTACAATACTGATATGAATACATTAACAAAAGCTTTAGTACTTACTTGCCTGTTCACAATCCCGTCCGTTGCTCAGGACACTGAAGGAAGCGCGGGTAAGAACGCGGTCGAAAGTAAAGCGCAGCAGGGTGACAAAACGCAGCAGGCCGACAAAGCCGAGCAAGCCAAACAGGCCAAGGAGATGAAACGGGCCAAGCAGGCGGAAAAAGTTTACGCATTTCTTGACGAACATTTCCCAGAAATGAGAGCTGAGCTCGAGGCCATCCGCAAGGACGAGGGCGAGGCGGCTTACGAAGCCGTCTACAGCGAGCAAGTCAACATCTACAAGCACTACCAACGCTCATTTCGTTCGGGTGGAAAAGACATGGCGATGTTGGTAATCGAGCAGAACAAGATGCACAAAGAGCTTCAGGTTCTATTGGATCGCTACGACTCGCTCGCTCCCGACGATCCCGCTCGCGTCGAAGCCCGCGCCAATGCCGAACCGCTCTTGGCCAAGTCCAACACCTTTGGAGGCGAGTGGGCAAAGCAACAGATTATCATGCTAAAAAAGAAGGATGCTGAAAAATACGCAAAACAAATCGCAGGCTTGGAAAAGAAGGCCGCGAAAATGGATGCATTGCGGGCCGATCCAAAAAAAGTTTTTGACGATTACGTCACCTACCGAGAGTCCGCGATTAAGGCCGCCAGCGAAAGCAAAAAGAAGCTGCCACCGAACTGGCATACTGACCCAACAGAGGCACTAGCGGCAGCCAGCAAGTCTGGCAAGCTGGTCCATGCTTTCTGCTCCGCGACGTGGTGTGGCCCCTGCCAAGTTATGGTGAAGAAGGTCTTCCCTAAAGAGGAAGTGCAAGAAGCACTCGAAGAATTCGAGCCACTTTACTTGGATGGTGACGTGTACGGACCGTTTTGTAGAAAGTACCATGTTCGAGCATTTCCAACATCGATCATCATCGACGCCGAAGGTAACTTTCTCTACAGGTCCGGCAATAACGGGATGAGTGCTGAAGAGTTCATTGAATGGCTGAAGGTCAAAAAATAGTCTTCGAACTTCGAACCTATCCCAGCACCAATAAGCCGAACGGCGTTAGCCGAGGTTGATAAACGAAAAACCGTGGCTAACGCTGCAACGGCTCATTTGCAAACGGCGTTGTGGGACAGGTTCTTAATGACAAGCACGGTGCCACGCGACGCGGCACTATTTGCCGACGTTCATTTTCATCAGAAACTTGAGCATTTTCATGCTGGACGGCGTGAGCTTCGTTTTGTTGAACTGATCGCCCAGTTTGCGGATTGCTTCGGCCTGCGTTGGATACGGATGAATTGTCGATCCGATTTTTGAGAGCCCCAATCCATTGGCCATGGCGACGGTAATTTCCGAGATCATATCGCCCGCATTTTCCGCAACGATTGTCGCGCCAACAATCTTGTCGGTGCCTTTTTTCGTGTGAACTTTTACGAAGCCTTCGACGTTGCTTTCCAAAATCGCGCGGTCAACATGTTCGAACGACTGAACATACGTGTCGATTTCGACTCCAGCCTCTTTCGCGTCCGCAGGATACATGCCAACGTGAGCGATCTCGGGTGATGTGTAAGTCGCCCACGGAATAATCAGGTCACTGGCTTTCTTTTTGCCGAATGGGCCAACCGCAAACAGCGCGTTCTGGATGACGATCCGAGCTTGAAAGTCGGCGGCGTGCGTGAACTGGTACTTCGAACAGATGTCACCGGCCGCGTAAATTCGCGGATTCGTCGTTTGCAGGTTATCGTTAACTTCAACGCCGCGCTTTCCAAACTTCACGTTGACGGATTCTAAGTTCAGTCCATCCGTATTAGGGGCGCGACCTACTGCGATCAACAACTGGTCAACCACAACCTCGTTTGGCTTGCCGTTTTGCGTCACGTTGACACGAATTTTGCCGTCGTCAGCAGGGCTGATTTTCATGTCCTTACTATCGAGCACCAGATTGACGCCGTCTTTGATAAACTCCTTTTGAACGATGTCAGCGGCATCCGCATCTTCACGCGACAGGATGTGATTGCCCATCTCGAACAAAAAGACTTCGCTCCCAAAGCGAGCAAATGTTTGCGCCATTTCGCTGCCGATGGGACCACTGCCGACGATGCCGAAACGCTTGGGCAGTTCAGTCAGCGAAAACAGGGTTTCATTGGTCAGGTAGTTAACGCTATCGAGCCCTTCGATTGGGGGCGCCGAAGCGCGGGCTCCTGAAGCGATGACTGCTTTTTTAAACTTGAGCTTTGTGGTGTCGCCGTCGGCTCGAGTCACGCTGACCGTGTCGTTATCTTCAAATTTGCCATTGCCGAAAAATACATCGACGCCAAGTTCAGCAAATCGTTTGGCGGAATCGGCGGGGCTGATGCCCGCTCGTAGGCGCCGCATCCGCTCCATGGCTTTTCCGAAATCAGTATGAGCGCCTTCAGGAACATGGACTCCAAACTCGCCTGCGTCTCGAACCGTCGCAGCAATACGTGCCGTGCTGATAACGCCTTTGGATGGAACGCAGCCAACATTCAGGCAATCGCCTCCCATTAGCTCTCGCTCGATCAACGCAACACGAGCACCAAGCCCTGCCGCTCCTGCGGCTGTGACCAATCCTGCAGTCCCGGCGCCGATCACGACCAAGTGATAAGTGCCCTTGGGTGTTGGGTTGGTCCAATCGGTTGGATGCACGTTGGATTCAAGCGCTTGATTGTGCTCGTCGTGTGGCTGCAGTTGAGCCAGCGCGTGGGCTGAATCGGCTTTAGCATTCATTTGATCTATCCTTCTACTTTATCAATTGATTTTTAACTTAATTTGATCGGTGGCGCGTGGTGTCGATGTGCGGCACAATGATACCAGAGTTCAGTTGCTTAGTTCTCTGAATCGGTCATCGTATTGTCTTCGGGTTGTTTACGAGGAAACAACTTCATGCCCCATCTTACGGCGAGTGGAAACGTTCCCAGTAAAACGAAGGCAAGGAGGATTTGAGTGAATTGACGCGGCGTGAACACGGCGTTGATTCTTTCCTCGGCCAATGTTTGCAGCGAGGGGACGCTTGAACCGGCGTACACAAAGACCACGGTTCCAGCCAGCATTCCAAGTTGACTGACCCACCAAAACGTTGTCGTTTTGATTGGTGTCAAGCCCATGACAGCGTTGATGACAAAGAACGGGACCGCCGGAACCAACCGCAAAGTAAACAAAAAGAACGGCCCCTCGCGCTCAAGCGACTGATTGAAGTTTTCCAAACGATCGCCAAAGCGATCTTGTATGAAATCGCGAAACAGGAAGCGACTGAGCAGGAACGCGAGTGTGGCGCCCATCGTCGAAGCAAAGCTGACCAGAATCAGCCCGCGTCCGAGTTTGAAATACCATCCGTACAAAAGCGTTAGTACCGCGGCGCCTGGCAATGACAATCCCGTGACGGCGACATAGATGACAAATGCGATCGCGTAGACAAGCACCGGATGCTGTTGCTGAAACTCGCGCAACTGGGATTCTTGTTTGGCAAGACTGTCAAGGCTGAGTGCATCGCCAAATTGCGTGTAACCAACAATTGCCGCTGCGGCAACAACGATGAACAGAATCAGTTTCGTCCAAGGGAATCCTCCGGATTGAACTGCTTTCTCGGGATTGGACTCAGACATCTTCTGGCCTGCAAAGTTCGAAACGATCAAGAGCTGCATTCTTACTCTTATGAGCCCGTTCTTTCCACCTCAATCAGCCAATGTCTTCGGTTTTGTTGAGAGACTTTAAGTCTTTCCACGTGACTTGGTTTACAGCGCGACTCGGTCGAGGCTTTTTTCGGGAGTCCAGCCTGACTTACCATTGGGCAGTTCGATCTGAAGCCAGCTTTGTCGTTCTGCCTTGATTTTGACCGCTGTCCCCGCAGACGATTCAAGTGTTGCCTTGATCGGAAATTCGTTTCCATCGCCGCTTCGTAGCTCGATCACGTCTGTCGTAACGATCGCTAGATCGGAATCGCCCGTTTGCGTCCAATACAGTCCAAGTCCGCAGATACACATCAGTATCAAGGGTATGACGGCCCAACGAATCGCCGGGAACTTTCGCTTGACTGTCTTCATGCAGGCCAGTCCCCAGAACAGGATCGAGGCGACAGCAAAGACGGCAACCATAGTATTCCAGCCAACCCAGTCCGCACCGACCAGCAAGTTGCTCTTGAGGCCCTCAATCGAAAACAGCGGTGGTTTGATTGCTTCAGATGGCGGGGTATCGGTAGCTGATTTTTGCTGTTTGATATTTTGAAGGTTCCGGCGTGCTTTCGCCATCGCAGGGTTCAGCCATAGCGCCCGATGGTAGTTGACGATCGCCTTGGTGGAGTCACCACTTTGGTGCCACGCGTTTCCTAGGTTAAAAAACAGCTCGCTGTTTCGAATTCCTTGATCGACCAAGCGTTGATAACGCTCGGCTGCAGCACGAAATTGGCTTCTTGCTTTGACGGGATCGGAATTGGCGACCTCTCTCGCTGCTTGATAGGATTCGTTGGCCTCGACAAGCAACGGCGACAGAGGATGCAGTTCGCCCGCGTTTGCTTGATTCAAACTAAGGCCGCAGAGAGCCAGCATTATTAAGGTTGTCGTCAGATCGCGTCTGCGCGACCGAGGTTGTGAGTTGCTAACCGGTTTCCGACGAGTGCAAGCCTGTTGAATGTCGGCCAGCAACAGGTGACTGTCCCGTTTCAGGCTTTCGATCGAAAGATCGGTGTGTGCATCGTTCAAAGCCGCGGTTGGACGGTCGATCTGACCAAGCCGGTGGAACCATGACTCCAGTAAGTTCGCGGTCGGGTAGTCGCCATAGCTTCTTAGTTGGCCAACGGCATGCTCGTTTGTGCGGCAGTCGGTTCTGGACAGCGTCGTAACGAAGTCTCGCATGGCTGCCGCTAGTGCCTCGCCCGAGTCCGCGCTGTTGATGGCGTTTACTGTACGATTCATGGGTGACTTGAATCTGCTTGCCACACGAGGCATGGCGAGCGCCAGTTTTCCGACCACAAGCATCAGCCAGCAACATGCTGGAACGATGGCAAAATACAGCCAACCATTTCGAGCGGTTGCATTTTCCTGCTGCAAAATGTCATCAGAGAAACTGTTGGAAAAATTGAGGTCCGACGCGGTGTCACTCGTGCTCGGTTGAGCATTGCTGCTCGCAGGTCCGTTGTTTGTCGTGCTATTGCTGACGATTGAATCCAGCAGCAGCGATTCTGCTTCGGCGACTTCGATATCGATTGGCTGCGTGTAGACCGTCTGGTAGGTCTTGTTGTTTGGATCGAAAAAGCTGAACGGGATGGCTGGAATTTGTTTGACAGACTCCGATCGCGGGCGAATGGTGGTGATAAAGAACTTGGTGTCATCTTGCACAAAGCCAGCCAGCGATTGATCCGAAACTAAAAAATCATTCGTTAAGCTCTCGATGTCCTGAAGCGGCGGTGCTTGAACCAATTCCATCGGACCGTCGCCTTCGATGCCTAGGCGTAGAGTGATCGGATCGCCCGCGGCAACGTTTGTCGAGTCTACTTCAGCAACGATGGTGTATCGCCCTACCGCGCCGCGATAGTCGGCTGGTTGATTAGTGGAGGGAATCGGAAGGACCTCCGTTGAGTTGACTTCCGCTTTGGCGGTGACAGGGCGTGAGTCGGTGATGGCCAGTCGGTTGCCAAAAGAACTGCTACCAAAAGGACTGCCGCCAAAAAAGCTGCTAAATGGATCGCGTCGAACGCCAAGCGAAAGTGGGTAATTGACGACGATCTGCAAATCGCTCGCGTCAATCTTTCCGGGCTTGGTGGGGTAAATAGTGCCCTCGATTTCGTATAGGTAGTACTCACGCCGATTGCCGTCGTCGTCCTCCCGCAGCACCGCTTCACCGCGAGGCCGTTGACGGTTGTTAGTCATTTCTTGCAATCGCTCTCTGAACGCTCCCCACGAGGATTCGTTCGAAAGCATTTGCCACATGTGTGCTTCGGTAAGTTTGAGTTTGTTCTTTTGATCGCCAAAAGGTTTGATCCAAATCTTCAATTTCAAGTCGAGCGGTTCACCGACGAACACGGCGTCTTTTTTCCCTTCGATCTCGACAAATAGTAAGTCTCCCGTTTCACTCTGGGTGGCGATGAATTCAGTCGGCTGTGTTTTTTGAATTTCACCATCGATTTCAATTTCGAGAGCTGGAATCTTGAACTGGCCCTCGCGGCGAGGCGTAATGAGGTATTGGACTGTGACCGTGCGGTTTTCACTCCGTCGTCCGTTGATGATCGTGATCTGTGACGACTGAGAAGGATTCCCTGCACGACGCACATCGCAACCATCGATGTTGAAATCTTCGGGCAGCGAGTATTTTTTTGCGTTGCGAATTTGAACTTGCAGCACAATTGGCGAACCAACCCACGCCTCGCGCGATGAGATTTGCATGGCTGCTTCCTGTGCATAAACGTTCCCATTGCATGGCAGCAGGAGTCCCAGCAGCAGTACCAGAAAGACGTGTTGGGCTAGGCTTTGTTGAAAATGACGGGCTGTGCTCATTACCAATCCTTCTCTACCGGGACTCGTCGTTGACGTTGGCGCTGTCTCTGTTGGAATCGCCTGATCATGTCGCGGTCGCGGACTGATTGCAGTAGCTTCAACGCTTCCTGTCGAGTCATCATCTTGCTATCGGAGTTGTCATGTCGGGCGATGGCGTGGGCTTGATTGTCGGGCTTGGTTTTGTCATCAGCATCTGCCTCATTGACCGCAGAGAGGTCGCCCGTAGGGGGCTGTTCGCCTTCTTTGTTTTCTTCTGCTGCAGAGGAAGCATCCGGCGATTCATTTGAGGACTGACTTTGCGGGTCGGGCTGCTGCGAACGTTGAGCCTGCTGAGGATTTTCAGAATCTTGCTGGGAGTTCGATTCTTCCTGTGCCGTATTGTCTTGCGCGGGATCGCCCTGCTGGTCGGATGCGTCTTGGCGATTGCTTTCGTCTTCGCCGGATTCCGACGGCTGCGGTTGTTCACCCGATTCAGCGGATTCGTTTCCTTCCGGCTTGTTCGAGTCAGCTTTGTCGGGTGACTGTTGATCTTCAGGAGGTTGTGATTCTTGATTTTCGTCCGCTTGTGATTTGTCTGGCTGGTTTTCTTCAGAGTCACTTTCTTGCTGCGAATCTGGTTTTGATTCCGAGTCGGAATCATCCTCGTCCGATTTCTGTTCGTTTTCTTGCTCTTGGTCTTTTTGATCCTTTTGTTGCTCTTCCTTTTGTTGCTTCTCCTCTTCTTTTTCTTCCTTCTCTTGCAGCTGCTTGATCAGCTTTGACGCACGTTCAAGATTTTCACGAGCGTTGGATAAACTTCGATCAAGCCGGAGTGCACTGCGAAAGTGGACGATCGCTTGTTGCAACTCACTGATGGCCGCTTCGGGTTGCTGATCGGCAAGTGGGAGTGCTTTGGCGTAGTGGCAGTTGCCAAGGTTGTAGCGACTCTTGCTGGCAATTTGGTCGTTTGACGAAGTTGCCGTCTCTGCAAACAACGCCGCCGCTGCGTCGAAGTCCGAGTTTCGGTAGTGAGCGCTGGCGAGGTTGTAGTTCAGTTCATCCTGATGAGCGGGACTCGATTCCGCAATTTCGTTGTAAGCGTCGATGGCCTCCGTTGCTTTTTCTTTTCGAACCATTTCGTTGGCGGCGTTGATACGAGCAGCCACCGAATCAGAATGAGCGGGCGTTGATTGAGCAAGCGCAACGCTAGGGAAAAGCGCGAGCACTACAGCGGCGGCTTGGGCGACTTTTGAATGCGTCTTGCCATGTCGCGTCGACCGGGAGGCATTGACTGCCGAAGGCACTCTCGCGTTTCCGGCTGAAACCGTCTTGCGCGGTTTAGAGCCCGCATGCAACCATGAATGTAAGCACAGACAAAGGAAAGCGGGAAAAGCAAACCACTGAAAGCGTGGGACGAACGCATTGATCTTAGCGGTGCCAAACTCGGCTTTTTCTACCTTGGCAATGTACTTGTGGTAAACGTCCGCCATGTTGACTCGTTTAGTGCCGGCGGGGATATAGGCAGCATCCGATTCGGTGGCGATCTGCTTCAGAATGCGTCCGTTGAGCTTTGACCAAACTTGCTGACCATCGTGCTGCACGAATCGTTCTTGCTGGCGGCGTTGACGTTGTCTGTCGGCATCGTCTGGGATTCTGGCTCCTTCAGTCACGTCGCCCAATCCAACGGTGAAAATTCGTAATCCATTTTCCACGTGGAGTTGTTGAGCCAGTTCGACAGGTTTGCTTTCTTGATCTTCGCCGTCGGTAAACAGGACCATCGTCTTGTGGTCGTTGGTCTTGGAAAGAAACGCCTTGGAAGCCGCTTCAATCGCCACGCCCAACTGCGAACCTCCCACCGAAACCGAATGCGGCCCGACTGAATCAAGTTTTTGTTGAAAGTCATGATAGTGCTTGGTCAACGGGATTGCCTGTTTGGCTTCGCCTGCGAAAACGACCAGCCCAACGCGATCACCCGCCATCTCGGCAAGTAAATCCTTGATTTGTTGTTTGGCTCGGGCGAGTCGATTTGGTTTGGCGTCCTGAGCCAACATGCTGCGTGACACATCCAGAGCAAATACGACTTCAAGCCCTCGTTGAGGGACTTCGCGAGTCGATTTGCCCCAGCGAATGTCCATGCAGGCTAATGCCAACAAAGCCACGCCGGATGCCAATAGCGACGCTGATACGAAATCCGTGAGCCAACCTGTTCGGCTTTCAGGGGCACCAAACTGCTGCCGTGCTCGTCGGTTCATCCATCGACTGCGAAGGTATATCAGGCCAACGACAGGGATCGCGACCAGCAGCCAAGCCATTTCCGGATTGCCGATTTCATAATTCATGACGCTTCCCTCAACCACGAGTGTTGCAGGATCACTCCGGTTAGTAGCAACGAAAACGAAATCAGTAACGTAGGAGGCAGATTCAGCCACGATGACTGCCACGTTTGTACGGCAAGTTCGCGGTAGTCGACGTAGGTTTCTGTTTCGACCTTCGTTTTTTCCAGCTGATCGATCTCTTCGTAGATTGCGGCAAGCGAATCCGTGTCGGTCGCCCGGTAATATTTTCCGTTGGTGATTTCGGCGATCTCCTTTAGGGTGTCTTCGTCAATGTTGACCGGCATCATACGAACTCGTTGACGTCCAAAAACATCCCTTATGGGGACCGGAGCGTTTCCTTTGGTTCCGATTCCAATCGTGTAAATTTTGATGCCCAGTGTCTGAGCTACCTCGGCCGAGGCGATCGGTTCCAGTTCACCCGCAGTGTTTTCGCCGTCGGTCAGTAGGATCATGATCTTGCTTTTGAACGTTTCGTCTCGCTTTTCATCTAAAGCGTTTAGTTTTTCAACCGCAAGGGCGATCGCGTCGCCGATCGCGGTGCCATTTTCGTCTCTGGTGTTGACGATCTGAGTGTTGTTCAGGCTGGATGTTAAAAAACCATGGTCGAGTGTTGGCGGTGTGACTCCGTCGGCGTAGCGTGCAAACGTAATCAAGCCAACCAGATCGCTGAATCGCCCATCGAGCGATTTGTCGCCCAGAATAAATTTTCCTGCCACGCTTTTGATCGCAGTCAAGCGATCGACGTGTTCGCCATCGATTTTAAAATCGAGCGCTTGCATGCTACTGCTTCGGTCGACGACCATCTCAATCGCGATCCCTTCGCTTTCGGTAACTGTTTGATCACGGCCTTCGCGCGGTCGAGCTAGGCTGATGACCAAAAACAGCAGCGCGAGCAAGGTGAGCAGCTTTGGTAACCACAGGAATCGTTGCCGCACCGACGGAGTCAGTTGGCTGGCGATGGATGTGTTGCTGAAAGTGATGGCTCGATTACGATTGGATCCAAAAAACCGCCAACCGAGCACCAAAAGCAGCGGCAGCAAGAGAAACCACCAAGGAGAATGGAACATCAGGTCACCTCCTTCGGCCGTATGGACAACTTGGTAGCCTGTTGATCGAGTTCAGTGATCAACGTGCGAGCGTTTTCGAACAGCCGAGACTTGTTTTCGGTCGAGATTTGAACGCCAGCAAACTTAACTTGTTCTGACACTGCAAAAATTTCGTCAACCTTAGAAACCAGATGTTGATCCACGTTCAATGCTAAAAGCTGCTCAGAGACCACAGCCGATGTGAGACTGGCCGCGGGGAACTCAAATCGTTCTTCGATATAGTTGCGGACGATTCCTTCAAGGCGACTGAAATCGCCGGCTGATGGACCGTTCAGCTGAGCCATCGCCCAGTCACGAGCCGAAACAGACGATCGTGAACGCTTGACCAACACCAAACAACCCAAGCCTAACGCTAGGACGATCACGCCAGCCACTGACACCCAAGCGATGTTTGGCGAGCTGGACTTGGGCGTGTCGACGTCAACCAAGTCGGCGATGTCGTTGAATCGGGTCAAGTCGGAAGACGGTTCAACGACGCTAGCGACCGTGACTTCCACAGGATCGGTGCGGAACAACTTTGGAACGCCTTTGTCCGGCTGAACCGAGATTTCAATTCGAGGAATCTGCAGCTTCCCACTGATGATCGTTTCAAGTGTCAGTGTTCGAGTCCACGATCTTTGCTTGTCGACGCCGTCGATCAGTACGCCGAACTGGTCTTGGACGTCCATGACATCGAACGAACCAATTTGCTCGCCAACGCCGGGAAAGACGACCTTCGTGCCAAAAGGTGCCGTAAGCTTGATTTGGAATTCAAATGGGTCGGCGATTTGGATTTGCTTTCGGTCAGTATTTGCTGTGAGCTCAATTGTTTGCGCCTGCGACATGTTTTGAGGCAGAAGCGTCAACGAGAGCATCGCGAGCAATGGCTTGACCAAATTTTTAGAACTGCTGGGCTTCATCGTTGCTCCTTGGCGTGGAAGTAACGTCGAAGGGGGCCCACAGGGTCTTCGCCCGTTGTCAATTGAATTGGCTCCATTTTTAGACGCCGAAACATCGACAGGCGCTCAGCTTCTTTGCGAGCAAAAATCTCCTTAAAACGCTCTCGGTTCTTGCGGCTTGAGGTGTCGATCATCACCAGCTGGCCGGTTTCACTGTCACGCAACCGGATCAATCCAACGTTTGGCAGTTCACGCTCGCGTGGATCGGTGACCGTGATCGGAACAATGTCGTGGCGACGTGTCGCAACTTTAAGCACCGACTCAAAACCAGAGTCGAAAAAGTCGCTGACCAGAAACACGACGCTGCGTCGTTTGGCAGTTCGGCTGAGATGCTCAATCGCGTTGCGGATGCTAGTCCCAGAGCCAACTGGCTGGCAGTAAAGTAGTTCTTGAATGATTCGTAAAACGTGCCGATTGCCTTTTCGAGGAGGGATCGATTTTTCGATCTGGTCAGTAAACAGGACCATTCCTACTTTGTCATTGTTCTTGGTTGCCGACATCGCCAAGGTCGCGCCCAATTCGGTAACCAGTTCTCGCTTGCTCTGCGACTCGGTCCCAAACTCAACCGACCGACTCAAGTCCACCAGCAGCAGCACCGACATTTCTCGTTCTTCGCGAAAAAGCTTGACGAACGGTTGATCGCTGCGAGCCGTGACGTTCCAATCAATCGTGCGGACATCGTCTCCGACTTGATACGGCCGGACCTCTTCGAACTCGATACCACGTCCCTTAAACGCCGAATTCCACGAACCGGCCAATAGCTCGTCCACCTTGTGGGAGCTACGAATTTGAACGCGGCGAATTTTTTGGAAAACTTCTTTGGGGATCATCGACGTAGGGCAGGGCTTCAGTCGGACTGCAGACAGGAAAAATACTAGAGAGGGATGGGAAACATGCAAAACGCCTTGGCGTTACGGCATGGCGATTCTGTCAAGAATTTGGCCGACGATTGATTCCGAAGTCAACTCTTCGGCCTCTGCTTCGTAAGTCACCGCGACTCGGTGGCGCAAAATGTCCATTGCCAGATCGCGTACATCCGACGGCGTTACGTAGGCTCGGCCCGCGAGAAACGCGTTAGCTTTGGAGGCAAGTGCCAGATTAATCGTGGCACGTGGCGAGCCACCAAACTGAATCATTGGCGACAGATTCATGCCGTAAGATTCCGGGGAACGTGTCGCCATAATCAAGTCCACGATATATCCCTCTACTTTTTCATCCACGTGGATTTCGTCAACGAGCTTGCGAGCCGTCAAAATCTCTGCTGGATTCGTCACCGCGCTGATATCAACGTCGACGGCGGTCTTGCTCATGCGGCGTAGGATCTGCAACTCTTCGTCGCGGTTCGGGTAGTTGACGATTACTTTAAGCATGAAGCGATCGGTCTGAGCTTCGGGCAGCGGATAAGTCCCCTCTTGTTCGACTGGGTTCTGCGTCGCCATTACCAGAAACGGATTGTCCAGCGGGAACGTTTCGGCGCCGATGGTCACTTGGCGTTCCTGCATCGCTTCTAGGAGAGCGCTTTGAACTTTTGCAGGCGCGCGATTGATTTCGTCAGCAAGAATCAGGTTCGAAAAGATAGGCCCTTTTTGAACCACGAATGTTTGCTCTTGGGGACGATAGACCTGAGTTCCAATCAGGTCGGCTGGCAGCAAGTCGGGGGTAAACTGAATTCGCTGAAAGCCGGTGTCGATGGCTTTGGCTAGGCTGGCGACGGCGGTCGTCTTGGCAAGGCCCGGCACTCCCTCGATCAACAAATGGCCGCCCGTCAGCAGGCCGATTAACATGCGGTGGATCAGTTGCTCTTGGCCCACAAGCACGCGGTTGACTTCGCCCACAATTCGACCGAATGGTTCGCTGGCCAGTTTGATTTTTTCGGACGCTTGTTCGATCTCCGCGTGGCTGGTCATGAGCAAGGTACCTTTCTCTAGTGGTTAACTCTGTTGGCTGACTTGTTGTTTGATATTTGGACGCTTTGAGCGGTGGATTAGTCGCTGCCAACCGGGATGTCGGTGTGAGTTTTTTCAATTTTTTTCGAGATTACTTAAAATGGTGATTGCCCGCAATGGACAAGACTGCCGCCACGGACCTGTGAACCGGGCTCGATCCGCGCGCCTTGGCCACAGAGTCATCTAGAGAGGTGTGGCTGCAAAGGTTTTGGGGCTGGTCGAGCGACCGTCTCAGGCCTGCACGCTTGAGACCGCGCCAAACCGATGTGGCGTTTGTGTCAGAAGTGTCAGAAAACACACCGTTGAGCCGACGTTGGGGGGAAGGCCGGGCCGAGCAACGCAGTTTCGGTAGCTTGCGTTTTACGGGTGTTTCTACCATACTGCGGCGCTTTGACCGCATGGGCTCGGACCTCCGATGCCTTGGCTGTCATCACGCTTGACGCGAAGATTCGCAAAGTGACGTGATGGACAATGCGGGTCGGAGCTGACGAATTGGGGGCTCCGTTTACGTTCGCAATGCATCCCATCGTCAACAGTTTCCCTTCAAGTGCGTTTACCACAAGGATGCTGATGGCCGCTTTGACTTGAAGGAACCTGTGCAAAATTTTAACGAGATCGATCTGATCGAACCTATTCGCCGTGCTTTGGCGGACGAAAAATATGAAGTGCCCACGCCCATTCAGGCGCAAACGATTCCGGCCGCTTTGGATGGCGACGACATTCTCGGATGTGCTCAAACTGGAACCGGCAAGACGGCGGCGTTCGCGCTGCCGATTCTCGATTACCTAGGCCGTCTGAACGAACGGGCGATACCGAATCGCCCATTGGCGCTGGTGCTTGCGCCGACGCGCGAGCTGGCGATTCAGATTGGCGATAGCTTTGAGGTCTACGGGCGCTATTTGAAACTGAAGATCGCACTGATTTTTGGCGGCGTCAAACAGGGTGCCCAAGTTCGCGCGCTCGATCGCGGTGCCCATGTGTTGGTGGCGACGCCGGGGCGTTTGTTGGACTTGATGGAGCAAGGGTACATCAAGCTTGATGAGCTAGAAATCTTCGTGCTCGACGAAGCGGACCGAATGATGGACATGGGGTTTTTGCCCGACCTGAAACGTGTCATTCGCGAACTACCACGGGATCGGCAGTCGTTGTTTTTCTCGGCGACTGTGCCGCCAAAAATTCGCGATTTGTCTCAGAGTTTGTTGATCGATCCGGTCAGCGTAAATGTTACGCCAAAGAAGAAAAGCGTCAGCTTGATCGATCAGCAACTGATGTATGTTGAACGAACCGAAAAGATTCAGACGCTTGTCGATATTTTTCGCGATCAGCAGGTCGATCAAGCGATCGTTTTCACTCGCACCAAACGCGGCGCCAACATGGTGATGCAACGATTGGAGAGAAAACGAATCAGTGCCGCCGCGATCCACGGCAACAAGTCGCAAAATGCACGGCAGCGAGCCTTGCTGGCGTTCCGAGAAAATCGAGTTCAGGTTCTGGTGGCGACCGATGTCGCGGCTCGTGGAATTGATATCGAAGGCGTCACGCATGTGATCAACTACGATGTGCCAACGGACCCGGAGAGCTACGTCCATCGAATCGGGCGGACGGGCAGGGCAGGGGCGGAAGGAGTGGCGATTACGCTGTGTACGGCGGACGAGCGAAGTGAGCTGCGTGATATCGAGCGTTTGATCGGGGCGAAAATTCCTCTGGGGGAAGGCCAGACAGAACCATCGGGTCCAATCGTCAAAAAGAAGAAAGTTCCTCGCGGGGGTGGCGGAGGCCGCAGAGGTTCAGCGCCGAGGAATCAACGGCGCGGCGGTGGGTCGGGTAGTTCTCGGGGCTCTCGCGGCCGAAGCGGTTCTGGCTCCCGAGGCGGTTCTGGTTCAAATGGGAAAAAAAGGACAGGTTCCGGTGGGAATGCTGGCGGAAGTAGTCGTGCGCGTGCAGGTGCTCGGGCAGGCGCGACCGGGGGACAATCGAGCGAGGCACGGTCAGCCGGGGGATCGGGTGGGAAAACGAAACGCTCTTCCCGTCGTCCCGGAAAAAATGCCCGAAAACGCAACAATCAGTCCAGTGATTAGTGCTGATGGGCTCACGATTGCCGCTTTGGTGGGTTTGAAGCAAGGAACCGGTCACGTTTTGGGCTGAAATTGCCGAAAAACGTTGGGTTCCCCGTTTTCCCCGTTGTTCGTTTTGACTACAATCTGCGGCTCGAAATGAATTCAAACAAGAATTTTGAACTACACATACAGAGTGAATTGCGATGAAATCTGATATCCACCCCGACTACCGCCCGGTTGTTTTTAAGGACAAGACTGCGGATTTCGCGATTCTGACGCGTTCGACCATTCCCACCAAAGAAACGATCAAGTGGGAAGATGGGAACGAGTATCCCGTCCATTTCGTCGACATCTCCAGTGCGTCTCACCCGTTTTACACCGGCAAGCAACAGTTTGTTGACACGATGGGTCGTGTAGAGAAGTTCAAGAAGAAGTTCGGCGGCAACTACAATGCGGCCAAGAAGAAAAAGAAGTAGCCTCATGCAGGATTTCTTCTGTACCCAAAACAGCAAAAAGCGGCTTGTTTCATTCGATGAAACAAGCCGCTTTTTTTCGTGGCGTATTTTGAAATATTTCTGAGCTGAGCTGTCGCATTCGGCGGCTCATGGCCGGCCCTCATCACACGCTTGTGCCTTGCTGCCGACCAGCTAGGTCAAGCCTTTTTGCGACGCGTGGTGGAAACGGCTGTCCAGAGAACGGCGATCGCAAGGAAAGCTCCGGGCTCGGGAATGGCGCTCGTAACGCTGGGGGGGACGGAGGTCGTCACCAGTGCGATTGGCTCAAATTCAATACTTCCGTTAAACGCGCGAGGCCTGAACTGTTCGCCGAAGTTTACGGCGTTGCCGGTTCCTTCAAAAATTTCGACGTTGGAATTTGACGCGAGAAGGTTCCCCACGCCGGTTCCATCTGTGTAATTCAGGGCCGTGCCGTTGGTCACGTTGATATAGATCGCGCTCAAGCCCGAATCCAGGGCAAAATCCGAGATGTCCCAAACGGTACGCAAGTTTGGTGCAATGCTGGTGATACCGGTGGAGCTTTCGCGCAGAACCCAATCCGATGGAGTCGTCTCGCTACCAACGTGGGTTCCTGATTTTGTGTAAAGCTCGATATCCCAACTTCCCGCATTAAGGTTCAGCTCAAATTGAGAAATCTCAATACCAAGCTGCGACAGGACGTTGATGTCAAACATGTTGCCTGACTGGCCGTTGTTTGAATTGAACGGTGTAGAGATGATGTCTGCACGAAGATTGCCAGTGTGAATTGTGAGGACGACAACGGCGGCCAATGCCAGTTTGGTGATGGTAGCACTCATTGTTTGCTCTTAACTTGAAGTGAGTAGATGCGCTGATATACGGACGCCTGAATAATTCGCAAGCTCCTAAGATTCAGATCGA
The DNA here is from genome assembly GCA_964563475.1 of uncultured Pirellulaceae bacterium. Lineage (GTDB taxonomy): Bacteria > Planctomycetota > Planctomycetia > Pirellulales > Pirellulaceae > Mariniblastus. The sequence goes on from CAZLYM010000024.1 coordinate 16,461, forward strand.
CAGTACTAACTGGCATCACTAGATTTACAAAAAATACTATTAGGCACTGCGCAAGAGGATTAGTTTTAGTAATCCGCAAACCTTGAATGGGCCTTAGGCGGTAGATTCGAGGGGCAACGTTTGTTGTGCTAACAGGGCACCTGCCAGCTGAGACTAGCTGATCAAGTTCGAGCCAAGCGGTGTGGCCGACGTTTACCAATTCGAAGTGATCAGGAATTGATCTGGCAGGCACGCCCCGAGGAACGTTTTCCTGAGCATGCTCACGCAAGTGTGAAAAATGGCACCCATTGATTCAGCTAGAGCTAGGGCACTAAGAGAGTATCCCACAACATCAAAACCTGAAGCGTGAGCGAGGGGCAACTCCACGAATTCCCTCGCTTAGGATTTGCCAGAGACAAATTGTCGGATTTAGCTTCAAATCGTTTGCAAAATACCGACAATAATATTTCGCCATTGAGCAACTTATTGATCCGCTAGCCCTCAAGCGTCCAGTTTTTTGAGAGTTTTGTCCTCTATGAGCACAGGCTCTAGGCGGCAAATTTTTCTTGGCCAACGTGCTTCTGAGCATAGAAGTATCGTGCCTGATGTTGCCATTCATCACGCTCGATGCGATCTCGGAACGTCAACAGGTTCGAAAACTCATCGATTGCTTCCTGAGACCATTCCATGATCTGCTTGAACGTGTAGATTCCGTAATCGTTCAGGCGAGCTTCCAGCACTTCGGCGATACCCGAGATCCGCTTCAAATCATCTCGTTTTTCGGGCTCAGAGACGTAAATCAAGCCACGCTTAGCGTGAACGGTGGTGTGTCCCCCGTATTCTTCGTCGTAGTTTTCGTGCTGCTTCTTTTGTAGCTCCATTGCTTGGGTAAATGAAATCACAGCTCGATCGGATTCGACGATCGTTCGGTAATTTGCCAGTCGAGCCAAAACTGCGGATCGTTCCTCGCGTAACGTGCGAATGGTGTCGGCACTTGCCGCCAGCTTATTCCGATACTCTTCAAGCTCAGCGCGATAGTTGTCCTCGGCAGACTGATCTTGCTGCTGGCCCTTCTGAAGGAGTTCCAGATTCTCCTCGAGCTCCACTTGGCGACGACGAGCGATCGCATACTGATCTTGCAGGTTGGAGAACTGCTCGCGTAGCAATTCGGCTTCGCTTGAAGAAACGTTCAGCTCCTGCATTTCGGATTCGCGTCGCTCGAGTAGGGCCTCGAGTTCGCGGATTCGGACCTGCATTGTGCCCAATTCCTCAACTTCGGTTTGCAGCTCATCGATGGACCGGTCTCGTTCGGCCAACGTGTCTGCCACCTGAGCCATTTGCGTTTTGATTTTCGACAGTTGGTCACTCAAAGCCTCTCGTTCGGCCGTGACCTGCCGGATGGTTTGGTCATGTTCAGCCAGTTGAGCTTCAAGTGCCTCGCGTTGGCGTCGTTGATTGGAAACCTGCTGATGCGACTGCTGAGTCAGAGCCTCTGCTTGCACCTTGAGCTGAGCCTGAAGATCGATCGAACGTTGAGCCAGTTCGGATTCCAACTGTGAGCAAATCAGTTCTTTTTGTTTCACGGTGCTCGTGAGTTCGGACCGACTGTCTCGCAAGCCGTGAATGGTCGCCTCTTGATTGTCGATTCTGGATTGTAGGCCGGACGCTTTTGTCATCACAGTCTGATAATTCTGCATCGCATCGTCACGCTGAGCCGTCACCCGGTTCAGTTCATTGCGAACGCTCTCAAGCGATTCCTTGAGTGATTGGTTTTGGCGACCGACGTTTTCGGTTGCTGCCAAACGAGTGCGAACTTCTTCGTATTCTCGTTGCAGCGTGTCTCGTTGTTGTTGCAGCGTCTTGAGTGACTCTTCGGCAACCTTACGAACGGACATCGCTTCAGCACATTCGCGACGAGCGTCATTCAGTAATCCACTGCTTTCACGCATGGAGGTTTCCAGCGTTACGTACTCTTGTTTCAGTCCGCTGGCATTATTTTGAGCCGTTTCCAGCATGCGCTCGTTGATTTTGATCTGAGACTCAAGCTCGGCGACACGCGCCTGTGACTTGTGAAGTTGAGCCGACAGCCGTTCGTTCTCAGCTGATTTTGAGGTAAGCTCACCCTTTCGCTGCTGCAACGATGATTCAACTTCAGCATGTTGCGTTCGCCATTGAGACTCAAGTGACGAGATTTTTTCGATGTTTGCCTGTGCGATGCTGTGGAGTTGGTCCTCCAGAGCGATTCGCTTTTGTTTTTCCAGCTCCAAGTCCGCTGCGAACTTGTCAGAGTGACCTTTCTGGTTGGTCAGATCGCTCTCAAGCTGAGCTCGAAGTCGCTCGCTTTTCTCGCGAGTTGTCGACCAGTCGTCACAAAGTTGCTGTAAGACGTTCAGTTGACCCTTCTGGCGAGTACACTGCTCGTCCAGCCGCGCATGGCTGCCGTTCAGTTGAGATACCTCGCCGCGAAGCTCTTCGTTCTCACGGATCAAGGCCAAGCGAGCCTCTTCTTCTCCAGGTCGATCACTGCCGGAAAGGAAGTGACGGATTAGCATTCCCGCGAAAACAAGAAATGTACCAATTATCCAACTCATTTTAAAACTCCATGTCCGTCGGGCGGGAGCCCGTATCGGGGACAACTTTCAGCCAGTCTGGGAAAACGCGAGACGCGTCGACCTTATTGGAAGGGCCTGAATTTCTATTCCGATTAATCGGTTCGGATCGAAACGACCTGAATCTTCAATAGAAGTGATTCAATCGGCAAGGTTTAACGCGTTTACAGCTTGCTAGCGGGCGTGGCGCTAGTGGCGAATTGCTTGCTCTGGCAAGCTGGGGCCTTCATTATCCCGCAGAACAAGCGGATACTGGCGCCGCTGTAAAACGCCTATCTGGCGGGCACGCCGAGCTGACAAGGGTTGCGATCCCTGTTTTTTGCCGGTTAGCTCGAAACTGATGCAGTATTTTAGAAAACCGCTCCAAGACCACACGAGGTATCAAATGGGAAAACGGAAGATCTATAACGTCCGCGCGGAGGTAGGCCTGCTTACTCGTGTTTGTTTCACAATATCTACTCTTTGCGGCAGCTTTTTCATTTCAGCACAGCCCTTGCTGGGGCAGGCTGACTGGACGCAGTGGCGAGGTCCGGCGCGAGACGGAATGGTGGACCATTCATGGCCAGACAGCGTGTCTGAAGATGTTCTGGTCGAGGAACGTTCGATTCCTCTCAAGCCAAGCTACAGCGGGCCCATTGTCGTGGGGGACCGAGTGTTTGTGACCGAAACGGTCGACAAGTCGGATGAAGTCGTTACCGCGTTTGAGGTCTCTACTGGCCGGAAGATCTGGTCGACCGATTGGAAGGGATCGATGCGAGTTCCCTTTTTCGCGGCGGCCAACGGCAGTTGGATTCGTGCCACGCCCGCGTTTGATGACGGTCGGCTCTACGTTGCCGGAATCAAGGACGTGCTGGTTTGTCTGGATGCCGAAACCGGCGACACGGTCTGGAAACGCGACTTTCCCAACGAGACCGAATCGGCTGTGCCCACCTTCGGTTATGTCTCTAGCCCGTTGATCGAGGGCGATTTTTTGTTTGTTCAAGCAGGCGGCGGTTTGCAAAAGCTTGACAAAAAAACAGGAAAGACGATCTGGAAAGTACTCGACGATGGTGGAGGAATGAACGGCAGTGCATTTTCGTCTCCGTACCTTGCAACCATCGCAGGCTCCAGGCAGTTGATCGTTCAGACTCGCACGACTTTGCACGGCGTCGATCAAGCCGAGGGAACCATCCTCTGGTCCCAAGACATTCCAGCGTTTCGAGGGATGAACATTCTGACGCCCACAGTGATGGGTGACAACGTTTTTGCCTCGACCTACGGAGGCACCACTCAGTTGCTTTCCGTGAAATCGGCGGGCGACAAGTTTCAGGTCCAACAGAAATGGGATGTCGGTTTGCAGGGCTATATGACGACTCCGGTGATCATCGATGGGTTTGCCTACTGGCGTCTGAAGAATCAACGGTTCGCATGCATCAACTTGGAAACCGGCAAGGTCGCGTGGCGATCCAAGCCATTTGGCAAATACGCCAGTTTGGTCGGGTCGGGGGACAAGATCCTAGCGTTGGATGAGACAGGAACTCTGATGTTGATGCGAGCCAATCCGGAAGAATTCGAATTGATTGACAAACGAAAGGTCGGCGACAACACGTGGGCACATCTTGCCGTGACTAAGGATCGGGTGTTTGTCCGTGATCTCCAAAAACTGATTGTCTACCGCTGGAAACGATAGGTGGGATTCGGCTGGAGTTCCCTTAGATTCAATGGCCTTCGGTTTGGATATTCTTCTGGGCGAGACTACAATTTTGTCAGACAGTCATTTTTCCTCGTTGTCTTGAAGCAAAACGCTGATTTCCACATGCCTGAAACAACACCCGTTCCAACCAAACCGGGCGAAGAGAAAGAAGGGGCTCCAACGCCAGTTAGACCAGCCCCCGACACACGACCGTCTCCATTTGATCCACCGTGGCCTGAAGACCGTCCGCTTCCGCAGCCAAAGGGGATGGCGCGAGTCGTAGCCTTTGCACTGGGAACTGAGTTTCACGCTGCCTTTGGGTCTACGGTCTTCAACGAGTGTTGTGGCAAGGGCTGACCCATGGCTCATCAAGACACGCTGACGCCCTCACTCAGAAGGACAGTCAACAGGCGACTAACCTTAAATCTTCTGATTCAGGGGGCCGCGGCTCACGGCTGTTGGACGGCCCATCATCTGGTTGCGGATTCTTTGAGCGCAATCGACGAAAGGCTACCGGAGACCTACGATCGCGTGGGGCCTCAGCTAAATCTTGCCTACTGGCGTGGAATGTTGCCCCTAGTAGCTGGCAGGCCCAAGCGATATTGGAAAAGGCTACACCGAACCCAAAACGTGTTCCGATTCCACCCATTTATGTTGGCACATGGGCGGAGTCTGGCAGATCGAGCAAAAGACAACGCGCTCAAGCGGTGCCGAGACAAAGGGCTTTCGGTCAACGGCGTCTTCAACGAGATCAATTTAGTGCGTTCACTGTTAAAGACAATCGATATCGAAAATGACAGGCAGGACCAGCTTGAACGGTTGGCCTGTGAGGCATGCCATCAGATTTATCAGGTTCCCATAGACCGCCTAGACGCGAGCTTGACGCTTGAACCAAAGTGGGGCGACATCCGTGAGCCAGAAACACGCCTCGGAAGGATGCTGATGGCGGGAATGGTTGGCTGGGGAGGAGTTGATCGCAGAGACGGGACGCTTGCTGTCGTCGCCAAGGCGATGATTTGGCCGTTGCTGATTCACGAGCTAATTAAAGGAACTGTCGAACTGATCTGCTTGCACGGCCTAAGTCAGATGGATGAAGAAAGCTATCTCGCGACAATGGACGTCACCGAGCATGTTGAGCACGAGGTGCCGATGCTTCAAGTCGGCCCCGAGGTTTTCGCTCGCGTGCTTGCGGTTGCACCTCGAGAGCTACCGATCGCTCAGACATTGACCCACGTCGCGATGATGCGGCCGGAAACACTTGAGAAGTTTATGTTCGATGTGGTTGAAACCCCAAACCGCGCGACGGAGACCGTTCGGAATCTTGAAAGAGCGTGAACGCAGATAGATGACAGCGTGCAAGCATGTATGCTTGCCGCTCTGTCGGCACGGCGAATTGTTTCTTGCTCTCACACTCCTTTGCAAACCCAACACGCAAACAAAAAAGCCGCCTCGATCGAATCGAGACGGCTTGATTGGTTTGGAAAGTCACGGGATGAACCATGAGCTTGCCCGATCTACTGAAACGCTAGTCTCAGACGATCATGTCTTTCAGACCCTTCAGCGGTCGGATCTTAACTTGTCGGCTGGCTGGCTTTGGAGCCGCCCAAACCATTTCGCCGGTGCCCGGGTTACGGACCTGACGACGAGGCAGAGCAGGCTTGTCTTTGACGACAATCTTGCAAAGGCCAGGGATGGTGAACATTCCAGCGCTACTTTTCTTAGCGATGTTCTTTTCGATTTCCGCACCCAAGGCGTCAAAGAAAGCTGCAACTTCTTTCTTTGTCATCTCGGTTGCTTCCGCGATGTTGTTCATGATTTCAGATTTAGTCGGTGGTTTAGGCGCCGAGCTTGCTTTTGCCATTGTTACACTTCTCCTAGAGAGTGGGGTTGGGTTTGTGAATTTAAAAATTGGGGGAAATGAACTTTCCAATTGCCAAGACGCGGAAATTAGAATGATTCGACCCCATAATTCAAGATAGTTTGACCCGAAAACACGGCCAAAACGGTTAATTTTGCCTAAAAACACGCGTTTAGCTCCGTTTTTAGTCTCATTGTGACCGTTTTTCCCGGAAATTAAGACGATTACGACCTTTGGGAAGCTCTCAATTCATGGTTCGGTCCGATTGCGTGAGTCCGAAAATCTCTTCATTTCGATGACGCGATGCCGAATTTTTGTCGTATTCCGGGCAAGGGGCACACAATGACCCTGATTTTACGCATACGTTTTCCGGTAAGTTAAGAGTGCTTTGTTCCTTGCTAAGGCACTGCTCTAAAATGAACCATCAGTTCTCTCGCCATCTTGAATCCGGCCCTTTCGTCCGGGCTTAAGTTTTTAAAAGCCTTCGTTTGAGTCGTCATGAATGTAAATTCCATCCAACTGATGGTTCGTCCGACACCCGCTTTCGCACGCTGGTCCAAGATGGCTCCCGCTACGTTGCGCCACGCGTTTCGTCATAAGGCCCATGGTTTATTGATTTTACTGTGGATGCTGACGTTTGGCGGGATGCAATTCGCCCAAGCGCAAGAGAATCCCAGTGATCGATTGGTGCGTGTGCAGCGGCAGTTCACAAACCAGATTCGACCCATTCTTGAGAAATCATGCGGCGACTGTCATTGGGGCGACAACGATGACGCGGGCGTGAACCTTGAACCATTCAAAACGATGGACCAATTGCTCGACGCCCGGAAGCTGTGGCGAAAAGTGCTGACTCGTGTGGCCGCTCGCGAGATGCCGCCCGAAGATTCTGATCCGCTGACCGACCAAGAGCATGAAGCGGTCACCAAGTGGGTGGATGATTTGCTCAACAGCGTCGACTGCACGAACATCAACGCAGGACGCGTCACTATCCGTCGGCTCAATCGAACCGAATACCGAAACACAATTCGAGATCTGGTCGGCTACGACTATCGCCCCGCAAGAACTTTCCCGGGCGATGACGTTGGGTACGGCTTTGACAACATTGCGGATGTGCTTTCTCTTCCACCGAGGCTCATGGAAAAATATCTGGACGCGGCAGAGCACATTACGTCTCGAACGATTGTCGATCCCAACCGAGGCCAATACTCCAAGGTGATTCCCGGCAAAGAATTTCGTGGCACCAAAGCCTCGTCCAAGCTTGAAGATTCGCACATGCTCCACTCCGATGGAAGTATCTCATACCCCATCGCTCCACCTTTCGCAGGGAAGTATCGTTTTGACGTTCAGGTTCTAGCTGACCAAGCGGGCGACGAACTGGTGAAAATGGGAATTAGTTTTACCGGAAAGGATCTGCGTAAAATCGAAGTCCCGGCGGCGGCGGAGCAGAAGTTGATAACGGTGTCAACGGATATCAACCTTGAAGCTAGGAAGCAGCGTTTATTGATTAGCTTTCTAAATGATTACTATGTTCCCGAAACGGACAAAAGTCCTAAGCTCGATCGAAACCTCTACATCTCGAGTGTCACCATTCACGGCCCTCTGGATGTCGAAGGCGTTTTTGCTAAGCAATGGCTGGCAGATCTTCCAGACGGAATACAGCCGGGAGAAAAGCACGCGAAACGAGTTCTGCGAGCGTTCGTTAGCCGCGCTTGGCGGCGGCCGATAACCAATCAAGAGTTGGGACGCCTGATGCGGTTGTATCGTAGAGCGGCCTCGGGCAAGGCGACATTTTTTGACGGAATACGAACCTGTATTCAGGCCGTGTTGGTGTCACCCCATTTTCTTTTCAAAATCGAATCGCCAATCGAAGGCCGTCGCGAGACCGACAATCAAGGGCTCGACGATTATCAACTGGCCACTCGGCTCAGCTATTTCTTGTGGAGCACGATGCCCGACGACCGATTGTTCGAACTGGCGGCGAAAAACCAATTGCACCAGCCCGAGGTACTAGTTGCTCAGGTGGAACGCATGTTGGCGGATCCAAAGGCAGACGCGCTGGTCAATAATTTTATTGCTCAATGGTTGCAACTGCCAAAACTGGGCAAAGTACGTCCCGATCCCGACCTGTTTCCTGGAATTGACAAAACCATGCGATCCGACATGGCGACCGAAACCCGATTGCTCGTCAAAGATCTAATTAAGCGGAACGCCAGCATGATGGAGTTGCTTGACGTGGACTACTCCTTCCTCAACGAACGGCTTGCCGATCACTATGGGGTCAAAGGAGTCGAAGGGAAGGCATTCCGGAAAGTCAGCTTGAAAGATACCGGGCGCAACGGGATCATTGGCCACGCCAGCATCCTAACATTGACGTCGAATCCGACTCGCACTTCGCCAGTCAAACGAGGCAAGTGGATTATGGAGAACTTGCTTGGCGATGAACCGCCTCCACCTGATCCGGACGCCGTCCCGCTCGAAAACCAAGAAGAATTGACTGGAACCACGCGCGAGCGAATGATTCAGCACCGCGAAGATCCTAACTGCGCGGTTTGCCATAAGGTTATGGACGAACTTGGGTTTGCGTTGGAACATTTTGACGCCGTAGGCCGCTGGCGCGACGAAGACGAAGGTCTGCCGGTCGACTCACGAGGCGAACTGCCCGACGGAACCAATTTTGATGGTGCCATCGCAATGCAGGCGGTGATCGCTACGAATATGAAGCACAAATTTGTTCGCTGTCTGACAGAAAAGATGCTCATCTACGCGTTGGGCCGCGGATTGGAGTACTATGACGAATGCACGACCGACTTGGTCATCAAACAACTGGCGGAAAACGAATACCGTTTTTCGGACTTGGTGACTCAGGTCGTGCTTAGCAAGCCGTTTCGCGAACGTTCGCGGTCTAGCTCCCGCCGGCTAAAACCTAGTCCCGACGAGCAATCATCGATTGGGAACGACGCCGATCCGAACGCCGATGTAAGCGTACGCAACAGCGAAAGATGAGACAATGAATAGTAAACCGAGAACTCAACCACTTTCACGACGCACCATGCTACGAGGCATCGGTGCCGCCGTCGCGCTACCGTGGCTGGAAGCAATGTCCGGTCCGTCACCATTGATTTCCAGTGTCGCTAGTGCAGCGGTCACGCCGGTTGCTGCTAAGCCGCCAGTGCGAATGGGGTTTTTGTACGTTCCCAATGGAATGCACATGCCCGATTGGAAACCACGCGGTCCCAGTGAAAGGAAATTCGACCTGCCGAAAATTCTGGAACCGCTAAAGGCGCACCGCAAGCAGATGAATGTCATCACGGGGCTTGCGCTCGATGGAGCCGAAGCGCATGGCGACGGAGGCGGTGATCACGCTCGCAGTGTTGCCGCGTTTCTTACCGGCGCTCATCCTCGTAAAACACACGGCAGCGAGATTCGAAACGGGATCTCAGTTGATCAAGTCGCAGCGCAGCGGATCGGACACCTGACTCGTTTGAAGTCGCTCGAGCTTGGGACCGAAGACAGTGCCTTGGGCGGAGACTGCGACACCGGATATAGTTGTTTGTACACATCGAATATCTCGTGGCGCACCGATACCTCGCCGTTGGGAAAAGAAATTGATCCTAGCGCCGTATTCGAACGACTCTTTGGGGCCAGTGGCGCAGGCGGAGCCAAGGCGATGGCGGCTCGCGAGAAACGCCGCAAAAGCGTTTTGGACTTCGTTCTGAACGATGCAAAAAAAATCAGCGGCGATCTTGGCGTCAATGATCGACGGAAGTTCGATGAATACCTGTACGCCGTGCGGGATATTGAACGTCGCCTGCAATCGGCTGACAAACTTGGTCGCCGCGAGCAAGGCGTTCCCGACTACCCGCGTCCGATCGGAGTCCCTGAAAACTACGGAGAACACGTCCGTCTATTGCTCGACATGATGGCGTTAGCCTTCCAGACCGATTCGACTCGGATTTGTAGTTTCATGTTCGCCAACGCGGGCAGCAATCGAAGCTATCGAAATCTCTCGATCAGTGGCGGGCACCACAATATCTCGCATCATGGTAACGCGTTCGACAAACAACAAAAAATCAGTCGTATCAATCAATACCATGCCGGTCTTGCAGCACACCTATTTGATCGACTGGCCAGTATTCGCGAAGGCAACGGCACGCTGCTGGACAACTGCATGATCGTCTACGGCAGCGGGATCTCCGATGGAAACCGCCACAGCCACAAAGATTTGCCCATCGCGCTTTTCGGTAAAGGCGGTCGCACGATCAAAACAGGGCGACATATTCGCGTCAGGTCGGGGACGCCGTTAACGAATCTCTACTGCTCGATGCTCGAACGCGTCGGCGCACCCGTTGAAAAATTCTCAGATTCCAGCGGCGTGATTCGAGAACTCAAATCGTAGACTCAACCGTCCGACTGACTCTTCCCGGAAGAACCAAACTGGAAACAGTTGATTTTTTTACCACGAATAGACACCAGTCAACACGAATTTCAGCGTTTACGGTATCCGCGTCCATTAGAGTTCATTCGCGGTTTAAAACTTGATTGGGCGTTCTTCGG
>CAZLYM010000025.1:0-13222 GCA_964563475.1 uncultured Pirellulaceae bacterium
AAAACCTCGGTGTTTTAATCTTCGCTAGACGTCGGAATCCTGTCGTTTCTTAGTAGCCATCACGCTCCGCGTGATGAACCCTGTCTGACAATCACACGGAGTGTGATGACTACAAAGTAGCCATCACGCTCCGCGTGATGAACACTGCCTGACAATCACGCGGAGCGTGATGACTACTTTCTGCCTATGACACGAAGTGTGATGATCTTTGTCCAAACATCACACGGAGTGTGATACCTACTCACCACGTTCTATCGCAACGCTCCAAGATAGAAGCTAAAGACTTGCTCTTCGTCGCCTTCGGCAGTTGAAACCGGGAACGCGAAGTCAAACGCAAGCGGTGCCCCGAGTCCCAAGCCAGGCACGGAAATTCTCAAACCTAAACCCGGAGCAACTCGAAAGTTCTCGCTTTGAAGTTCCACGCTATCTTCGATGGTTCCGAAGTCACAGAACGCAACTCCTTTGATCATGTCGTCCGCCGTTAGCGGGAAGTTGTACTCAAGTGTGTTCAGCCACTGGAACTCACCACCAACACGAATTCCAACATCGCCCGGCACCGCTCCTTCGGTTGGCCCAACGCCTCGGAAGTCAAAACCTCGCAGCGTCGAGAATCCACCGCCAATGTATTGTTCAAAAGCAGGTGTGTCCGACCCAGTGAACCCTACCTTCGTTCCGAAACTGATCGTATGCCGCCCCGACCCGTCCGGCCGTTGGTACAACAAACGATACGTTCGCCAATCGATGTCACCTCGCGTATAACTGAAGTCACCGAATGCCTGACTGACGGTCGCTGAAAAATAGGTACCCTCGGTCGCCAAAAACGGATGGTCACGAGTATCGCGTATCAAGCCGGCGTTGGCGACAAACAAATTACTGCTACCCAGAACGTCGTTCAGTTGTGCAGAAGGACTCTGGCCATTTGCATCTGGGCGTCGAGGATTATCAATGTCGACGCTTTCCAGCCTCAAACCTAGACTGAACGACAAGTCAGGTGTCAGCCTTCGTCCAACGGAGATTCGACCGCCCAAACGGTTTTCATCCCAGTCGAAATAGCGACGATCAAACAAGTAACCACTCGCACTGAAGCTGTAATTGGTTCCAAACAGATAGGGCTCTGAGAAACTAACTAGGTAACGTTGAATATCGTTACCCGGGACCAGTTCCAGACGAAAGTTCTGCCCCGCTCCACGCCATGCCGTTCCGTCAGTAATGTCACGAAATCTTCGTGGGAAACGAGTGATGTCAAAGTTCCGCTCGTTGATAATGACCTGTCCAACCAGGCCGTTATCGCTGTTGAACGCTCCACCAAAGTTAATACTGCCCGTTTGCGTTTCGGTTACATAGACGTCGATGTCTGCGTAGTTTGTGGGAAACTCGCTGGGGAAACCGGCATTACCGCCTCGTTCAAACGGCTGGATGAGCGGGTTCAATTCGTTGGGAGGACCGATGTTGGGAGAAGGCAAACCGTTTCCAGGGATGCTGCTTCCTCCGGGAGTGGCCAGCTCCGGGTATTGGTAACTGGTTTGCTGACCGACGGGCTGACCGTTTCCACGGGTGACAACCGGCTGTTGATAAGTCTGGCCGAAGACTGCGTTTTGATTGTTAGGCGTGTAGGAAGGAACCGGTTGATCGGGAAATCCAAACCCGTTAGCGTCCGGACTCTGGGCTCGTAAGCTGACCGTGCGACTGGATTCCGCTTGATCAGGTTCGGTAACGATCGGAGATTCTTCGGGCAGATAATGAGCCAAAGCCGAAGGAGTGACTCGACCGGTCAGTTCGGCGGGCAGCTGATATTCCGTTGCGTTCAGGCCGGTTACGGCCCGGTTGGGACCACAGCACGTTTGAGCACACCCGGAACTCAAGACCACGCTAATCGCGGTGGTCAGCAGTCCGACGAAGGTCAGGTTGTCCGATTGTTTTCGCATGTTGCTTCTTATTTTTTCCATTTACGGATGGCGGATGGAAATCCATCTTGCCTGCTAACGACGCGACCCCGAGCCATTGCTTCCGCTGTTTGCAGTTCGGCTAGCTCGGCTTCCTGAGCCTTCTCCATCGATTCCCGGTGGTCGCACAACGATTCTCGGCGGCTGACCACCGGGCGTGCCTGGCCCTGCAAAAATCTGCGATGCACCCAAGGTTCGTTCGCTGGTTCGGATCTTGTTGGAGTCAATTTTGTCCCCCGGGTTCAGTCCCAGCCGGCTTAGCACGACCTCGCGACGAGTAATCCCGAAATCACCTTCGAAGTGAACGTTGATTTTTCCAACCCGGTACTGTTCGCCCTCGTCGATCTTGTAGACCATATCCAGCAGCCCCGGCTCCTCAAGAAATCTCGGCTCGGCTTGAACGGTAGCAAACACGAAGCCCTCGCTTCCGTAAAGCTGACGAAGTTCGTTCACATCCGAATTCATTTTAGTTGAATTAAACTCAGGAGCTCCATCTGCCCCCGGCTTCAGTTCCAGCAGTCCTAGCAGTTGTTCTGATTGATATGAGTTATTTCCAATGAAGGCAACGTTACGGACTTTGTATCGCGGTCCTTCATCAATGATAAAACGAATCGTGACCCATTTGCCGTCGTTACTTTCATTAAGCTCACGACCAATCCGAGCATTAAAGAATCCGAGCGTGCGATAGTAGTTGGTCAGGCGTAGCACATCTTGTTCAATTTCGTCTCGTCGGACGTTGCCACCGATCAGTTTCGCGATTCCCGGCTTGGACTCGATAAAGCTCTTCAGCCTCGCGTCCGTTGCAATCACATTCCCTTCGAAATCAACATCCCAAACCCGCTGCCGCTGGTCTTCATGGATCAAAAACACAACCGTTGATGGGTCGTTCCCTTCGGCGTTGGAGATCTCGACTTGGGTTCGGGGGTAGCCCTTTTCCTTGTAGAAATCTTCCAGTCGCGACTTGGCTAGGCGAACTTCATGAGCATTGAAGGGAGCTCCGGGCTCCAACGCCGCTTTCTTGCGGAGGTTCCGATCTGAAATCCCTCGATTGCCAACGAATTTAACGTCGCCAATCACCTGCTGTTCGACAATGTCGAATGTGATCACCACCCCTTCCCGACTGCGGCTGATGTACGGACCGTTGACGCGACTAATCTCAGGCAGTCGCCACAGGCTGTCGACATCATTTTGTAGCTTATCATCATCAAAATACCGGCCAACACGAGACCGAATCGTGCTTAAAATCACTTGATCCGAAACAACGCGATTGCCCTGAAATATCATGTCGATAATCACTCTCGATTGATCGATCTCTTCGCCATTGGCTCCCGGAGCCAGCGACTCCCATGGATCGGGTTTGTAGGTATCGTCGCGTGGCTGACGGCGTAGTCCACCACCCCCACCGCCTGACGATCCAGAGCCATTGGACGATCCACTCTGATACCGAACGGATTCAAACTGCTCGGGATTCAGATGAGCGGCAGGGACTGGCAACTCATTGCTGTCAGCCACGAGCCCCGTTTGGCAACCGGTGGTTGCGACCACAATCGATGCCAAAAACGCCACCGCCGAACAGCGCGTCAGCGTAGCCTGAAGCCGAGACTGTTGAGTTTTTCTTCGAAGTTTTGCTTGTCTTGAAGGCAACGTTTGGTCCATCCATTGACCTGAGGTGCGAAAGATTCCTGCTGCGTAAATACAGAATTCCAAACAAGGCAGCAAGCCGGTTCTTTTCTGCAATTGATTACGCTAGCGAGTTCACAGGCCCGAATACGAAGCACTCGCGAGATTGGTTCGCCTCAATTTGACAAAAAGCCGCAACCGAATCCGCAATCGCAGAATTCGCGAGTGTAACTGCTTACAAAAAGCAGCACGGATGAATCCCCCAAGTCGGCCTCGAAAGGTATCAGATCGACTCAGCTCTTCGGGATTGAGATCGTGCCACACAACTCCTCAAACAGCCACAAACGCTCACCCGGCCAAAACGACAACCGGCCAACGACTCAGCGGGGCGATTTGCTGGGCTTCGTCGAGCGACGGGACGAACACAACCGCGTCGTCAGGCCCAATTCGTCTCAGTGGCAGGTCGCCACACACGCGAATCTCATACTCCGATCGCCAATCTTGTTTCCCTTCTCCCGTCGCCCGTTGAAAAAAGGGACGATCGACATCGGCCAATGCCTCCCAGTCGCTTTCGTCGCCGTAAATCACTGCACGAGCCCCCTGACGTTCCAAAAACTCTTTTCGAATGGCGATTCCATAGGGCTCGAAATCCCAACGAGCCAAATGACTACGGAAAGTCCGTCGTTCTTCGATTTCTGTCAGCCGAACATCCGCAAAACACACAACCGGCGTCGGTGATCGAGTCAGCACGTTACTGGCGAGAATTCGCTGCGTCATCAAAATCCTTCGCAACGAAGACAGCGCATGATGATCGCTGGAGTCCCGTCGAAAAATCAGGTCGTCTAGGTACTCTGGGTTGCTCTGGTCGGGCCACGCACCATCGCGACGGCGAGTCCAATGGATCGCGTACTCGGTCGAGTCAACGTCTGCCACGGCAATCACTGCCGCGCCTTGGGCGGATCCTTCAGTCCCAACATGCGCCGGCAAACGCGTTGGATCCGAGGATTGCTTCGCTGATGGGTACAGCCACCAACCGGTGGCGCCAGCTTGGATTAGTTTCTTTGATTCACTCGACTTGGTAAGTGACGGGTCGATCAGCAACCACGTTCGACCGGCCTTTGCTTCGAGTCGCCGCAACACGGCCCGGTGAACATTCCCTTTGTTTCGTACTCGTAAGACCCGCACCTCACTGGCGATCGCGATCAACACATCATCCAGCGAAACGTCGGATGCGGCTTCGACCCACATCGTGCGCAGCTGCTGCGACGGAAGCAATTCTTGCTGCTCGATCCATTGGGCAGTCACTCGTTTCGGAAATCGCTTCACCCGAACCACCGGGATATCAAAAAGGTCACCGATTCGCGCGGCCCAAGGGTCAGAGGTCGTACCTTCCGCAGTCATCAAGAACGCGTCATCCGGATTGACATTAATCGCGAATGTCCTGAGAGCGTCAAACCACGCGGGAAATGTCTCCAACTGTCGGCTCAAGCGCGAACTGGCTAGGTGGACCGACTGCCCCGTGGGCAAACCTTGAGGGCACCATCCTATGCCCATGGCAACGTCGCTGGTCTGACCAACAAACGCAGGACAGGGCAGGGCGGACAGACGAAAACAAGCGTCTCCACATCCCGCCGCCTCCAACTGAGACCGAAGCGTCGCCAACCGATCGGATTCTTGATGATCTGCGTTTGATTTCGACATGACGTTTACGCCTGCTGACTTCAAAGTACTGCCGCTTCAACCTCTAAGTCTACCACTCAAAACGCTACCGGACCATTTCCGTCGGTTTCCGATCAAGCTATGATAGGATAACGGCGAAAGTCGCAGCCGAACTCCGTCCCGACCAGTCTCGCCATGAACCGCTCAAAATCGATCATTCTGACCGTCATCGTTCTGACGTTGGTCGCGGGCTATCTGCTGGCGGATTACTATTCGGGGCTGCCGATCGATTCCACTGCCAAGTTCGTCGGCCGGAAATCCTGCGTCGAGTGCCATCAAGAACAGGCGTCACTGTTTCACGGTTCGCACCATGACCTAGCAATGGCCATCGCGGATGATTCAACCGTGCTGGCGGACTTTGATGATCAAACACTGACAAATTTTGGCGTCACGTCGCGAATGTACCGAGACGGATCAAAGTTCATGGTTGAGACCGAAGGACCGGACGGTCAGTTACACGACTACGAAGTAAAATACACTTTCGGGGTCGAACCGCTTCAGCAATTCATGGTGGAAATTGAGCCGCCCTCTGAAGACGCTCCAGAGAACGCGGTCGGACGCGTTCAGGTTTTGCGTTTGTCGTGGGACACGCAAGAAAAAAAATGGTTCTACCTTCAGCCGCCGGACGTCTTCGAAAAACTGGAACCTGATGACCCGCTCCACTGGACCGGAGAAACTCAAAACTGGAACGTCAGTTGTGCCGAGTGCCATAGCACGAACTTGAGAAAAGGGTTCGACGTAGGATCAAATCGTTTCGCGACCACGTTTACTGAGATCGATGTCAGTTGCGAGTCGTGTCACGGCCCTGGCAGCCTGCACGAAGAAATCGTTTCATCGAGAAGCGTTTTCTGGGATCGGCATCATGGCACCGGTCTTGCAAAACTGAAATCAAAAGACAACATCACGCAGATCGAAACCTGTGCGCCCTGTCACTCGCGCCGATCCGTCGTCAAGGAAGGCTTCACTGCCGGATGTCGTTTCGATGAATTTTATTCTGTGCAAACCGTTCAAGAACCGATCTACCACGCCGATGGGCAGATCCGAGACGAAGATTACGTTTACGGCTCATTCCTACAGAGCAAAATGTTCCACAAGGGAATCAAATGTAGCGATTGCCACGATCCGCACTCGACTCGACTCAAGTATGAAGGCAATCAGGTTTGCACGTCCTGCCATCAACACTCGGCCGGAAAGTATGATTCGATCAACCACCATTTCCATCAACCGGGAACAGCGGGAGCCATGTGCATCAATTGCCACATGCCGCATACGACTTACATGGCCGTCGATCAGCGACACGACCACAGCTTTCGCGTGCCGCGACCTGACCTGAGTATCCGCACGGGAACCCCCAACGCGTGCACCGCTTGCCACATTGATGAAACAAAACTATCGGACAACGCAGATCGTCGTCCTCTCAAGCAATATCTGGATTGGATCATTGCCGCTGAAAACGGCAACGAAGAAGTTGCCAAAGAACTGAAACGAGTCAACGCTGAGATGCTGGCGGCGGTCACCAAATGGTATCCGACGGAAACATCGCCGCCTAAAACTCAATACTATGAAGATCTCGCCATCGGGCTTTCAGGGGAAACAGACGTGCTGGCTCGATTGGCTCAGGACGCCACCGCGCCATCGTTCATACGATCCAGCGCAATCCTAGCAAGCGAGCAAAATCGCGACTCGTTTGATGCTGCGTTGAAGCTGGCTCAAGCAGCGGATCCTCAACTGCAAGTTGCCGCGATCAGACGACTGATGGGACTGCTGGGTTCATTCCCGGAACAAGCCGAAGAGGCATTTCGAGCCGTGCTGCCATCGCTTTCTGATTCCTCTCGACAAGTTCGCTTGGAAGCGGTCAGGTTCGCCATGTCGGTGCCGCCCGAAGTCAGAGATCGTCTCGCATCGGCATCGCAGCGCACCGCGTTTTCAAAATCCCTAAAAGAATACGAGGACTCTCTGCGGCTCAATCAAGATCGCCCCGGTGGCCAGATGATCTTGGGGAATTTTTTCGAGCAAACTCAGCAATTCGATCGAGCCCAGCGCGCTTACCAACGAGCGATTGAGTTAAACGATTCGATGGCGGGGCCTCGATCCAGATTGGCTACACTCATCGAACAACGCATCGCTGCCAATGCGTCACAGGGAATCGACCAAACCGCGCTCGCCAAACGTGTCGCAACCTATCGACAAGAAGACCATGAATTGCTCAGGCGAGACCTAAAGCTAAGCGAAGCCCTTCCCGAAAACCACTCGATTCACTTTCGATTCGCGATGTCATGCGTGCTAGTCAAAGATTACCCCTTAGCCAAAGAGCATTTGCTCGAATGCCTAAAGCAACGCCCGGAAGATGAAAATTATCTGTACACTGCATCGGCCGTGTTCAGCCAAACGGGCGACCGGGAGCAAGCAAGAGCACTTGTCGTTCGCTTGCTAAAACTGGCCCCGGATAACGCTGCCTATCGACAATTGGCTCGAGAGCTTCAATAAAACTGCCCGAGGTTGTAGCGCAATCTGCTGGGCTCAATTGACGAGGAACATTTTGATGGCTGTCAAAATCGCTGGCGTTCAGATGGACATCGCATTTGCCGACGTGGAAGCCAACCTGAATAAAATCCACGACCGGTTAAAACAAACAACTTCTGCCGACGCAGCGTTAACCGTTTTCCCGGAATGCACCACGACCGGGTATTGTTTTGCATCATTCGAGGAAGCGTTCGAGTACTCGCAGGACCCCCAAGGCGATTCGATCAAACAAGTCTGCGAGATGTGTGCGGATCTCAAAACGTCGACCGTGTTTGGATTTCTGGAGCGGTCTGACGACAACCGGCTGTACAATTCCGTCGCTTTGGTAACAGCCTCGGGTGTGGCAGGGTGTTACCGCAAAATTCATCTGCCACTCTTGGGCGTCGATCGCTTCACCACGCCGGGCACCTGTGCCGATGCAGTGTTTGCCGCGGGTGACTTAAAGGTCGGCCTGAACATTTGCTACGACAGTTCGTTCCCCGAAGCCGCGCGATCGCTCGCGCTGGCAGGAGCTGACGTGATTGCATTGCCGACCAATTGGCCGCCGGGTTCCGGTCGAGTGGCTGACTTCATCCCGAATGCCAGAGCCCTAGAGAACAACGTTTACTATATGTCAGTCAACCGAGTTGGAACCGAACGCGGTTTCGAATTTATCGGCAAGAGTAAGATCTGTGACCCGAAAGGTGGTGTCTTGGCGTCGGCGGATCATGCGGACGAAGAAATTTTGTACGCCACGATCGATCCAGCCGAAGCAAGGCAGAAGCATCTGATTGCCATCCCCGGACAGCATGAAGTCCATCGGTTCAATGACCGCCAGCCATCGACCTATCATTTATTGACTCGGGATGACCGTGAAACGAAAGGTTGAAGTTCTTTCGCAGATCTCCTTCAGTGGCTGACCACGTGTGAGCTTTTGATCACTTTTGCGAGCATTCCCAGTGTCGCTACTGCAACCTCGGAGGTGAATTTACTACAATTTCGGGCTCCACAAATTATTCACCTGAATGACTTTACGGGTACAACTTTCGATGCAGTCTTTTCGATTATTGCAGTTGGCCATTCTGGCCGTATTCCTTTTGAGTTCAAACGTTTGTTCGGCTCAGGTTGCCTCAATATATAACGACGCATCAGAAGATTCGCGCAGAAAATCAGAAGCAGAAGTGGCGGAAGACTTCCATGATGATTTTCTACGCGACTTTCAGTTCAAAGCGGTTGATTCGGGCAAGTGTGAATGGTGTCATTGGGGTGATCTGGCCGGCAAGTTCTCGAACTGGACCCAGCACTCAAACCGGTTGGTGCCAATTTACACTTGGGGAATCAAACTGGATGCCTTTGACAAAGCCAACAGCTGCTACCGAAGCGAAGAAAGGCTCAAAGAGATCTACGGTCGTCTGCCCAAGGAAACACTCAATCCGAAAGCCGATTACTTTGATCAAACGGACGTTTACCTACTTCAAAAACAGGCCATCGACGCCGGGAAGAAGCACGTCATCGTCATCATTTTCGATGGCATGGATTGGCAAACGACTCAGGCCACCGCAGTCTATCAGCAAGGCAAGATTGCTTACACCCGAGGACGTGGAACCGGGCTGGCGTTTCTTGACTACAAAAAGCGTTTGTCCGATTATGGCTACTTTGTCTCAAGCCCTCACAACAATGATTCCAAAACTGACGTCAACGCGCAGGCAGTTACGGTTCAAGGCAAGCGAGGCGGTGGGTACAGCGCGGGCTACGGTGGTCAACGCCCTTGGAGCCGTCCCGCTGACCCCAACTACCTGAGAGGCCAAAGAAAATCCCTGCCTCACGGGTACACTGATTCGGCTTCCTCGGCAACGTCGATGTTCTCCGGAATCAAAACGTACAACGCCGCGATCAACATCGATCCAGAAGGCAAGCAAGTCACACCAATCGCTCGGGAACTGCAACAAGCTGGCTTTGCAATCGGAGTCGTGTCGAGTGTGCCAATCAGCCATGCGACTCCCGCGTCCACTTACTCGAACAACGTCACGCGAAACGACTACCAAGACCTTTCTCGTGATCTGCTGGGATTGAAATCGATCTCGCACCCTGAAAAACCGCTACCGGGCGTTGACGTTCTGATCGGCTGTGGGCGAACAGAAGACAAAAAAGACGACCGCAAAAAACAGGGCAAGAACTATATTCCCGGAAACAAATACCTCGCCCAGAAAGATCTCGACGCGATCGATTTGCACAATGACGGTCGCTACCGAGTCGCTCAAAGAACCAATGGAAAAGCAGGTCGTCGAACCCTGCTCGAAGCCGCCAAGACTGCCGCCGCCAACAACGAGCGACTGTTGGGCTTCTATGGAAAGGGTGGGCACTTGCCGTTTCGTACCGCCGATGGCAAGTACGATCCGACACGAGGAATCAAGAAAGCCGAACGGTACTCGCCAGCGGACTTGATTGAGAATCCTACCTTGGCGGACATGACCGAAGCGGCACTGACCGTTTTGGAAAAGGATGAGACGGGATTCTGGTTGATGATCGAAGCAGGTGAAGTCGATTGGGCCAGCCACAACAATAACATTGACAACGGAATCGGGGCCGTCGTCAGTGGTGACCGAGCCTTCCAAAAAGTCGTTCAGTGGGTCGAACAAAATAGCAACTGGTCTGAGACAGCGGTCATCGTCACCGCCGACCACGGCCATCTGATGTTCATTGACGATTTAGAAGTGCTGACTGGAAAATAACAGGTGTCCGATTCTTCGGAGCCTGCCCCACGGAAGTCTGCTGAACTTTTTTAGTGGTGATTCATCCGTTACTGTCTCCCGCTGACCGATCCGCCTCGCTTTCTATTGAGTAAACCTTTGGTTTATCTCATTTGAAACGGTACGAGTAACGTTAAGCGGATCAAAGCCTTCTAACCCCGCACAACAAATTGATCTGATATTTAGCGGAGGGGGGGGCACATGAGCCCCTTTATTGATATACTGAGGGGCGGTTTCCCACTTTTCATTCTTGAAAAATTTGAGGAGAAATCTATGAACCCTCTCCGTACCCTATGCACACTTCCAACGTCTTTGATGTGCATCTTGGTGATTGGCGTATCACATTTTATTGACAAGTGTTCTTGGCCCTTCTTTGGTGCCTCGCGTACGACTTTAGCCGACACGATCATCCACTTCTTTTAAGGACTCTCACTATGAAAATGTTGTTTACTGCCGCCAGCCTAATTTTGCTGGCATCGGCTTCCACCGCATCTGCACAAACGACCGTATTCAGTCACGATTTTGAAAACGCCATGCCTGGAGATTTGTCCGCAGCCGGAACACTGGGCACTCCATCTGTCGGCACCCTCGAAGCACCGAGTGGGTTTATTAGCGCGACTCGCCAAGCATACACCAGCGGCAACAATGTCATGTTCAATTCAATAAGCACCGACAGTGCTGGTGGTTTTGGTGGTACCCCCGGTACCATCAATAGCATCAATGATGTCGGTACACCGGCTGGAAACTTTCTTACCGTAAATCTCAGCGAACCTGCGGCAGTCACAGGAGTACTGGGTGCGGGTCAGACAACGACCGTCGATTTCAACCTTGCGTCTTTTGGCACCAATAATTCAACAATTTTTAAGTACGTACACATCGTTGGGCAAAGTTCCGCTGGAGCTGAGGTTTTTCACATCGTCTGGCGAGCTGGAAGCAACGCTGCTGCTCGCCAAGTTTTCGCTCGTGAACTGGGACAAGACAACACGGAATTCGTGTCTGTTAACCCAGACGTAGTTCGAGATGGAAATACGCTCGACTATGATTTCTCTTCCGTTGAGGGCACATTGCTAGCGACAGGCTTCAACTTTAACCTCAACAATACGAATACCAGTGTAGCACCATCAGGTCAGGTTGCTGTAAGTGTTACGATCGATGAAAACGGGTGGAACGCTTCAGCTGGTCCGGCTCCGAGCAGCGGAGGCGCTACCCAGACACCTGCGACTGGCTTGGGGATCGCAAGCGGAGCAACGGACCTTGCCTCGATTGTTTTGTTCAGCTCTCACAACGACCTTAACGCTGGCAACGTTGGGTTTTGGGTAGACAACATCGTTGTGGCAACAGATTTGACAGTCGAAGGCACTCCTCCTCTTCTTGGTGACTTCAATGGCGACTTGGTTGTCGATTGTGCTGACATCGATGAGTACA
This sequence comes from uncultured Pirellulaceae bacterium, assembly GCA_964563475.1. Classification (GTDB taxonomy): domain Bacteria; phylum Planctomycetota; class Planctomycetia; order Pirellulales; family Pirellulaceae; genus Mariniblastus. Next base: position 11,960 of record CAZLYM010000025.1, read on the forward strand.
TTGGAAACCTTGATAGCGACGCAGCGGCTAGGCCTGAATTGGACTTGGTTGCAGATGGAACGATCGACTCTGCCGATTTCGAATTTCTGGTTGAGGAATTAGTTGAGACAACCAACGGTCAAGTCGGAACATTCCTGGGCGACTTCGACTGCAACGGCACCGTCGATGTGCTGGGAGACGCCTTTATTCTCGTGGGTAGTCTTGGGCAACCGACGGCAAGCTACAGTGCAGGAGATATTGACCTTAACGGAACCGTTGATGTTTTGGGGGATGCTTTTGTTCTTGTAGGAAACTTGGGGAGCACCAACGAAGAGTAACCTTAACCGACATGCCCAACTGACTAGGTCAAGCTAAGTGGCATGAACCAATCATAAAGCTCGTTGTCGTGAATTCGGCAACGGGCTTTTTGTTTGCGTGAAACAATAGGCACTAGGGAATATACGTATCAGGAACAGATTTTGCGGATGCGTGTGTTTGGCAAAATGTTCCCTAGCAGCGCGTTGTTTGAAGCAACAAGAAATTGATGGACATTTGAAAACAACCTATTAAAATTAATGACGCCGTAAATTAGAAAAATCACCGGAGTTTACGAAATGATTATTTTTGGATGGCGGGGCGTAACCTTCAACAAGGAACAAGGGCAATTCCACTGTCCCAGCTGCGGACCGAATATTGATTTTCGGCACAAGACGGTTCGTAATTTTTTCACTCTGTATTTCATTCCTGTCATTCCGCTAAACAGCCTTGGCGAATACGTAGAATGCCAACAGTGCCAGGGAACTTTTCACCACGACATCCTTGACTACGATCCTGCCGAGCAGGGTCGGACGACAGAAGCCATTTTCATGGTCGCAGCCAAGCAACTGATGATCAGCATGCTACTGGCCGACGGCATCATTGACGACAGCGAAGTCAAAGAACTGCAAGTCACTTTCGAAGAATTGGCGGGCGTCGAGGTCACCGAAGAAGATTTGCGCGAAGAGATTGCGATCGTCCAACAGAGCGACTCCAACCCTCTCGCGTTGGTTGCCGAATTCGGTCCGTCGCTAAACGACAAGGGCAAGGAGATCCTGATCACAGCCGCCTACCAGATCGCGATCGCAGATGGCGTAGTCGATCCCTCAGAAAGACAACTGCTTCACGAAATTGGGGATACGCTGCAATTGAGCAAGGCACACTTACGCGGCATACTGGCTGAACTGGAATCGCCAGCAATTGCGGTCAATTAAAGAATTGCGGTCAATGTATGTCCATTGAGCAACT